>CAYOMH010000016.1:0-4008 GCA_964405055.1 uncultured Muribaculaceae bacterium | reverse complement strand
GGTACTTTTTTGACAATAACACTTTTACTTTTTTCTTCGGCTATTGCTTGTTTAATTAATACTCTTTTTTCTTCATTAACATTTACAATAAAATTAACATCATTAATGCTAAATTTTTCTAATTGTTTTTGCCATTTTTTTGTTAGTTTAGTTATAGTATTAAATTCATTTTTATTTGTTACTTCAATAGTTACATCACTATCATTAAAATTTATATCCGCAATGGTTAAACCACGAATAGATGGAAAATCAATTAATGCTTGATTAAAATAATTAGTAACAACTTCTTTTAAATCATCATGATTAAAATTATTAACTGAGCAAACTAAATTAATTTTTTTGACATCGTCAGTACCTTTTTCACATTGATCAATTAATAATTTTAATGCATTATAATCAATAATTTTATCGCACTTTAAATAAATGTCCCATTCTTTTTTTTCACGATGAACAATAACTTTATCAATTATAGTAAAATTAAAATTATCATCATATGAAAAGTTAATTTTAGCAAAAAATCTTTTTAATTTATCATCCATTATCTTCTCCATTGTAAATCAAATTTTGGCAATAGGTAATTTGATTATTTTCTAATTCTAAATTTAAGTTGTAAAAATCTCGAGAGATTTTATTGAATATTGCTTTTTCATCTAAAAATCTTGTATATGATAAAACAATTATTAAGTATGGTTTATCACTAATTGCTATTCCAGCATTATGATAAAATTCATTATACATTCCATACTTATGATAATAAGATACTTCATTTATATTTAAACTATTTTGATTAGGATTATTCATCCATTTTTTTAAAAAGTTACTATTATCATTATTAAGGTTCATTAAACGATATATATTATTCATATATACTTCTACATCATATACATCTAAATTACCAAAATAGCGATAATCCATAACGTGTTTAGCCCCTAAGTTCTTAGCATAATTACGAAGATTCTCTAAACCAATTTGAGCAGCTAATTTATTATGAGCTTCATTACTACTAACGTTTAATATTCTTTCCATCCATGATTTAACTACTGGCTTAGAACTTAATGAATAACCTTTATTATTTGAATCTTCAATCATATAATTAATATCAACTAATTTATATAAACTTGCACCATAATAGTCACGATCAGCTTGGAAAGTATAACGGAAATCTTTATAATAACTATTAAATAATAAACTTACATTTTGCGCTTTTAGATTTTCTTCTATTTTTTTTAATTTATTATTAAATTCTTCGGTATTCATTTTTTCATCATATTCAAGTTCAAGACATTTTTGATATTCTTTAGCTAGATCTTTTTTAATTGATGAAGTATTGTTTTGGGGTTCCTTATTGCCCACATCTTTAATGTCATTAAAAACTACTCCTACTAAAAATAATAGAACCAAAAAAGAAAGAAAATTTAAGCAAGCTTTACGTTTTATTTTCATAATAACTCCTAATCATTTTATATTAATAATTATACCATAATTATAAAATTATATTACCTATAAATGGTTTATTAGACATTTTTTATTTGTTTAATTATTACACTGTATTTATCGTTCTTTTTAGTAACTAAGCCATTAATAAATAATACTTTATTTTCATTTATATTAGTTATCAAATTAAAATTTTTGGCAAATAATAAAAAGTCAATTGCCCCAGTTTCATCACTACCAGTTATAAAGGCCATATCATCATTTTTTTTGGTTTTGATTTGTTTAATTTTTTCTATTAAAACAACTAAATTAATATTTTGATCAAAGTGTTTGACAATATCAATAACTTTGACCATACTTTTTTGATAGTACTGATGAGCAGGATGATTACTTAAATAAAAACCACAATGGATTATTTCTTTTTGAATTAATTCACCACTAGCCATTTCATCCGTAATATCAATATTTGGTTTATTAATTAAATCGATGTTTTTGTCTTCATTAGTTAGTTCTGCATAATTAATTGCTTTGTTTAAATTATTAAGTAGGGTTTGACGATTATAATTCAAATAATCTATGCAACCAGTTTCAATTAAAGAAATTATTATTTCTTTGCCAATGTTTTCCTTAATACATTCCCTAATAAAATCAAAAAAATCATTTATATTTTTTTGGCTAATAATTTTTAATTTTAAATAGATATTTTCATTTATACCTTTAATAATAGTTAATGGTGATCTAATCATATTATTTTCAATTACGTATTTGTCATTACTAAAAATTAAATGACAAGGCATTACTTTAACATTCAAGGCATTAGCTTGAATTAAATATTCTTTAGTTTTATTAACGCTGCCAATTGCTTGATTTAAAACAGTTGTAATTAATTCAGTTGGATAATTAGCTTTTAAATAAGCTAATTGATAACTAATTAATGCATAAGCAACTGAATGAGATTTGTTAAATCCATAAGCGGCAAATTTTAAAATTAAAGCAAATACTTCCGATGAAGTTTCCATTGTATAGCCATTACTTATTGAGCGATTAATAAATTTTTCACGTTCACTAGTAAGTAAACTAAAATCTTTTTTACTAATTGATCTTCTAATGACATCACTTTCTGAGTATGAATAACCAGCCATTATTGATAAAATTTGAATTATTTGTTCTTGATAAATAATTATTCCATATGTTTCTTTCAATACTTCTTCTAAATTTGGGTGTAAATAGGAAATTTTTTGATGATTATTTTTTCTAGTAATAAATAAATCAATATTCTCCATTGGTCCGGGTCTAAATAACGCTACAGCCGCATAAAGATCACTAAAAGTTGTTGGTTTTAATTTTGTTAAAAATTGTTTCATGCCAGAAGTTTCAAATTGAAATATTGCATCAGTATTACCTGTTTGAAATAATTCAAATGTTTTTGGATCTGTTAATGGAATTTCATTAATATTAACACTACCAATTAAATCTAAGCAGTTATGCATAGTTGTTAAATTATTTAAGGCTAATAAATCCATTTTTAATAAGCCAAAATTTTCTAAATAATCCATAGTAATACCGGTTAAAGTTACTCGATCATTATGATACATTGGAATAATACTATTTAATTTTTCTTTGGCAATTACTAAGCCAGAAGCATGAGTACTAATTTGCTTTTTTATACCTTGTAATTTAATTGCTATTTGATAAGCTTCTTTTAATTTATTACTGTTATTTATTATATCTTTTATATTCTTATTAGTTTGATAATTATCCTCTAGAGAAATATTTGGTCTTATTTCACCAAGCAATTTATTATCACCAATACCTAATATTTTAAAAACATCACGAATAACTTGTTTAGTTCCTAAAGTACTAAAAGTAATAATAGAAGAAACATATTCACTACCATACTTATTGGTAATATATTCTTTAATCATATCTCTTTTAGTATCTTCAAAATCAATATCAATATCTGGCATTGATTTTCTTTCTTTATTTAAAAATCGTTCAAATAATAAATTATATTTTATTGGATCAATATCAATTATACCAAGTGAATATGCTACTAAACTTCCAGCCGCACTACCTCTGCCTGGACCAACATAAATATTATTTTTTTTAGCATATAATACATAGTCATAAACAATTAAAAAATAATCAATGAAACCCATTTCTTCAATTACGTTTAATTCATATGTTAATCTTGTTTTATAATTATCACTAACATTATTGTTTAATCTTTTCATTAACCCTTTAATGCTTAAATTTTTTAAAAATTCTTTAGAATCATTAATTTTATCACTATATTTTGGAATCATAATATTTGGTTTAGGAATGACTATATTTATTAATGAACTAAAATCAATTGTTGTTTGTGCGTCATCATTACTAATTTGACTTTGTAAAATAATATATGAATAATTTTCATTTACATCTTTATATTCATTAATTGTTTCATCTTTTTTAATCATATTAAGATATTTAAGTAATTTTGTGTCTTCTTTTAATAATACTTTATTAATGGTTAAA
Source organism: uncultured Muribaculaceae bacterium (assembly GCA_964405055.1). Taxonomy (GTDB): domain Bacteria; phylum Bacillota_I; class Bacilli_A; order RF39; family UBA660; genus JAAZHN01. The sequence goes on along the minus strand of CAYOMH010000016.1, from coordinate 57 downwards.
TAAACATAATTACTTGTAATTATTGCTACATTCTTTTTTTCTTGATCATTTTGATAA
>CAYOMH010000015.1:14700-16644 GCA_964405055.1 uncultured Muribaculaceae bacterium | reverse complement strand
ATTTTTTTAATTGTTTCTTTGATTTGTGAACTACTTGCCTTAACATATTTAAAATCATCTTTGCTAGCAAAGAACTCTTCTGATAAATTATTTTCTTTAATTTCCTTTGCTAAGAAAGGAATATAAGAATTTGAACTTTGGCGATAAATTTCTTTTAATGATACAGTTACAAATTTTTTTGAATTTATTAAGTCAGCCAAAGTTAAACCAGCTCCAACACTTGGTAATTGGTTTTCATCACCGACAAATACTATTTGACAATTATGATTTATTCCTTTTAATAAATTACATAATAAATACGTATCAACCATGCTAGTTTCATCAATAATTATTACTTTAGGTTGATGAGGATTTTCTTCATTATAACCAAATGTATTATCATCTTTATTCCATTTTAAATATCGATGGATAGTTTGAGCACCAAACTTTGTCGATTCAGCCATCTTCTTACTTGCGCGACCAGTTGGCGCTAATAAAACTATTTTATTCAAATCTTCTTCCTTATACCAATCATTAATTAGTCGAAACATTTTTACTAAGCCATTAATAATTGTTGTTTTTCCTGTTCCTGGTCCACCAGTAATTATTGCAATATTGTTTTCAACAGCTTGTTTTATTGCTAATAACTGTTCTTCATTATATTTTACTTTAACTTCACTTTCGATGTTTTCACTTAATTTATTAAAATTTTTGATTTTTGATCTTTTATTAGTATTTATCTTATTTAAAGTGTTAGCAATATATATTTCCATTTTATAATTTTCTACTAAATATATATTTTCATCCTCAATTATTAATTCTTCATTATTTAATGAATATAATATACTCATATATTCATCTTCACTTAAATTAATTGCAAAATTATTTTTTAAATATTTATATATTTCTTCTTTTGAAGAATAAATATCTCCTTGATTAAAAGAAATATTTTTTAATGACTGAATAATACAAGCTTTAACTCGTTTTGAATCATTTATTTCATTATTAGTTAAAAATATTTTATCTAATTTATTAAAATCAATAATTGTAATTAATTGATAAATATTATCATTAATAATATCCATAATTACAAAGGAATATTCTTTAATTAACTTTAATGCTTCACGAATAGAAAAACCAATTTTTTTTAATTCAATTAATAGTTGATCCGTTTGGGAATAAGCCATTACCGAATTATATATTTGGTTTGCTTTTTTTTCAGTTATTCCGTCAACTAATAGTAAATTTTGTTTTGATTCTTTAATTTTTTCAATTGCTTCAATTCCAAATTTTTCGACAATTTTTTTTGCGGTTTTTTCGCCACAACCCTTGATAATTGTTGATGATAAAAATTCAATTATTGCATCTTCATCTTCTGGTTCAATCTTTTCATATGAATAAGTTTGAAATTGATAACCATACTTAGGGTGATTATTATATTCACCAGTTAAATGATAAGTTTCTTCCTGATTAAGATCAGCAAAATAACCAGAAAAAGTTATCGTTTTATTAACGATATCATCTAATTCATCACAAGCCCATTTAACTTTAAATAAGCCTACTTTATAACCATTATTACCTTCAAAAATAGAAGTGCGATATTTACCTTTTATCTCTTGCATATTACCTCTTATTAAAAATATCATATAATTTAAATTTAAACAATTGCATATGTATTTATATAATGCTAAACTAAATTTATATGGAGGGTGTTATGGAAATAAATAATAAAATTGATTGGAAAAAATTAGTAGGAATTCTTAATAAACCAATGGAAACAAAAGAGGAATTTCTTGAGATTATGTCCACATTATCAAAAAACGAAGTTGAGGCACTACTTGTTTTATACAGAGCAGAACAAGTGTTAGGAATGCAAGGTGTACGTGAAAGTTGTTCACAATTAGTACATAAATCAGAAGAACACCAATAAGTGTTCTTTTATTTTAATATTCCTTTTATTATGTC
>CAYOMH010000015.1:12833-14600 GCA_964405055.1 uncultured Muribaculaceae bacterium | reverse complement strand
TCATTTCCGCTGCTTTGGTTCCTTTTCTTATTGAATAAGGAAACACATGAATTTTACCGAAATTAATAGTTTTTAAAGTTTCAAGAGTTTCATGATATTTTTCCTCTGTTTCATTAGGAAAACCAACGATTAAATCGGTGGTAATATTAATATTTGGTCTTATTTTTCTGATGGTTTCAATTTTTTCAATAAAATATTCTTTATCATATTTACGATTCATAGCTTTTAATATTTCATTACTTCCAGATTGAATTGGAATATGTAAATGATCACAAATTTTATTGTTGTTTTTTAATTCTGTTAAAAATTTATCATTTATTTCTGTTATTTCAATTGAAGAAATTCTAATTCTTTTTAATTTGTTAATTTTACTTATTTCTTTAATTAAATCAGTTAAATCTTTACCTTGACTGTTATATGAACCAGTATGAATTCCAGTTAAAACAACTTCTTCATGATGATTGGCAAGATTTTCTATTTCTTTTATTGCTAAGTCAAAATCCTTTGATCTTAAATTTCCTCTTAAAAATGGAATAATACAATATGAACAATAATTATTGCATCCATCTTGAATTTTAACAAAAGCTCGAGTTTTAGAATTATAATTTGTTACTAACATATCTTCAAAATCTGATTTTGTTAAATTATATAAGGAAATTATTTGTTTACGATTTAGATTATATTCATTAATATAATCAATTATTTTGGATTTATCATGATTACCAATTATAATTTCTGCATCAATTTTACTTAAATTTTCCTTACTAGCTTCAACTAAACAACCCACAACAATAATAACGGAATCCTTATAATTTTTCCTAGCTTGCCTAATCATTTGCATTGATTTTGAATCAGCATTATTTGTAACACTGCAAGTATTAATAATTATGTACTTAGGATTTATTTCATCATAAACATAACCATTATTAATTAATTGTTCACTAATCATTTCACTTTCATAATTATTTACTTTACACCCTAAGGTTTTTATATAAAATGTCATAATACTCCTTAAAAAAAGCCTTTCGGCTTATTTAGATAAATTGTTTTGTAATTTTTTTAGAGCAAGTAAAAATTCATCATCACTCTGATAGCTCATTAAAGGAACATTCTTTGGTTTTGGTTCTTTAATTTTAGTTGAACTATTTTCTTTTGGTTCTTCAAGATTAATTTTTTTAATTTTTACTTCAAAATTTTGATATTCATCTTCAGGAATATCTAAAAAATTTACTTCACTACTTTTATTCAGTAATTCTTGATAAGAAATAATTGCCTTTTCTTCTTGATCTTCTTCATATTCAGTAAAGAATTTAGGTTTGATCTTTGGTTCTTCTAATTCTTCCGATATTGATTTTAAATCCAATTCTTCTTTTAAATTTATAACCTCTTCATTAGCGTATTCTTTTATCTTTAAAATATAATATATTACTAATAATAATACTAAAATAACAAATACTAAGCCAATAATTACAAAGTCTTTAAATGCAAGTAAATGCAAAAATCCACTAATATCATTAAGTATTGCTTTCATGAATGTCACTTCCTTACTTAGTTATTATAGCACATTATTTTATAATGTATTCAACTAAGTGCCAAGTTAACAATTAAATTTACAGAGTACTTATTTTAATTGACATTTTATTTGTTTATATTATACGCTACTGTGTAAACAATATTTAAATTGTTAAATTTGATATTTATTTCTTTAATGCCTTTATAGTAAGTAATTGCAATTATTTGTTCAGTAGTATTATATGTATATATTGT
>CAYOMH010000015.1:11547-12733 GCA_964405055.1 uncultured Muribaculaceae bacterium | reverse complement strand
TCATTAATAGATAATTTCATTATTTAACAATCTTTCCAATTAATAATTCTTTTGAAATACCATTTAAATATTCTTTTATGTTCATTTCTTTTTTTCCGGAAATTTTAATTCTTTTTACTACTAAAGCCCCATCAATAGTTTTAATATATAATCCATCATTATTTACCATAATAATGGTCCCAGTCGTAATTTCATCTTCATTATTAATTCCACTGGCTTCTAATATTTTAACTTCTACTTCATCAATTAATAAATAACTAAGTGGCCAAGGTGATAAACCTCTAACTTGATTGACTAATTCTATTGTACTCTTGGTAAAATCTAGTTTTTCATCTTCTCTTTTAATAATAGGTGCAAAAGTAACTAATTCAGAATTTTGTGCACTTCTCTTATTTGTTTGATTAATTATTGCTGGTAAAGTATCAAGTAATAATTTATTACCTAACAATTTCAACTTATCATGAACAATACCTGTATTATCAGTTTCAGCAATAGTTATTTTTTCTTGACTAATAATATCACCATTATCCATTTTTTCATCCATATACATTATTGTTATTCCAGTTTCTTTTTCACCGTTCATAACTGCATGATGAATTGGGGCTCCACCACGATATTTTGGTAATAATGAAGCATGAACATTAATGCAACCCAATCTAGGATAATCTAATATTTCTTTTGGTATAATTTGCCCATATGCACAAGTTATAATTAAATCAAGATCAGTTTTAATTACTTCTTCAAAATCTTGACGAATTTTAGCAGGAGTAATTACTTTTATATTGTTTTTTATAGCTAAACTTTTAATTGGTGAAGGTGTTAATATTTGTTGACGACCAACCTTTTTATCTGATTGAGTCACAACTAAAACAACTTCATAATTATCAATTAATCCTTGTAATATTGGTACAGCAAACTCTGGAGTACCAAAAAAAGCAATTCTTGTATTTTTCATTTTTTTCACCATCCTTATTATATCTAATCACCATTTTTTTAGCAATAATATCATATTTGACTTGGCGAAAAATCAACTTCAATATTTATTAAATTATTGGTTTTGTAAATATCAGTTAATTCTTTAAGTGTGTTAACTAAATTATTTGCTTCCCTATATTTAATGATTATTTGAAAACGATAAATATTATTTAATTTAAATATTGAAGCAGTTGTTGGTCCTAAAATTATT
>CAYOMH010000015.1:8565-11447 GCA_964405055.1 uncultured Muribaculaceae bacterium | reverse complement strand
ACGATAAATATTATTTAATTTAAATATTGAAGCAGTTGTTGGTCCTAAAATTATTTCTTTATTTAATTTTGTTTTTAAGTATTTTACTACTTTATTACTTTCTTTAGCAGCTTCTTCATAAATTTTACTAGTAACTTTTATACTTATTAAAAAGTAGTATGGTGGATAAGACATTTGTCTTCTTATGTTCATCTCATATTGATAGAAACCTTGATAATCATTATTTTTTACATAGTTAAGAGTTTTATTTTTTGGATTAAATGTTTGCAACAACACTTCACCAGGATAATTACTTCTTCCTGATCGACCACTAACTTGACTTAATAACTGAAAGGTTTTTTCATTACTACGAAAATCAGGAATTTTCAGTGACATATCAGCATTAATTACACCAACTAAACTAACTTTAGGAAAATCTAATCCTTTAGCAATCATCTGTGTACCAAGTAAAATATCATAATCATTATTAAAAAAATCATTGATAATTTTTTTATGAGCACCTTTTTTAGTAGTTGTATCCGCATCCATTCTAATTGTTCTTGCTAATGGAAATAATTGATTAATTTCTTTTTCTAATTTTTCGGTTCCAAGTCCATAATCTCTTATTGCAGCTTCATGACAACTAGGACAAATGTCAGGTTTTTTTATTTGGTAACCACAATAATGGCAACGAAGTAAATTTGATGATTTATGATAAGTTAATGAAATACCACATGATGGACATTCATAGGTATAGCCACAACTTTGACAATTAATTATTGTTGAGTAACCTCTTCGATTTAAAAGAATAATTATTTGTTCATTTTTTTCTAGACGATCAATAATTTTTTCTTTTAAACTTGTAGATATAATCATATTTCTTTTTTTCATTTCTTGATTCATATCAATTAAATTAATATTTGGCATTGTTGCTAAACCTATTCTTTTGTTCATTTCTATTAAATGATAAACACCTTTAATAGCTCTGGCATATGATTCAAGTGTTGGGGTTGCACTACCAAATATTAAAGGACAATTATGAAATTCGGCCCGAAATTTTGCCATTTGAATTGCCTGATAACGAGGATTATTATCTTGTTTATAACTTTCTGAATGCTCTTCATCTATTATAATAATACCAATATTATTTAAAGGTGTAAAAATAGCACTTCTAGTTCCAACTACTATTTTTACCTGATTATTGTATATTTTTAAATATTCATCATACTTTTCCCCTGCTGATAATCCACTATGAAATACTGCAACATCATAGCCAAATCGATCATAAAATTGTTTGATTACTTGGGCAGTTAAACTTATTTCTGGTACTAACATTAAAGCGGTTTTATTGTTTTTTATAACAGTTTCAATCAATCTTAAATAAACTTCAGTTTTTCCTGATCCAGTTACGCCATGAATCAAATAAGTTTCGTTATGATCTAAACTTACTTGATTGATTGCTTTTTGTTGTTCCTCAGTTAATTGATAGCGATAATAATCATCAGTATTTGGTTTTATTCTTACCTTTTGTTCACTATAAACCTCTATTACTTCAGACTTAATTAAATCATTCAAAATCTGAGAAGTAAAATCACTTTTTAATACTTGATTATTATCTAATAAATAATCGATTATTTCTTTTGCTTTTTTTCTTCTTGGATATTTATTTAAGTAATCTATATAAAGATTACCATTAAGCTTTAGATAATGATCATATAGTTGGTAATTATTTTTTTGTTCTTTAACTTTTAAACTACTTGGTAACATTGTTTGATATGCTGTTATTAGTGAACACAGCGTTGTTTCATTTAAATAATTACCAAGGGCTAATAATTCATCATTTAAAATAAAAGTTTCGTCAGTAATACTAATAATTGGTTTTAAATTACTAATATCGGTAGTATTTTTTATTTTAACAACAAAACCATTAATTGTTTGCTTACCAAAAGAAACTACTACCTTCATTCCTACTTTTAAATGACTTAAATGTTTTGGAACTGAGTAAGTAAATGTTTTGTCTAAAGATTTAACACCATATTCAATTAATACTTCAGCATACATATTTACCTCTTGTTTTAATTATAGCAAAAAAAAGAAATAATTAATTATTTCTTTTCTAGAATAACATTTATTTTTATGTCATCGTCTATTATTTCTTTGGTTATGCCATTATTTTCTTCTATAACTGCGAGTAACTCGTTTTCAATAGTGTTTTTATATTCACTTAATAAATTATTAATATATTCATTTTCAGTTATAAAGAATATTTTAATTCGGTCATCAACATTAAAGCCAACTTCTTTTCTAAATACCTGACAATTACGAATTATTTCTCGTAAATAGCCTTCTTTTTTTAATTCTTCATTAATACTTAGATCGACACCAATTTTTAATGAACCATCTTCCATTAATGAAATGTTTTCTTTTGCTTTTGATTCAATATTAAATATACTTGGAATTAAATCCATTTCATAACCAGGAATTTCTATTGATTGATTATTTTTTACAGCAGTAACATAAGAATTATGATTATTAATATTTGTAAGTATTTCTTTTACTTTATTTACATCTTCTTTTAAATATGCACCAGCATTTCTAAAATTCAATGTTAAAAATTCGTTTTTTAAAGAATTAAAATCAGTTAAGTAAATAATTTCTTTTATATTTAATTCACTTAAAATAATTGTTTCATATTCTTTTATATCAGTTGTATTTAATAAATATAATTTACTTAATGGTTGTCTTACTTTTATATTATTTTCATTACGTAATTTTAATGAGGAAGTAATAATATTTCTAATATAATCTGTCATTGGTATAATTGATTCTTCAATATTATATTTACTTGCAGTTGGATAATTATTCATAAATAATGATTCTTCACTACTAGTATCATATACTTT
>CAYOMH010000015.1:7297-8465 GCA_964405055.1 uncultured Muribaculaceae bacterium | reverse complement strand
CAGTTGGATAATTATTCATAAATAATGATTCTTCACTACTAGTATCATATACTTTAATTACATTTTGGTATATATATTCACTAATAAATGGAATCATAGGTCCCATAATTAAAGTAACTGATTTTAAAGCATAAAATAATGAATAATAGGCTACTTTTTTATCAATTGTATTTTCACTTTTCCAAAATCTACGACGATTAATTCGAATATAGAAGTTTGATACATCATCAACAAATTTTTCAAAATCTAAACATACATCTCTTAAATTATAATCATTCATAAATGAAGTTGATCTTTTAATAAATTCATCAGTGGTTTTAATTAACCATCGATCAGAAACTGTAAAATCATTTTGTGAAGGTAAATAATTATTTAAATCTATCTTATCTATTGCTGCATAAGTATCAAAAAATACCGCCATATTATAATAAGATAATAATTTTCTTTTAGCTTCATCACCTAAATTAAATCCAAAGTAAACATTATTTACTGTATTGGCTGAGGCATATAAATATCTTGAAGCATCAACACCAATTTTTTCAATTGCATCTTCAAAAGAAATATTATATCCAGTTTTTGAGAATTTTGATCCATCTTCAGATACAACCATACCATGAGTTCCAACTTTTTCATAAGGTGGTTCATCTAAAATAACTGTAGACATAAATAACATTGAGTAAAACCACAATCTTACTTGTTCATGAGCTTCAACAACATATTCAGCTGGAAAATATTCATTAAAATATTCTCGATCTGAAAAATATTTAAGAGTTGAGAAAGGAACAATACCAGCATCTAACCAAACATCACCAACTTGTTCAATTCTTGATACTTCTTGATGACATTTTGGACATTTAATTTTTATTTCATCAATCCATGGACGATGTAATTCTTTTAAATTATCAACCATTTTAGGATCAACGGCTAATTCTCTTAATTCTTCTTTAGAACCAACGACAGTTAAATGACCACATTCACAATTATAAAATGGTAATGGTAACCCATAAAATCTCTTTCTTGATATATTCCAATCAGACATATTATTTAACCAATCAACCATTCGTTTACCTTGATATTCTGGATACCATTTTACTTTTTGGGCATTATTAATTAATTTTGGTCTTAATTCATCAACCGCAATAGCGTATTCTTCACCAAGTCTAAATAA
>CAYOMH010000015.1:5518-7197 GCA_964405055.1 uncultured Muribaculaceae bacterium | reverse complement strand
GATCCTTCTTCTTTATCAACCATATTCCATAATACTATTTTATGATTTATATTTTTTTGTAATGGTAAATTAGGAAACATAGTTTCATATGTTAATCCTTCTAATTTTGAACCCATAAATTTATCTAAAATTTCGCCACCATCTTTTTTAAACCTTTTATAATAAACATCTAGACACATTATTAATGGTTTATCTTCATTAGCAAATTTAATTTTAGCGTATTCAAGTTCAGGATTTACTGCTAAAGCAATATTAGAAGACAAAGTCCAAGGAGTTGTGGTCCAAACTAAAATATTACTATCTTCTTCAAGTAATGGTAATTTAACAAATACTGCTTCATGTTCAACATCATGATATGAACCACTCATTTCATGTTCAGATAATGAAGTACCACATCTTGGACACCAAGGCATAGGACGATATACTTTTTTAATATAATTTTGTTCATCACATTTCTTTAAAAAATGCCAAATACTAGTAATGTTTTCATCAGTATAAGTAAAATAAGAATTATCCCAATCCATCCATTGACCTAATAATTTTGATTGTTCAGTAATAATTTCAGAATATTTTTTAACACGATTAACACAAGTTTCTGTAAATTTTGCTAAACCATATTCTTCAATGTCTTTTTTTGATTTAAACCCTAAATCTTTTTCAACTTCAACTTCAACCCATAATCCTTGAGAATCAAAGCCATTACGAAAATGAGAAGTATAACCATTCATTAATTTATATCTAATAAATGAATCTTTAATTGTTCTTCCCCAAACATGATGGATTTTCATTGAATTATTAGCAGTTATTGGTCCATCAATAAAACGATATTTTTTACCATTCTTATTTTTTTCTTTAATTTTATTAAAAGTATCATTATCTTGCCAAAATTGTAATATTTCTTTTTCTCCTTTAATAAAATCATAGTTTGAATTAATTTTTTTCATTTTTTCCTCCAATAAAAAAGTCCCTAATAAATAAGGACGAATATTTCCGCGGTACCACCTTAGTTCACTTTAATAAGTGCACTTTAATCTTTTAACGCTAGATAACGTTTAACATCCAAAGTGATTTGTAATAGAATGTATTTCTTCATTTTCACCAAACATGAAGTCTCTTTAAAACCTTAATCTATTACCGTCTTTTTCATCTGTTAATAGAAAAATTATATCTTTTTTTTAAAACAATGTCAATTAACTTTAAATAATTATTTTCTACGATTAGCACTAACCATTTCTAATTGATCGGTTAGTTGTTTAATTCTTTCAATTATTCTTCTAGCAGCAATTTTTTCTTCACTACCCTTTGTAACTGATAATTTATTTTCTAATTCTTCAATATTATAATTTGATGAAAAGAATGTTGGTAATTTACTATCCATTCGATATTGAACAATTGAACCAAGCACTTCATCTCGACTCCAAGAAGTTATTGGTTGTGCTCCCATATCATCTAAAAATAAAATGTCTGCTTTTTTTAATTCATTAATTCGTTCAACATAATCATCATTGAAATTTTTTAAACTCATTATAAAATCTGGAAAATAGACAATGACTACTTTTGTTCCTTGGCTAGCAAGTTCATTTAAAAGTGAAGCAATTAAAAAAGTTTTACCACTTCCAAATGATCCATGTAAATATAAACCTTTTAGATTATGATTTTTATCATATTGATCATAAAAA
>CAYOMH010000015.1:0-5418 GCA_964405055.1 uncultured Muribaculaceae bacterium | reverse complement strand
GTTCTTTCTAATTTAGATGTATAACGATAAGCAATAGTATCTTTAATTTTTAATTTATTTACTAATTTGACAAAATTTTGATCTTTTTTTGCTTCTTCATAAGCTCTTTTTAAGGCTAAATCAACATTATTTATTTGATATTCACTTAATTTATTTTTTAATTTTTCCATTAATCTCACCTAAATTCTTTTAATAAATTTTCTAATTCAATTTTTTCTTCTTCAGTTGTTTCAACTTGTTTTATATCTTTATCAAACCAAATTGGTACTTGTTCTAATTTTTTATTTGTTACATTCTTTTTACTACTTTTTTGATGATGTTTTTCAGCAACCTCCATTGCTTCATTAGCGGTTTCTATTCCTAACCTTTTCCATTGACCAGCAATGGTTTCAATATATGCTTGGGATAATTTGTTATTATTACTTTTTAGCGCATAATCAACTAAAACATTAATTACGGCTGGTTTTAAGTTTAATTCAATTGCTAAATATTCTAATAAACGTAAATCACGATTAGTCGGATTTGCCCCTTTATATTTACTCTTTAAAAAATCATAAGGTGAAGTATTTTCAAAAACATAAAGCATCTTACCACGATTAGATGTATCACCATTTGGTGATTTTAAATATTCTGGTTGAGAACGATATATTAATGTTGGTAAATTTCCATCATTAACATATTGATAAAATTTTCTTGCTTCTTTTCTTAATTCATCTTTTGATATTAGACCATGTTCATTAATAGTTTTTCTGATTATTTCAACCATTTTTAATGAATTTAAATCATAAATAAAAGCTAATGAATTAATTAATTCTCGCATCTTTTTATTAAAAGTTTTATCATCAATTAAATTTTTGGGTAAAGAACTAATTATTAAATCAAAATCAATGATTTCTTCAATATTTGTACCAATTACTTCTACTTTTTTCAAATCATTATTATTTGGAAGTTCATGATTAACTGGTTTATATACTTGATTGATTGGTTTAGTTATTTCTTGATAACCATTTAAATTTAAATTAGGTTTTTGATATTGTTTTTTTAAATGTTCATATTCATTTTTACCAATATTATTATATAAAATAATATTATAAATTGGATGATTAAAAAAATCATAAGCCATAATTGGACTATATAATTCATAAACATAATAATTAATATCATCTTCTTTATAATAAGTTCTTAATAATCCCATAGCCTCTAATGACTCACGAGACAATTTAATTAAATCTAAATCACATTTTAGCAAGCTCATTAAATGATGATGATTATAATCTTTAGAAATTATTTCATTTTGATCTAAATCAGCCCAAAAAGTTAAATATAAAGACACAGCTAAAGAACCAATAATTGGTTGATATAAATTAATTAAATTCTTTCGATCCAAATCAGTTAATATTGTTTTATTAATTACTGTATAAGCATCGGCCGGTAAAATTGATATTGAATTCATAATTTAAACCTCCAATCACCTAACTACATTATAAAGTATTTTCTCTATTTATTAAAGATTATTATTTTTTATACCATTAACAGATAAAAAAAATATAAATAAATTTATATTTTAGTTAATATTTTTAGAAATTATTTTTTTTGATTAATAAATACACCAATTATTCCATATGTGATAATAATAAAACAGAATATGATTGCTATACCAATTAAAAGTTGCCAAATAAGTTTTACTTTTAAATAATCTAAAATAATTGTTACATTAGAAATAATATATGAATTTGCAAAAGCAACAATTAACATTAATCTTTTTTCGTTACTTGAATCAAGTTTGTAACGATTAACTAAAAAATTATATTGACTAACGGTTAATAATGTATTTTTCTTTTGCTTAATAATTAAATATAAGTAATAAATTAAAAAGATGATTAAAAAAATAATTAAAAATAAAATTCCATTATTCATAATAATATCCTTTCTTTATTAATTATTATATTAAATATTACCTACATATTCAAGCAATCTAATAAACAACTTAGAAAATAAAGGTGGCAGACCTTCTTTTCCAAGTTTTCTAATTGCTATTCGTTTTTTACTAATTTCCTCACTACCAAATAAAATGGCTGCAATTTTTTCTTTTAAATTAGTATCAATTAATAAATCGTTAATAATTGAATCTATATCTTCATTAATTAATCTGAATCCATCAATAGCAATATCATTATCATGACAGTTAATAAATACAGTTTGGGAACTTGGTACAAATGGTATTTCAATAACTAAATCTTTTCCATCAACATACGTTGGAGCTTTAATTTCGGTTTCACCAACTTTAACGGTAATAAATTGAGCTAATTTAGTATTTCGAAAACGAACCTTATATGTTCTTTTCGCTGGAACAACATCAATTGTACCTTCGGTTGGTTTAATAATGACAGTATAATTATTGGGTTTATAGTCATAATTGATTTCAGTTATTAAATATTTACCTTCTTTATACAATGTTGTTTTACCATCATCTTCATATAATTTATAAGAATTATTTGTGCCAGGAAAAACATGTATTTCTAAACCTTCGGGATTATCAGTATTATTTAAATCATCGTCATTTAAAATTGCCATTGGAATAATTGCACCACTTCTTGCAAAAACTGGATAATCTTCTTCGGAATAAAATAATACATATTTTTTTCCACCAGGAATTTTTTTACCACTTTTAAATTCATACCAAGTTTCATTTGGGATAAAAGTTCGTTCAACAACCCTTTTCATTAATGGATCAACTTTATTTGTAATTGGCGCGATAAATAATTCACTACCAAAAAAATATTCATTTTGATAAGCTGGATCATCATAAGTTTCTGGGTAACGATAATATAATGGTCTAATATAGGGCATACCAGTTTTATAATATTTATATCCTTCTGAATAAATATACGGAATTAATCTATGTCTTAAACGCATAAAATCACGAACGATTGATTCAATTTTTACTTCCCACGCCCATGGTTCACGTTTGTAATATTTACCTTCTTTTGCCGAAAATCTAAATATAGGACTAAATGTTCCAAATTGGGCATAACGCATATATAATTCGCCATCTTCAATTCCATCTTTATAGCCGCCAATATCATGACTCCACCATTCAAGACCTACATTAGCGGCATTAGAATTAAAATATGGTAAAAATTTTAGCATCTTCCAACTAACTAAAGTTTGACCAGAATATAGTATTGGATAACGATGTGATCCCGTTAAACCATTTCTTGATAAAATCATTCCTCTTTTATTATCATGATTAAAATTTTGATAGAAGTAATGATTAAGAGCTCTTAGTGATGCTAAAGATGATCGATTGTAATAATCAATCCAAAAGAAATCAACACCTTTTTGATGAAGAGAGTCAATCATAGTTGTAAAATAGGCATTTAAAAAATTTTCATCAAATAAATTAAATGGAATTGGTGTTTGTTGATTAGGTAAACCCGATTCATTTAAAAATGATGCATATTGTTCTTCGTGATTCATTATTCCTTGTGACGGATCAATTTTTAAACCTAATTGAATTTTTTGATCATGTAAATAACTTATAAATTTTTCAGGATCAGGAAATAGTTCACGATTAAAAGAATATCCTGTCGATAAATTTTGATATTTATTTACATTTCTAATATGCCAATCTTCACCAAGTAATAAAACTGACAATGGAATTTTATGATGTTTAAAATCCGCGATTAAATTAGTTAAAGATTTAACATCATAAACAACATTACGATGCCACCACACTCCAAGAGCATATCTAGGAATTAAAGGTGGTTGACCAGATAATAAATAATAATCTCTTAAACAATAACCAAAATCTTTGCGATACATAAATACATAAATATCAACTCTTGATTCATTATTTTTAAAAAGAGTTCCATCTTCATTGAATATTAAAGAAGGTGAATCATCAATTGAAACAAAACCATCAGTTGAAAAAAGTCCTTTTAATAAAGGAATTTTTCCCCCAGCATTATCCAAAGAAACTTCGGAACCAAAAAAGTTTCTGGCTTCAGGATGATTTATATACCAAGTTTTATCAGTATTGGCTAAATGAATTCGCAAATTTTTTTCTGATGTTTTTTTGGGATTTAAGCTTGATTCTTTATTATATTCTAATTTAAAATATTTAGTTGATATTTCTAAATGAATATCATCTTGTTTTACCGACATTAATGGCACTTCAAAATCACGATTCCAAGCTAATTCAGTTGGTCTGTCTTCAAATATTCCATTTTCGTTATATTCAATTCTTACTAAGATATCACTTAAGATGGTAATTCGATAACGTTGGCCTTTGAATATCGAAGCATCGCGTGATTTAGCATGACTATAATCGATTTTAAAATGTGATTTCAATTTAGCCACTTCTATCCACCCACTTTTTACTATAATTATTTTAACATATATTTCCTATTTTGCATAATAAATGTTATATTATTTGTGGTGAGAAAAATTGATAAGTAGTAATAAAAGATATAATAATTTAAGTGATTATTATCAAAATAAATATCAAACTAAAGTATTTAAAATAAGTTTAAATAGTAATTTATCTTGTCCAAATATTGATGGAACTTTAGGTAATAAAGGTTGTATTTATTGTTTAAATCGTGGTGGTGAATTTGCTGGTAACCCAAAGGATGATTTGTTAACTCAATTTAATAATATTAAAAAGATGATGATTAAAAAATGGCCAACCGGAAAATATATTGGTTATTTTCAAGCAAATACCAACACTTATGCCCCATTAGAAAAGTTAAAATCAATGTTTGAAGAAGTAATTAAATATCCTGATGTCATTGGTTTAAACATTTCAACTCGATGTGACGCTGTAAGTGATGAAGTATTAGATTATTTAGAAGACTTAAATAAAAGAACTAACTTAACTATTGAACTTGGATTACAATCAATGCATAATGAAACCCTTAAGTTAATTAATCGAGGTCATGATTTAAATAGTTTTGAAAAAATGGTTAAAAAACTTCAAGAAAGAAATATTTCCGTTGTTGTGCATATTATAAATGGTTTACCATATGAAGATAAAAACAAAATGCTAGAAACGGTAAAATATTTAAATGATTTAAATATTTCCGGAATAAAGATTCATATGTTATGTGTCTTAAAAAATACCGAATTAGCTAATATGTATAATAATAATGAATTTAAATTATTAACTAAAGAAGAATATATAGATGTTATTTGTGACCAATTAGCTTTATTAAATCCAAATATAGTTATTCATCGTTTAACAAGTGATCCAGATATTAATGATTTAATTGAACCAAAATGGTTAATAAAAAAATTTTGTTTATTAAATGATATTGATAAAGAATTAAAAAAAAGAGATCTTTTTCAAGCTAAAGGCTTGACAAAATATTAATTATAAGTTAATATATCCAAACATGTAATTGAAAGGGGATGTAT
>CAYOMH010000014.1:0-17181 GCA_964405055.1 uncultured Muribaculaceae bacterium | reverse complement strand
ATAATTAAGATAGCATTAATTAATAATCCAGCTAAAGGAAGATATATATCTTTCATAGAAATTACTCCTCTACTATCATTAATAATGATATCAAAAATACAGAATTAATTCAATTAGAAGAACTAGTTTTTTTTATAAGATAAAGCTGGAATAGCCTTTGGCATTACTTCTTCAAGATTATCTACTTTTTTACCATTAATTCGATTATAAACTCGAGACATAATATTATCTAACTCAAAGGCAGGCCACGCAGCAACATGATCTTTAACATATTTTTCATAAAAATCAGCAGGAATATTTTCTCTCTTTTCAATTGGAAATTGTTCCCATATTTCCCAAATCATGGTTGCCATTGAACTACGTAAGTCTTCAATGGCAGCAACTTTTAAAGCTGTTTCATCAGGATATTGTTCTTTATAATCGTTAACATCAAGATAATCATTAAAATTTACTACATATTTATTATCATATTGTTCTATACCAACTGGACAAATTAATGCATTTGTTTTTAAAGCTGTTTCAATTATGCCAAAATGCATTGGCAAAACAATACGAGCTGGTGTAAGATCCCAAGTTCCTTCGGGACACCAAAAAATATTAATTCTTTTATTAAGTAATTCTATTATTCTTTCTTTTGCAATATTACAATCTTCTTTATCTCTAATGTCAAAATATATTACTCCATTGGCTTCTAAAAAATAGTGTTCAACAGTTCTATATACTTGTTCTGGATCAGCAAATAAAATATAAAAATGTTCTTTTATAGCTTCACTAGCCATTTCGATATCTGATTTTCCAATATGTTTAACTGCATATATTACTGGTCTTTTGGTTTTTGTTCTTCGATCATAAAGAGTATAGTATTTTTGTTTTTCAAGATTTCTTTTTAAAAATAGTAGCGCATATGGTCCCATATGAAGATATTTTCTAGTTTTAACTAATTTTAATTTTTTTCCATTAGCAAAATCTTCTTTTCTCTTACTTTTGTAGTACTCCATTAATTCCATATTGGACATTTTTGATCTTTCAGACATTGATTTAGATTCAAAAACATTTTCCATTATTTTCATCCCCTTGATAATGGTGCATATAATAACACAGAAGATATTTTGTGTCAAATTAGCAATAAAAAAAGAGGCTAACCTCTTAATCTACTAATTCTAAACGAACCATTAATGCATCATCACCAATGCGTTCTTTTATCTTAATAATTCTTGTATATCCACCAGCACGATTTTCATATTTTTTATTTAATTCATTAAATAATTTATTAACAATAATTGAATCATTGTGTAAAAATGCTAATGCTTTTCTTCTGTTCATTAGTGAACCTTTTTTACCATATGTAATCATTTTTTCAACAAATTTTCTTACTTCTTTAGCACGAGCTTGGGTAGTAACAACATGGCCATTATTGATTACTTCTTTAGTTAGGCCAGCTAAAATGCTTCTTCTAATTCTTGATTCTCTATTAAGTCTTTTATACATTTTATATCCTCCTATTCACGGAATGATAAGCCTAATTCCTCAACCTTATCAATAACTTCCTTTAATGATTTTTTTCCTAAGTTTCTAATCTTAGTAACTTCTGATTCTTTATGATTAATTAAGTCTTGAACTGTATCAATATTTGCTCTTTTTAAGCAATTATATGCACGAACAGAAAATTCAATTTCTTCGATTGGAGTTTCAAGAGTTTTGGCAATAATATCAACTTTCTTTTCAGATAATATACCAGAAACATTTGCGATTGCATTTAAATCTGCAACAATTTCTAAATGTTCGATTAATATTTTTGCTGATAACGCCATTGCTTCTTCTGGAGTAATACTACCATTAGTATATACTTCCATAATTAATTTATCATAACTTTCATCTTGACCAACACGAGCACTTTCAATTTCATATTTAACTAGTTCAATTGGTGAGTAAAGTGCATCGATTGCGATTACATTTACTGGTGCATCAATTAAAGATTCTTTTATTTCTTTAGCATCTACATAGCCACGGCCATTATCAACAGTAAGTTGCATTTCAATGCTTCCACCTTTAACCAAGGTACAAATAACAAGATCTGGATTAATTATTTCTACTTCTGGATCTTTTTCAATATCACCAGCAGTAACTGCACCTTCTTTTTTAACAGATAAGTGTAATGTTTTTCTACCTTTTGAATGATTTTTAACAGCAACACTTTTTAAATTAAGAATTATTGTTGTTACATCTTCATAAACACCTTCAATTTTTTGAAATTCATGTTGAACACCTTCAATTAAAACTGAAGTAATTGCTGATCCTGGTAAACTTGATAACATTATACGACGTAATGAATTACCTATAGTAGTACCAAAACCTCTTTCAAGTGGTTCAAGTTCAAACTTTCCATAAAAATTGCTTTCATTAAATTCAGTAATTTTATAATTTGGTTTTTCGAAATTTAACATCTATTTATCCTCCCTTATTTTCTTGGTTTTTTTGATGGACGACAACCATTATGTGGAACTGGTGTTTCATCATTAATAGCTGTTATTTCTATTCCTGCTGTTTGTAATGATCTAATTGCGTTTTCACGACCATTACCTAATCCCTTTACAAATACTTCAACTTGACGTACGCCTTGGTCATATGCAGATTTACCACAAGCTTCTGCAGATAATCCTGCAGCAAATGGGGTTTTCTTTTTAGATCCTTTATAACCAATTGTTCCAGCTGATGCCCAACTTATTACATTACCTAATGTATCAGTAATACTAATTACGGTATTATTGAATGTTGCATGAATATGAGCATGTGCTTCAGAGACATTCTTCTTTGTTTTTCTTTTTCTTCGATTATATGCCATAATTTATTCCTCCTATTTAGCAACTTTCTTTTTATTTGCCACAACTGCTTTGTGACCTTTTCTTGTTTTTGCATTACGATTTGTTCTTTGTCCACGAACTGGTAATCCTTTTTTATGTCTAATTCCTTGATAACTACCAATTTCCATTTTATTTTTAATATTTAATTGAAATTCACGTCTCAATTCACCTTCAAGTGTATAATTTTCGATTTCTTTTCTAATTGCTGCAACATCTTCTTCAGTTAAATCTTTACATTTTTTTGTTGGATCAATTTTAGTATTTTTGCAAATTGTCATTGCTAAATTACGACCAATACCAAAAATGCTTGTTAAACCGATTGATACATGTTTTTCGTTTGGTAATTCAATATTTTTAATTCTTGCCATATATTCTCACTTCCTATCCTTGCACTTGTTTATGTTTTGGGTTTTCACAGATAACCATAACTTTACCATTTCTTTTAATTATTTTACATTTTGCACACATTTTTTTTACTGAAGGTCTTACTTTCATTCTTTTTCCTACTTTCTAAAAATTATTCGCCCACGTGTTAAATCGTATGGAGATAATTCAATGACAACTGTATCACCTAGTAAAATGCGAATCATATTCATTCGTATTTTGCCAGAAACGTGAGCTTCTACAATATGTCCATTATCTAATTTGACTTTGTAAATACCAGTTTTCATTACTTCAATAACTTTACCATCAACTTCAATAGTACTTTCTTTAGCCATTTTAAATCACTCTCCTGTTAATATTTCATATCCATCATCTGTTACTAAGACTGTATGCTCAAAATGGGCAGATGGTTTGCCATCACGAGTAATTATTGTCCAATCATCATCTAATAGATATATTTTTTTTGTTCCTAAGTTAAGCATTGGCTCAACTGCAATTGTCATGCCTGTTTTTAAAGTTACATTAGATGTTCCATAATTTGGAACATCTGGTTCTTCATGAAGACATTTTCCAACACCATGACCAACCAATTCTTCAACAACGCCTAATTTATTTTTTATTGCATGTTTTTCAATTGCTTGAGAAATATTTGTCAAAGGAACATTATTTTTGATTTCTTTTAGACCTAAATATAAGGCATCTTTAGTGTTTGTAAGTAATTGTTTTTTTTCTGCACTAATTTCACCAACTGGATAGGTCCAGGCCGAATCAGAATGATAGCCTTTATATATAACTCCGATATCAACAGAGATTATATCACCATTTTTTAATTTACGATTACTAGGAATTCCATGAACAACTTCTTCATTAATTGAAGTACAAATTGAACTTGGAAATCCATTATAATCTTTAAATGATGGATATCCATCATGACTGATAATAAATTCATATGCTTTTTGATCAAGTTCTTTTGTTGTAATTCCAGGTTGGATTAATTCTTTAAGAAATTGATGACATAAATAATTTATTTTACCAGCCATACGCATTAAATTAATTTCATTTTCATTTTTAATGCTAATCATTGTTTAACACTTTTTCAATTTCTGCAAATGTATCCATTTTATTATCGTGAGCATTAATAGTAATAAGCATTCCATTATTTTGATAATAATCAATAACTGGTTTAACATTTGTTAAATAAGTATTAAATCTTAATTTAAATGTTTCTTCATTATCGTCATCTCTTGATATTAATGGAGACGAACATTCATCACAGACATTTTCAACTTTAGGTTTCATATTTGTTTTATGGTATATTTTACCACAATTTGAGCAACCCAAGCGTCCTAAACTACGACTCATTGCTTTTTCTTCAGAAACATTAATAAATAAAATATGACCAATTTCCATTCCTAATTCAGCACATAAATTTTTGTATAATTCAACTTGCTTTAAATTTCTTGGAAGGCCATCAAATATAACACCTTGGTGATAATCAAATGTCATTAGTTTTTCTTTAATTAAATTAAAGACTAATTCATCACTTGCTAGTTCACCTCTTTGCATTGTTGAAAAAACTTCTTTTCCAACTGGTGTATTTTGATCAACGTTTCTAAGTAAATCTCCGGTAGAAATATGGGTATAACCATACTTTGCAACTAATAGTTCGCTTTGTGTTCCTTTACCAGCAGCTGGCGGGGCAATTAATACAATGTTTTTCATTATCTTCTTCCTCTCCTTTTGGTTTTATAACTACGACTGATAACACTACTTTCTATTTGACGATATGTTTCAATCGCAATTCCAACAACTATTAATAATCCGGTTCCACCTAATGTAACTGTATCAGGTAGATTAGATATTTTAGAAAATATAATTGGTGAGGCAGCAATAATTATTAAGAATAAAGTTCCAAATATTGATATTTTTTTAATTATATTCTTTATATAATTATCAGTATCATCACCAGGTCTTATTCCAGGAATATAGCCACCATTTTGGTTTAAATTCTTAGCCATTTCTTTTGGATTCATTTGCATTACTGTATAAAAATATCCAAATAAAGCGATTAATAATATATATATTACGAATCCAATTGGTTCGGTATAAGTTAAATATTTTTTTACAAAATCAGTAAATGCTTGATTTTCAATAAATCCAGAGATAATTGATGGAACACCAAGTAGTGATGATGCAAATATTACTGGCATTACTCCTGAAGCATTTAATTTAACTGGAAGATAGGTTTGTTGAGCTCCATAAGCACTGTTAGTACGATTTGAATATTGAATTGGAATTCTTCTTTCTGCAAGTTGAACCCAAACAATACCAACAATTATTACTAAATTCATTATTACATATAAAGCAAATGAACCAATTCCTAAAAATGTATTACTTCCACCATTTATTAATGAATTATAAGCAGTAATATACATGTTAGGAATTGTATTTAATATACTTGCCATAATTATTAATGATAAGCCATTACCTATTCCCTTTTTACTAATTTGATCACCTAACCAAATTAACAAACAAGTTCCAGCAGTTAAAACAATAGTACTATTTAATATTGCAGTTGCACCAGCATCTTTCATAAAGTAGAAAGAAAATGCATAACCTTGAATAAATGCTAGAAATATTCCCACATATCTAGTAATCATATTTAATTTTTGACGACCAGTATATCCTTGTTCTTTTAATTCTTTAAAATAGGGAATTATATCACTTTGTAATATTTGCATGATTATTGATGCAGAAATATAAGGAGAAACTCCTAAACCAAATATAGAATGTGGTTGTAACCCACCACCAGCATAAACAGCTAATAATTGTGAACCAGTTAGTTCTTTAGTAAAATTAGCTGATCCAAGTCTGGCAATATGAGTTCCAATTGCATAGAAAAGAATAATTCCTAATGTAAACCATATTCTTTTTCTTAAATCTTTATTAGTTGGATTTCCTAATTGTTTGATTAGATTTAACATCTAAATCACCTCGATTTTTCCACCGCTTGTTTCTATATTATCAATTGCACTTTTTGAAAATTTACTAGCTTGAATAGTAATTTTTTTAGTTAAATTACCTTTACCAAGTACTTTCAAACCATTATATTCTTTTTTAATAATGCCTTGTTCTTTTAACATTTCCATATTAATAACATCGCCATCATTAAAACGGTTTAAGTCATCTAAATTTATAATAGCATAACGTACTTTAAATCTAGCATTGTTAAATCCTCTTTTTGGTAAACGACGATATAATGGTGATTGTCCACCTTGGAACCAAGCATTCATTGTTGATCCTGAACGAGCTTTTTGCCCCTTTTCACCACGAGTAGAGGTTTTACCCATTCCACTTCCTGGACCACGACCAACTCTTTTTCTACTTTTTTTAGTAGCGTTTTTTTCTAAATTTTCTAATTTCATTATAATTCCTCCCTAGCCTTGCCTCTTAATTCAGCAATTCTTTCTGGAGTTCTTTGAACTCTTAGTGCTTCAAGCGTTGCTTTAGCAACATTCATTTGAGTACTTGAACCTAATGATTTAGATACAATGTCTTTAATTCCGGCAAGTTCAAAAATAACTCTTGCGGCTCCACCGGCAATAATTCCTGTACCTTTTACAGCGGGTTTAACTAATACTTTTGAACGACTGCAAGTACCAATAGCATCATGAGAAATAGTACGATTATCAATTACTGCAACTTTTACTAAATTTTTATTAGCTGCTTGAATACCTTTATTAATTGCTTCTGGAACTTCGTTTGCTTTTCCAGTTCCAATTCCAACTAAACCATTTCCATCACCAACGGCCATAGTAGCTGAAAAACGGAAATGTCTACCACCCTTTGTTACTTTAGTAACACGAGTAATGGCAATTACTTTTTCTTCAAACAATTTCTTTTTTGAATCTCTTTCTTCCTTCATAATCATACCCTCTCTAAAACTCTAGTCCGTTTTCACGTGCAGCTTGAGCAAGTGCGGCAACTCGACCATGATATAAATATCCACCACGATCAAATACAACATTCTTAATTTTTAATTTTTGTGCTTTTTCAGCAATATCTTTTCCAACTAAGGCAGCTCCTGTTGAATTACCACCGTTTTTAATCTTCAATTC
This sequence comes from uncultured Muribaculaceae bacterium, assembly GCA_964405055.1. Lineage (GTDB taxonomy): Bacteria > Bacillota_I > Bacilli_A > RF39 > UBA660 > JAAZHN01. The sequence goes on along the minus strand of CAYOMH010000014.1, from coordinate 9,818 downwards.
AACTGAAGATGAACTTGCAAGTGTTGTTTGATTCTCATCATCAATTATTTGAGCAAAAATATGAGAATTTGATCTATAAACATTTAATCTTGGAACAGTAGATGTACCACTAATATTATTACGAATACGACCATGTCTTTTTTGACGAGTCTTATTCTTTGATTCTTTTTTTATCATATTTTTCCTCCTTATGCCGCTTTCTTACCGTCTTTACGACGAACGTGTTCGCCTTTATAACGAATTCCTTTACCTTTATATGGTTCAGGTTTTCTAATTTTACGAATATTTGCAGCAAATTCATTTAATTCTTGTTTATTGCTTCCACTTAATACTAATTCAGTATTACTTAATGTTTCAGCTTTAATACCACTTGGAATAATCATTTCTACAGGATGTGAATAACTTGCATGAACAATAATTTTGTTTCCTTGAACAACAAATTTATAACCAACACCAACTGCTTCTAATTCAGTTTTAAAACCTTTATCAACACCGATAAGCATGTTTTCAATTAATGAATTTGCAGTTCCTTGTAAACTATTTACTTCTTGAGTATCATTTAATTTTTTTGTTATTAGTGTATTATTTTCTATTTCAATATTTAATAAAGAACTAACTTTTTCGCTTAATTCACCTTTTGGCCCTTTAACTGTAACCAAATTACCTTCGACTACTACACTTGTACCTTCGGGAATAATTAATTTTCTATTTCCAATTCGACTCATACTTGTATTCCTTACCAAATATAGGCAAGTACTTCGCCTCCTAGTCCCTTATTTTTTGCTTCTTTACCAGTCATAATTCCTAATGAGGTAGATAATATTGCAATACCTAATCCATTTAGAACAGAAGGAATTTCATCTGCTTTTGCATATACTCTTAATCCTGGTTTACTAATTCTTTTTAATCCAGTAATAATTCTTTCTTTTTTACGACCATCGTATTTTAAATCAATTGTTAGTGTATCACCCTTTAAACTTTGATTTACTTTAAAAGATTCGATATAACCTTCTTCTTTTAAGATTTTAGCTATTTCGATAATTACTTTTGATCCTAATACTTCTACTTCGTCATATTTCATTTGGTTAGCATTTCTAATACGAGTTAACATATCAGCAATTCTATCATTTACCATTTAAATTCCTCCTTCCTTACCAGCTTGACTTCTTAACGCCAGGAATTTCACCTTTGTTCGCTAATTCACGAAAACAAATACGACAAATGCCAAACTTATGAAGCACACTATGAGGTCTACCGCATCTTTGACATCTTGTATATTTGCGAACTTTAAATTTTGGTTCACGTTCATTTTTTATTTTTAAACTTGTCTTTGCCATAAATCCTCCCTATTTCTTAAAAGGCATTCCAAATGCACTTAATAGTTTTAATGCTTCAGCATCAGTTTTTGCAGTTGTTACAATAACAATATCCATCCCACGAATTTTCAAAACATTATCAAATTCTATTTCTGGAAAGATTAATTGTTCTTTAATTCCTAGAGTATAATTACCACGACCATCAAATGCTTTATTATTTAAACCACGAAAGTCACGAACTCTTGGTAAGGCAATTCTAACTAATTTTTCTAAGAAGTTATACATATTTTCACCTCTTAGAGTTACTTTTGCACCAATTGTTTGTCCTTCTCTTAATTTAAATCCAGCAATTGATTTTTTAGCCTTAGTTGCAACAGCTTTTTGACCAGAAATTATTTCTAAATCTTTTAGAGCGGCATCAATATACTTAGAATCATTAATTCCTTCACCAATACCCATATTGATAATAATTTTTTCAAGTTTTGGTACTTGCATTACTGTTTTATATTTACATTCTTTCATTAATGCAGGAATAATTGTTTTATTATATGTTTCTTTTAAATTACTCATTTACTTCCACCCACTTTTTTAGTCAAATTTGACTTTGTTGCAACTTTTTTAATTGTCTTTTTAGTTGCACTATTTTTAATATTAGAAATCATTTCTTTTTTAGCTAAACTCTTAACTTGTTTTTCAACTTTTGTTTTTTCTTTAGCAACAATTTTTTCAGCTTTTGCCGCTTCACGTTTACTACTTACTAAAACTTTTATATTTGATATGTGAATAGGAGCTTCAACTTCTAATATGCCACCAGTTTCATTAGTGCGTCCTGGTTTCATATGTTTCTTTACAATATGAATTCCGGTAACAATTACACGATCAGTATCTCTAAATATTTTTTGAACATTACCTTCTTTGCCACGATCAGCTCCAGCAATGACTTTAACTTTATCTCCAACTTTTACTTTCATATTGCCTCCTATAATACTTCACTTGCTAAAGAAACAATTTTCATATATTCTTTATCACGAAGCTCTCTAGCAACTGGCCCAAGAACACGAGTACCATATGGAGTCTTATCATCACGAATTAATACACAAGCATTATCATCGAATTTAATATAACTACCATCTTCTCTTCTTGCTCCTTGAACAGTTCTTACTATTACTGCTTTTACAACTTTTCCTTTTGGAACATTACTATTTGGGATAGCTTTTTTAACTGTTGCAACGACAACATCACCAATATCGCCAAATTTACGATGATGGCCACCCATAACGCGGATAACCATTACTTCTCTTGCACCAGAGTTGTCAGCTACTTTTAATCTTGTTTGTTGTTGTATCATATCTGACCCTCCTTATAAGACAACAGCTTTTTTAATTACTTTAACAAGTTCATATCTTTTTGTTTTTGATAATGGACGAGTTGCCGCTATTAAAACTGTGTCTCCTACTTTTGCAATATTTTTTTCATCATGAGCAGTATATCTTTTTGAATAATTTACTCTTTTTCCATAAAGGGGATTGGTTCTAAAAGTTTCAATAACAACAATTATAGTTTTATCATTAACATCGCTATCAACACGACCAATTAATTGATGTCTATTTGTGTCTTTATCTTTTTTTGCCATTATTTATTTCCTCCTTTATTTTTTTCATTAAGTACGGTTTTTAATCTTGCAACATCTTTTCTTAGTTGATTAATTTTATGTGGTTTATCTAAAGATCCAGTTGCTAATTTTAATCTTAACTCAAATAATTCTTGTTTAGATTCTTTAATTTTGCTATTAAGTTCAGCAGTGCTTAATTTTCTAATTTCCAACAATTCCATTTTCAACACCACTTTCTTTTTTTACAAATTTTGTTTTTACGTTTAATTTATGAGAAGCTAAACGAAGTGCTTCACGAGCTGTAGCTTCGTCAATGTTGCTAATTTCAAACATAATTTTGCCTTTTTTAACAACTGCTACCCATTCTTCAACATTACCTTTACCTTTACCTTGTCTTGTTTCTAAAGGTTTCTTTGTTATTGCTAAGTGTGGAAAAATATTAATTCTTACTTTTCCGCCACGTTTCATGTATCTAGTCATCGCTATACGAGCTGATTCAATTTGTCTAGCATTAACCCAATTACCTTCAGTAGCCATTAAACCAAATTCACCATTCTTTAATTCAAGATTTCCTCTGGCACGACCATCATATGAAACACGATGAGGTTTGCGATATTTAGTTCTTTTTGGCATTAACATCGTGATCACCTCGATTTCTTTCTCTTGGAGCATCTTCTTCAACAATTTGGTTATTTAGGACTTCGCCTTTATAAATCCAAACTTTTACGCCGATTTTTCCATATTTAGTTATAGCTGTTTTTGTAGCATAATCAATATTTGCTCTTAATGTATGTAGTGGAACTGTTCCTTCTGAATAACCTTCAGTACGAGCTCTTTCTACACCATTTAAACGGCCAGATACAGCGGTTTTAACACCTTTTGCTCCAGCTTTCATTACGCTTTTAATAGCTTTCTTTTGAGCATTACGATAATTAGCACGGTTTTCAATTTGATGAGCAATACTATCTGCAACTATTGATGCATCTAAATCTGGTTTTCTTACTTCAATTACAGTAATATATACTTCTTCATCGACTAATTTTTTAATCGCATTTCTCAATTTTTCAATATCTTCGCTACCACGACCAATTATTAAACCTGGTTTAGAAGAAAATATTTTAATTTCTGTTCTTTTTTTGTTACGATTAATAGCAAAATTAGAAACAGAAGCATCTTTTAAAGTTTTTTCTAAATATTCACGGATTTTAATATCTTTAATTAAATATGTAGAATAATCTTTATTTGAAGCATACCAACTACTTCCCCAAGTTTTATTAATTCCAATTCTTAGTCCAATTGGATGAGCTTTTTTTCCCATATTAGACCTCCTTTTTGTCACTAACAAATACTGTTATATGACTTGTTCTATGATCGCGACGATCAATGTTTGCTCTTGAAGCAAATTTTGTTCTTTTATAAACTGGTCCTGGATTAATATAACATTTTGTTACATATAATTCAGCTTCATTAGCACTAAAATTATTAACAGCATTAGCAATAGCTGAATCAAGTACTTTTTGAATTAAACGACTTGATTTTGTATTAGTGTTATTAAGAATTCCAAGTGCCATTTGAATGTTTTTTCCTCTAATTAAATCTAATGTCATTCTAGCTTTTCGAGGTGCAACCATAGCTTTTCGATGTATAGAATATGTTTCCATGTTATGCCCCCTTACTTCCTGTATGACCATTAAATTTTCTTGTTAAAGAAAATTCGCCAAGTTTGTGACCAACCATATCTTCAGTTACGTAAACTGGAATAAATTCTTTACCGTTGTGAACAGCAAAAGTGTGACCAACAAAATCTGGAAAAATTGTTGAACGACGTGACCAAGTCTTTATGACTTCTTTTTTATTATTTTTATTTAATTCTTGAACCCTTTTAAGTAATCTTTCAAATACATAAGGGCCTTTTTTTAAACTTCTTGCCATCTCTGTTCACCTATTTCTTTCTACGACTAACAATTAACTTGCTAGAAGCTTTTTTCGGATTACGAGTTTTATAACCAAGAGCAGGTTTTCCCCAAGGAGTAACAGGTCCTTTGCGGCCAATTGGCGCACGGCCTTCACCACCACCATGTGGGTGATCATTTGGATTCATAACACTACCACGAACAGTAGGACGAATTCCCATATGTCTTTTACGACCAGCTTTACCTAAATTAACTAACTCATAATCTTCATTACCAACTACACCAATAGTTGCATAACAATTATTTAATATATTTCTTGTTTCACCACTTTGTAATCTAACCATAACATATTTACCTTCGCGGCCAAGAATTTGAGCACTGGCACCAGCACTACGGCATAATTCAGCACCTTTTCCTGGTTGAATTTCTAAGTTATGAATAAATGTACCAACTGGAATTTTTATTAAAGGAAGAGCATTACCAATTTTAATATCAGCATTTTCTCCAGCTTCAATAATTTGTCCAACTTCAATATCTTTTGGTGCAATTATATATGTTTTTTCACCATCTAAGTAATTAATTAAACAAATATTTGCATTACGATTTGGATCGTATTCAATACTAACTACTTTTCCAGTTATATCGCGTTTATTTCTTTTATAATCAATTACACGGTATTTTCTTTTTGCTCCGCCACCAATATGACGAACAGTTAATTTACCTTGATTATTTCTACCACCAGTTTTTTTAATTGGTGCTAATAAACTTTTTTCTGGTTTTTTAGAAGTAAGTTCCTTATTGCTAAGGGTTGTCATTCCTCTGCGGCCAGGAGTTACTGGTTTATATGATTTAATTCCCATTTTTTCTCACCTCTATTATAATTCTATCTTTTGATCATCCGCTAGGGTAATATAGGCTTTTTTAAATACCTTTGTCTTACCTGTATAACGACCAACACGACGATCTTTAGGTTTAGTTAATAAAGTATTTACTTTAATAACCTTTACCTTAAAAGCGTCTTCGATTGCTTTTTTGATTTGATGCTTAGTTGCTTTTTTATTTACTTTAAAAACATATACTTTGCCTGCGGCATTTGTATTTGATGCTTTTTCAGTAATTAATGGTGCAATAATAATATCTGTATAATTCATTATATAAGCACCTCCTCTATGATTTTTAATGATTCTTGATCAAGAACCAAACTTTCAGCATTAACAATATCTAATACATTTAAATCTTCAACTAAAATTACTTCGACTTTTGGTAAATTGCGTGTTGCCATATATAAGTTTTCTGCTTCATCAGCAGTAACAAATAATATTTTACCAACTAATTTTAAATTATTAATTAGTTTTAAACCTTCTTTTACTTTTAATGTATCAATTTTTAAATTATCAACAACTATTAATTTTTCTTCTTGTAATTTATTTACTAATGCTGTTTTAATTGCTAAAGCTCTTTCTTTTTTATTTATAGAATAACTATAGCTTCTTGGTGTAACTCCAAAGACAATTCCGCCGCCACGGTAATGTGGTGCTCTAATTGATCCTTGACGAGCATTACCAGTACCTTTTTGACGATATGGTTTTTTACCACCACCGGCTACTTCAGCACGAGTTTTTGTTTTATGTGTTCCTTGTCTTAGTGAAGCAAGTTGTAAATTAAGGGCGTTCTTTAAAGCTGTATTATTTGGTGTAATTTCCCAAACTTTTTTAGCTAATTCTAAATCACTAACTTTTGTTCCTGTTTTATCAACAATAGCTATTTTTCCCATTAATTGTTTCCCCCTTCATTATCTAATTTAGGTTCAACTTCTTCTTTAGTAACTATTTCTTCTGCATCAACAGTTTCAGCAACTGTTTCTTCAACAATTTCTTCAACTTCATCAACAACAGTTTCGTATGTTAATAATTCTAAATCTTCTTTAGTTTTACCTTTAATATTTTCTTTTATTAATACTAATGATTTTTTTGCACCAGGTACATTTCCGCTTACTAAAATATAATTTTCTTTAGTATCAACAGCAACAATCATTAAATTTTGAATAGTGATTGTTTCTTCTCCCATATGACCAGGTAAATGATGTCCTTTTTGAACACGCATTTGTAATTTTGTTCCTAATGAACCTGGACGACGATGAAATCTTGAACCATGAGTCATTGGTCCTCTTGATTGATTATGTCTTTTAATTACTCCTTGAAAACCTTTTCCTTTTGATGTTCCTGTTACATCGACGATTTCGCCAACTTCAAATATACTTGCATCAACTATACTACCTAAATTATAGTCACTAACGTTAACTCCTCTAATTTCTTTTAAGAAGCGCTTAGGTGCTGTGTTAGCTTTTTTTGCATGACCAACCAAAGCTTTGGTGGTGTTTTTTTCTTTACGATCAAAAACTCCTAACTGAATTGCATTATAACCATTTGTTTTAACTGTTTTAACTTGTGTAACAACATTTGGTTCTACTTCAATAACAGTTACCGGAATTAATTTGCCGTTTTGTGCAAATACTTGGGTCATCCCAATTTTGCGACCTAAGATTCCTTTCATTTAGTTTCCTCCTATTATAATTTTATTTCGATGTCAACGCCACTTGGTAAATCTAAGTGTGTTAATGCATCAATTGTTTCTTTACTTGGATTTTTAATATCAATTAATCTTTTGTGTGTACGCATTTCAAATTGTTCTCTGGCATCTTTGTATTTATGAACTGAACTTAATACAGTAATTTTATCAATTTCTGTAGGAAGTGGTACTGGACCAGATACTTCGCCACCAGTTCTTTTAATTGTATCAACAATTTTTCCTGCTGCTTGATCAAGTATTCTATGATCATAAGCCTTTAATCTGATTCTAACTTTTTGATTTGACACTATTTATCCTCCCTTCGTCTATATCTAGCATAGACTTGCTCCGTAACGAATTACCTGATTCGACATTGTATTTAACAACACAGCCGAGTGTATCAGCAACCTCGCACATCTAAGCAGTTATACATGTTAGAGTATAGCATACCTTTTTATAATAATGCAAGTGTTTTTTCACTAAAAAAGCAAGTATTTAAGCTTGCTTAATTTAACTATATTTTTTCAATTAATATTTGGCTTTTTTTCATTTCATCTGGGATAGCAATATCCATGTAATTTAGGATTGTTGGTGCAACATCAGCTAGTGTGCCATTTTTTAATTTTAACTTTTTATCTGTTATAACAAATGGAACTTTGCTTAGAGAATGAGATGTAACTGGATTGCCATTTTCATCAAGCATGTAATCAGCATTGCCATGATCTGATAATAAAATAATTGTATAAAAATTATTTGTCGCTGCTTCAATTATTTTTCCTAAACATTCATCAACTATTTCTAATGCTTTTACAGTTGAAGAAATTATTCCCGTATGACCAATCATGTCTGGATTAGCATAGTTTACTAAAATAAAATTCAAGTCTTTTTCCATACATTCAATTACTTTTTTAGTAATATCAACAGCTCGCATTTCTGGAGTTTCATCATATGTTGCAACTTTCGGCGAGTTTAGTAAATGATATTCAGCCCCTGGTAATTTTTGATCAACTCCACCATCAAAATAATAAGTAACATGTGCATATTTTTCAGTTTCAGCAACTCTACCTTGAGCAAGACCTAATTGTGATAAGTATCTTCCTAAAGAAGTTCCACTTTCTGATACATCAGGAAATATATGTTCAGCAATTACTGACTCAGCAGTAGGAAACATTGTAATTACTTTCAAATTATTTAACTCTGATAAAACAAATCCATTAAACTCTTTATTTGTTAAACTGGTTAATATTTGAATAGCCCGATCCGGACGATAATTTAACCACAATAATCCATCGTTAGATTTAATTAACTTATTTTCATCAATTATTATTGGTGGTATAAATTCATCATATATTTCTCGTTGATAAAAACTATTTATTGCTTCTTCAACACTATTATATTTACGACCTAAATTATTAACAACGGCATCATAATATTCTTTTGTTCTTTCATATTTTTTATCACGATCCATTGCATAATATCTACCACTAATTGAAACTATTTTTCCAACTCCTGTGGAAGATAATAATTCTTCTATTTCTCTTAAATAATTAATTCCTTGATCTACTTTAGTATCTCTACCATCAGTTATTGCATGAAAACTAACATTAGTTATTTCTTTTAATTGCAAAATTTTAATTATTTCTTTTATATAATCAATATGTGAATGTACTCCACCATCTGAAACAAGTCCCATTAAATGTAGAGTACTATTATTTTGTTTTACATGATTAATAACGTTAATAAAAGTTTCATTATGTTCAAAATCATCACTAATTATTGATTCATTTATAATACTATTTTTTGATTTAATTACTCGACCAGCACCAATTGTTAAATGACCAACTTCACTGTTACCAAATTGACCATCAGATAAACCAACTGCAGATTCAGATGCTTGAAGTAAACTGTTAGGATAATTTTCTAACAAATAATTATAATTTGGCATATTGGCCATTTTTACTGCATTACCAACTTCACTTTCACGAACGCCAAATCCATCTAATATAATTGTTAATATTTTTTTCATATTTATCACCTAGTAAAATCATATCATGAAATATATAAAGTATAAATAAAAAAAACGAATTGCTTCGTTTTATTCATTAAAGTAAATAATTATTGAAATAATAAAAAATAATAATCCTAAACCAGCAGTTAATCTAGTAATAAACAAATCACTGCCTCGTTCTTTTTGATTTTTAAATAGTTCAGTATTTCCACCGGTAATTATTTGGCCACCATCAGTAGCCTTATTACTTTGTAGTAAGACAATTACAATTAATATTATTGAAATAATTAATAATAGTGTTTCCATAAACTTACCTCATTTCAAATAGTAATTTAGCATAAATCATTTAAGAAATCAAACAATTTATAAATTTTTCAAAGCTAATACTATAGGATTTTCTA
>CAYOMH010000013.1:11471-18161 GCA_964405055.1 uncultured Muribaculaceae bacterium | reverse complement strand
GGTCCTCCCATTGCAACATATGCTTCACGACGAAAAGATGTACAACCATCGCCACCTTTACCGCCAATAACCTTTATTGTAATTTCATCTAAAAACATCTCATATTTCCTTTCATATTTATATACATAATTATAACATATTAATGTTAATATCATTAAAAAAGCATTTATGCTTCAGCATAAACGCTTGCTTTTTTACGACTTCTTCCAAGTCTTTCGTATTTAACTTTACCATCAATTAATGCAAATAAGGTGTGATCTTTTCCCATGCCAACATTATTACCAGGGAATATTTTTGTTCCTCTTTGGCGATATATAATGCTTCCTGCACTTATAAATTCTCCATCAGCTGCTTTAGCACCAAGTCTACGACCTTGACTATCACGGCCATTTGAAGTAGAAGATTGACCTTTTTTATGAGCAAATAATTGAATATTTAATTTTAAAAATTTCATTATTTTACCTCTTCTCTAACTACAATATTTTTAGGATAATCAACACTTAATTCTTTGAATAAAGAAATAAGATTATCCAATAACTTATTTGTGATTTCATCAAATGAAAGATTATCAATTGTAAAATAATCACCATCAGCATATTTTATTGCTTGATTATTAATGGATAAGATTCCATTAACAGTTGTTGTTAACATTGCGCTAACAGATGCACATACAATATCTTTTCCTAAGTCAGCATAATTAGCATGACCACTAATAGTAATTTTTTTCATTTGCTTATCAATTATTTGATAATTAACTTTAATCATAATTAACCTACTATTTTTTTAACTATTAATTTAGTATATGGTTGACGATGACCTTGTTTTTTACGATATTTTTTCTTTGGTTTGTACTTAAATACAATAATTTTTTTCATTTTACCATGTTTTGCGATTTCACAAACAACTTTGGCACCATCAACATATGGATTACCAACTTTGTCATCAACAAATAAAACTTGGTCAAATTCAATTGTACTTCCAACTTCACCAGCAATTAGTTCAACAAATACTTCATCATTTTCTTGAACATAATATTGTTTACCACCGGTTACAAATATAGCTTTCATATTAACCCTCACTTTCCTTATATATCGGGATCTCGCCTAAATAAGGTGTACTAAGTAACTTAAACCTTTATAGAGCGGTTTATAAGAAAACTCATAAACATTAAGATTTTAACAAAATAAGGATGAAAAGTCAAATTATTATCGAATATATCTAGTTTTCTTTAACATCCATTAACATATTATTTTCCATAAAACTAAAATATTTATTATCACCGATAATAATATGATCTATAATTAATACACCCATTATTTTACTTATTTCTCTTAAATTTTTTGTTAATAATATGTCTTCCTTACTTGGTGTTATATCACCACTAGGATGATTATGAATAATTATTATTGCGCTTGCCGATAAACGATAAGCTTCTTTAAATATATCTCTTGGATGAACTAAGGAATGATCAACAGTTCCTGTGAATATTATTTTGTAATTAATTAATTTTTTTTGCGTATTTAAATAAACTGCTAAAAATTGTTCTTGTGATGAATTGACAAGTAAATTTGCAAAAGCATTATATACAAGTATAGGTTTATTTAATTGAATTTTTGGTTTTAAAATATTATTTGCATATACTCTTCTACCCAATTCTATTGCTGCAATTAAAGTAATTGCTTTTACCTCTTTTAAGCCTTTAATATTAGTTAATTCATTTAAAGATAAATCTCTAAGTTCACTAATATTATCGATTTTTAATAAAATATTAGTGGCAATATCTTTCACTGATAATGATTTGGTACCAGTTCTTAAAATAATTGCTAGTAAATCTTCATATGTTAGATTATTTTTTCCATATTTAATTAATCTTTCTCGTGGTTTATCATCTGTAATCATTTCTTTTATTAACATATATTACCTCCAAAATAAAAAGTAGATTTATCTACTTTTATTTTATTAATAAAATCAAAATATCCTTTAATATTGTTTACCAACATATATTTTATATGCTGCTTCTTTGTGACAATAAATACATTCATGATTTTGGATTTCTTCAGCAATACATCTAGTTTTAATTCCAAGTTCATCTTTAATTTTATTTTCACAACTAACATCAGCACACAAATTAATAAGATAGAATCCTGGTTTAGTTTTTACATATTCTTTCAAATCTTCGTATGAATCAACTTCGTATATCATTGAATTTCTTCTATCTAAAGCACGGTTATATAGATTGTGTTGAATTGCAGTCAATAATTCTTCGATATGATCAATAACTTCTTCCATTGGCACGATAGTTTTTTCTAAAGTATCTCTTCTAACTAAAGTAACAACTCCATTTTGTAAATCACGGTTACCAACTTCGATTCTGATTGGATATCCTTTAACTTCAGCTTCAGCAAATTTATATCCTGGAGTTTTATCACCAGTTAAAATTTCATAAGTAATTTTTTTAGCTGCTAAATCTTCTTTAATTGTTTCTAAAAATAAAGTTAATCTTTCATCATTACCAATTGGAATAATGGCAATTTGAACAGGAGCTATTTTTGGTGGCAAAACTAATCCACGATTATCACTATGAACCATGATTAATCCACCAATCATTCTAGTAGTTACACCCCATGAAGTTTGATATGGATTAATTAATTTATTATTATTATCTAAGTATTTAATATCAAAAACTTTGGAAAAATTTTGACCAAAATAATGACTTGTACCGTTTTGTAATGCCACACCATTATACATCATTGCTTCTAGGGTATATGATTCTTCAGCTCCAGAAAATTTTTCTTTTTCTGTCTTTCTTCCAGTAATAACCGGAATCGCTAAATATTCTTTTTGGAAAGTTTCATAAACTTTTAACATTTTTAATGTTTCATTGCGTGCTTCTTCTTCAGTGGCGTGCATTGTATGGCCTTCTTGCCATAAAATCTCTCTACTTCGTAAAAAAGGTCTAGTTTCTTTTTCCCATCTTACTATTGTACACCATTGATTATAAAGAATTGGTAAATCACGATATGAATTAATTATTTTTTTAAAATGTTCACAAAATAATACTTCACTAGTTGGTCTAACAATTAATTTTTCATCTAATTTTTCTTTGCCACCTTCAGTAACAATAGCAACTTCGGGAGCGAATCCTTCAACGTGTTCTTTTTCAATATTAAATAAACTTTCAGGAATAAACATGGGCATTTGAACATTCTTATGACCAGTTTCTTTGATCATTTGATCTAAAATACTAACCATATTTTCCCATATAGCATATCCATAGGGACGAATAATCATTGATCCTTTAAGATTTGAATAATCAACTAAATCAGCATTTTGAATTATATCAGTATACCAAGCAGCAAAATCATCTTCTCGACTGGTAATTGCTTTAATTTTTTTATCATCCATTTTTATCACCTTTATCTAGTTAAGTATAACAAATACAATTAAAATTGTATATTATTCTTTATTATCTTCTACGGTTAAATCTATACTTTCGATTTGATACTTAATACTTTCATCAGTAGTAATATCAATATCTTTAATGTTTAGTGTTGCTTTTAAATCATCATTAGTTAAAGCAATAACATTATTTATTTCAGTATTTACTTTTATTTTTAATTTACTTACTTCTGTTTTTAATGATACTTGATTATTAGTTTTATATCCTCTTACTTCACCAATAATATCGGTTATTATGTCACCTAATTTACTTGTTTCTGGATATTCATAATCATCATTTTTAAACACTGTTTCATGAATTGATTTATTTGGTTTATATATTTCTTGATATATTTCTTCAGTCATAAATGGAAAATATATTGAGAAATCTTGAATTAAGTTAAATAACAATATATATATTGTTTTTTGTCCAGATAGTTTAGCATTTGCTTTAAATTCTTCTGGACGATATAAACGATGTTTAACTATTTCAATATAATTATCACAAAAATTCCAGAAAAACTTTTCTAAAGTATTTAAAGCAATACCAACTTCATATTCATCTAAGTATTTTTGATAATTTTTTTTCATTTCTTTATATTTTGTAAGAATCCATTTATCCATATATTCAAAATCAGTAAAATCTTTATCAAAGTAATTTTCCAAATGAATATTGACAAAAGAAGCAACATTATATAATTTATTTAGTAATTTTCGACCACGAATTAAAGTTTCATCAGTAAAAATAATATCATTACCAATTCGCCCACTTGCTGCCCAATAACGAACAACATCAGCTGAATATTCATCAATTAAAGTTTGTGGTGAAAGTTTGGCATTATCTTTTCTTTTACTTAGTTTTTCACCTTTTTCGGCTAAAACAAATCCAGATATCATTACATCTTGCCATGGAATTTCTTGAAAATGATAAAAATGTTTAACTATTGTATAAAAATCCCAAGTACGAATAATATCATGAGCATTAGCTCTTAAACTCATTGGTCTTAAATTTTCTTCTAAACTATTTTCTGTTTTATATTTCATATTAATTAGCGGTGTAATTGATGATGTGGCCCAAGTATCCATAACATCTCTTTCCGGAATATATGATTCACAACCACAAGAACATTTTACTTTTGGTTGATCTACTAATGGATTAACTGGTAAATCTTCTTCTTTAGCAAATAAAGGTTTTCCACAATCATAACAATACCAAACTGGGAAAGGTACACCAAAATATCTTTGTCTTGATATACACCAATCCCAAGCAACATTACTTACCCATTCAATATATCTTTGATGCATGTAATCTGGATGCCAATTAATACTTTCTCCCATTTTAAGAAAATCTTGTTTGTGATTTATTATATCTATAAACCATTGTTTAGCTAAAGTATATTCAATTTCCTTATTACATCTTTCATGAACATACACTTCATGTGTTAATGGTTCAATTTTTGTTATTAAATTAATACTATTTAAATCATTAATTATTTTTTCTCTTGCTTCTTTAATTTTTAAGCCGGCATAATTAATGACCGAATCATTTATTGCTCCATAATCAGTGAAAATATTTTTATATGGTAAATTATATTTTGCCCACCATTCAATATCCGTTTGATCACCAAAAGTACAACACATAACACAACCAGTACCTTTTTCCATATCAACTTTTTCATCACCCATTATTGGAACTGAAATATTAATTATAGGAATTATGGCATTTCTACCAATTAAATGTTTATTTTTTTGATCATTTGGATTAATAAAAACTGCAACGATAGCGGGAATTAATTCTGGTCTGGTTGTAGCTATATCAAATATTTCACCATCATCAGTACTAAACTTAATATAATTGAAATTGGTTGCAATAGTTTTTGTTTCAAGTTCAGCTTGAGCAATAGATGTTAAACATTCGGTACACCATAAAGCTGGACTTTCTTTATGATAAACATGGTTTTTATTTGCTAGATCTAAAAATGATAATTGACTTAAACGAATAGTATCATTACTAATTGTTTGATAAGTATCATTTAAATTAGCACTTAGTCCTAAACGTTTAAATAAATTAGTAAATTCTTCTTTATATTTTGTAATAGTTTCATAACATAAATTTTGGAATTCTTCTCGACTTAATTGATAAGCTTTAACATTTTTTTCTCTTTCAACTAATCTTTCACTTGGTAAACCATTATTGTCAAAACCAAAAGGATAAAAGACATTATAACCACATAATCTTTTATATCTGGAAATCATTTCTAGTTGTGAATATGAAAAAATGTGACCAATATGAATTGATCCACTAATTGTTGGGGGTGGTGTATCAATTGAAAATATTTTTCTTTGATCTAATTTAAAATCATACAATTTATTTTCTTGCCATACATTAACCCATTTATTCTCAACTGATTGAAAATCATATTTTTTTGCTAACATTATATTTCACTCCCATAAATTCTAGTTTGAACAAAAAAATTATATCTTATTTTGTATTTATTATCAATAATTTGTTATTAGTATTGTAATTAATTCCAAAAATAGTGTATAATTATCTAAGATATGAAAATATGGGGTGAATGTGATGCTTAAGGAGTTTGATTGGGAATCATTACCTATTGTTGATATAGTCAACGATATTATTTCTGATGCCATAAGCAAACATGCATCAGATATTCACCTTGATCAAAAAGAACAAAGTTTATTAATTAGAATCAGAATTGATGGTGAATTAACAAACTATGCTCTTGTTCCACCTGGAGTAAAAAAGAATTTAGTAACAAGAATAAAAATAATTGCTGGAATGAATATTACTGATACCAGATTACCTCAAGATGGCGCTATTAAAATGACCTTAAATAAAGAAATGGTTGATATGCGTGTATCTTCTTTACCAACTAGTTATGGTGAAAAAGTTGTAATTCGTATTTTAGATTATACAAGAAGTTTAGCAGGTTTAGATTCTTTAGGGTTTACTAAAAAGAATTATGAACGAGTTCAAAAAATAATGAAAATTCCAAATGGAATTATTTTAGTAACTGGGGCTACTGGTTCTGGGAAATCTACTACTGTATATTCAATCTTACAAAATCTAAATACTGAAGATGTCAATATAATTACTGTTGAAGATCCAGTTGAAATGAGAATTGAAGGTATAAATCAAGTTCAAGTTAATCATGAAATTGGTTTAACTTTTGGTAATGCCTTAAGAAGTATTCTTCGTCAAGACCCAGATATAATAATGATTGGTGAAAT
>CAYOMH010000013.1:9156-11371 GCA_964405055.1 uncultured Muribaculaceae bacterium | reverse complement strand
ATATTTAAAACTGCCTTAGTAAAAGACGTTCCAGTAATTTATGAACCAATTGGTTGTGATCAATGTCGTGGTGGCTACTCTGGTCGTATTGCCATTCATGAAGTTTTATTAATCAATCAACAAATTAGAGATGCAATTACCAACAATGTTAGAAAAGATGAATTAAGAAAATTAATATATAGTAGTGATGTTACCACAATGTTACAAGATGGTTTAGAAAAAGTTGTTGCTGGCCAAACATCATTTGAAGAAGTATTAAAACTTATTGACCTTGATGATGATATTTCTAGTCACGATGAAGATAATTTACAAGTAATATTAAAAGATAGTGTCCAATCAATAGAAGCAATGGAAACTTTTGAAATATAATTAATTCATAACTCTTTTAAACATACGTTCTAATTCATATTTAGTAAATTTAATAATTGTTGGTCTACCATGTGGACAATTATAAGGATTATCAGTTAATACTAACTGTTTCAATAATGATTCCATTTCCACAAAACTAATATTATAATTAGCTTTAATACTTAATTTACACGCTAAAGTTATTGCAACATTTTCATTAAATTTATTAATATCAAAATCTTTATTCATTACAATTATTAAATCAATTATTCTTCTAATTGATTCTTCTTCATACCCTTCTTTTAACCAAGTTGGATGGGCATTGATTTTGATTGTATTAATTCCAAATTCTTCAATAATTATTCCATAATTTTTTAAAGTTTCAATATATTCTTTAATAATCAAAAACTCACTAGCAGATAATTCAATAGTGATTGGTAAAATTAACTCAGTTAAATCAATATTTCTGTTTTTAATTGCTTTAAAATATTTTTCATAATTAATTCTTTCTTGGGCTGCGTGTTGGTCAATCAAATATATTCCTTGATCATTTTGGGCAATAATATAAGTCCCCAAGGCTAAACCAACCGGATATAATTCGATTGTCTTTATACTTTCTTTTTCTATAATTGGTTCAATTTGACTTATTAATTCTTTATTTTCTTCAACAATATTTAAATTGCTTTCCGTAAAATTTTCTTTAATCGCTTGACCAAAATTAAAATTAACTTGTTCTTCAGGATAATAGATTGTTTCTGTTTCTTTTTGGTTTGTTATTTCTGGAATTAATAATTCTTTTTCTAAAGCTGAATTAATTGTATTGATTACTAATTGCGATAATTGATCAATTTTACTAAATTTTATTTCTTGTTTAGTTGGATGAATATTTACATCAATTAGTGTTGAATCAACATTAATATTTAAAACACAAAACGGATATTTTATATCAGGTTTATAAGTATAATATGCATCGTTTATCATTTTTCTTAGGTCATTATTTCTAATCATTCGGCCGTTAACAAAAGTAATCATTGATAATGAATTGCTACGAAGTAATTCAGGTTTACCAATATAACCACTAATTTCATAATCATCATTATCTGCTTTTATTTCAATTAATTTTGTTGAAACACTTAAACCATATATTTCATGAATTGTTTTATGTAAATTATTACTTCCTGAAGTATTAATTATTTCTTTTTCATTATTAGTTAAAATAAATTTGATTTGTGGATTAGATAAAGCCAATTTTTCTATTAATTGAATGGAATTAATTAATTCAGTTTGTGGACTTTTTAAAAATTTTAGTCTAGCTGGGGTATTGTAAAAAATATTATTAATTTTAATAATAGTACCTTGATATAAACTTGCGTCCTTAACATATTCTATTATGCCACCTTTAATAAGCACTTCCGTCCCAATACCATTTGCAGAAGTTTTCAATAATACTTCAGTAACTGACGCAATTGATGATAGTGCCTCACCTCTAAAACCAAGAGTGTTTATGAAATATAAATCCTCTTCTTTAGTTATTTTTGAAGTGGCATGTCTTAAAAATGCTGTTTTGGCATCTTCTCGATTCATTCCTTCTCCATCATCTATTACTTTAATTTCTTTTATTCCACCTTCTAAAAGGTCTATTCTAATACTTTTAGATCCGGCATCAATACTATTTTCAACTAATTCTTTAACAATTGATGAACATTTTTCAATTACTTCACCAGCGGCAATTTTATTAGCTAAATTTTGAGTCATTATTTTTATTTTATTCATTTATTTCACCACCAAAAACTGAAGGTCTAATTTCGATTAATTTTTCATCTTCAATATCTATTTCAATTTCACACTCATTTTTAATATTAATAAA
>CAYOMH010000013.1:1921-9056 GCA_964405055.1 uncultured Muribaculaceae bacterium | reverse complement strand
CTATCAATTAATAATAAATTATCGTTAATTTTAATATTAATAAAATTCATTGTTGTATGTGGAATATGACTAGTAGTTAAATCATTAATTTTTTGATTATTAATTTTTAATATTTCATTTATAAAACTACTTTTACCTGCATTTACAAAACCTAATAAATATGCTTTTTCAATTTTATTATGGCGCAAATAAGCAAGTAAATCATCTGTTTGATGTTGTTTTGATGAAATAAAAACTATGTTTTCTTTAACATGATAATAATTTGTAATATATTCTTTTATTTTGTTAGGTTTGATAAAACTACGGTATAAATCAGTTTTGCTAATAATTAATGTTTTAGGATATTTAATTTTATTAAATACAGAAATTATATCTTCATTAAGAGTCAGAAAATCAACTAAAAATAGTGAATGAATAATATCACCATTTACAACATTAATTATTTTATCAATATCGGTAGGTTGAGATGTCACTAAAGATTTACCATAATGAATTATTTTAAAACATCTTTCACAATAAATTGCATCATTTATTTTTTCTTTTCTAACATATCCAGGTGAATTCGGATTTAGTGATTGATAGGTGGCTCCACAACCTTGACAAGAATTACTCATAATATTTTCCTTTCTGTAATTGACCACGTTTTAAAAAACGATTATAAATAATTGTTTCAATTGCAGCAGTAAACTTTGTTGAACTACGATCAACTAAACTAATTGGATTTACTAGTATACTAGTATATCCAAATCGATTAGCAGAAAAAATATCAATAAATAATTGATCGCCAATACATGCAACTTGAGTATCCTTAAATCCATACAGTTTAATTATTTTTTTGTATTTTTTACCAAGTGGTTTAAAAGATCGGTATGCCGAATCAATATTAAGTAATTCTTTAAATGGTTCAACTCTTTTTTTACTTGCATTAGATAAAATAATTATTTTAAAATTTAAATCTTTTAAGTATTCAAATAATTCTTTCATTTTTTTAGTTGGTGTTTTTATATTTGAAGGAGCAATTGTATTATTTAAACCAAAAATAAGACAATTGATCCCTGCTTTTTTCAATTTATCATAATCAATCGTGTAAATACTTTTTTGATATATATCTGGTAAGAATTTATCCATATTTCTAATCTCTTTTCTTACATTAAGTATAACATAAGAATTACTTAAGGAAAAACTCTTTTTTCTTTTTAAATACCTTAATTAATAAAATAACTGTAATTGAAAATAATAACGGAACAATTAAAGAAATAATTACAACATCATATATTGAACATAAAAAATAACAATATTCTGTGTTATTATCATATAATAACATCCAAAAAATAAAAGAAATAATATAAAGTATTAAAAATAATGATAATAAATCGAATTTTCTTAAAGATTTTTTATAATCATAATTAATTTGATATTCTTCAACAGTTGCTGCTGTTTTTAAGTTTAAATTTGCAGCTCTGCCAATAATATAAAAAATTAAGGAACAAAGCCAAAATAAAAATAAGATTAATAAAAAAATTGAAAAGTTAAACTTTATATCTTTATACATAGGTAAAAAACGACCAAAATTAATAAATTTAGCAGCAAATAAACCAAGAATAATTCCTATTATATTAATAATTATTGACCATAAATATTTAACTCTAATATTCATTATTTTACCTCTTTTTTTAAACGATTATTAAAAAGTATTCTTATTATAATAGTACCTAATAAAATAAAAATAATATTAATAAATATATTTATAAGTATGGAACTACGAAAACTTGGAATTTTATAAAAAAAGATAAAATTATCAAATCGCAACGCAACATTATTAATAATCATTAAAATAAAAGGAATAACAATTGTGTTGATTAATGTTGCTATTGTTACTGATACAAAAAATATAATACTATAAAATGATTCAAATATTTTTCCTTTAAATAATCGAAAAAATATTACAATACCAAAAGGAATAAGAATCGTTAAAAAATTAATAGTAATTATTTCATTAACATTAAAAATTATCCAGGGAATCGAAAAAATAAATCCGCCAATTGCAGACATAATAGTCGCAATTTCATCATTTTTTTTCATCAGTATACCTTTATAATTGTTCTTTCTCTAAATTATCAATTGCTTGTAGTTGTTCTTCAATCATTGAACGAAGACGTTTTTTATATATTTGAACATTGCGGCGTAAAACAGCAGCTTCTTGTTCAGCTTCACGAGCCTTATCAATTGCTTCAGTAATTATTCTTGAAGCATTTTTTCTTGCTTCTTCAACAATTGCTTCACTTTCGGCACGAGCCATTTTCTTTATTTGGTGACTGGCTTCTTCGGCAACTAAAACAACTCGATTAAGAGTAGTTTCCATATTTTTATATCTAGTAATTTGTTCTTTTAATTGATTAATTGCTTGATCTTTTTGTTTATCTCTAAGCATAATTTTTTCAACTTCACCAATTACGTCTGATACAAACTTATTTACCTCTTTTTTTTCATACCCGATTACAGCTGTATGAAATTTTTCCATATTGTCACCTCATATTTAATTATTAAAAATCGATTTCATCTTCGGTATTTGTTTTCGAGTTACCTTTACTCTCTTCAGTTATTTTTCCTTGAACAGTAACATTTTTAGGCGTACATAAATAGATTCCTTGTCCTATTTTTTGTAAGTCACCGCCGATAGCGTAAATAGTACCAGATAGAAAATCAATTATTCTTTTGGCTTGATCAGATGTAACGCGACTTAAATTAACTACTACACTATTACGTTTTTTTAAATGATCAGCTATTTGTTGACTTTCAGAATAAGCTCTTGGTTCTAAAAGGATCATTTGACTTCCTTTTTCTACAGCTTCTTCATATGCTTCCTTTTCGCTTATTGTATAGTAACTATCTTCACTATTTACTCGATCAGAATCATCATTAAATAGTTTGTTTTTTAAAGATTTCAATGACATATATATTCCTCCTAGTTTATCTATTATTATATTATCATTAATATGATAATATTACAAATAAAAATACTAGAAAATTATCTTTTCATTTAAAAAATTAATAATATCAGATACTTTTATTACTTCTTGATTCATTGTATCTCGATATCTAACAGTAACTGTATCATTATTTAATGTATTATCATCAACAGTAATAACAAATGGAGTCCCAATTGCATCAGCTCGACGATATCTCTTACCAATGCTACCACTTACATCAAAACTACACATATATTTTTTCGATATATGATTATAAATTTCCATTGCTTTTTCTGAATGATTATTTTTTATAAGTGGTAAAATTGCTAATTTATATGGTGATAAAATCGGTTTAATTTTTAATACTTCACGAGTATTATTTTCATCAATTTTTTCTATTTCATATGAATCACAAACAATTGCGAGTAATAAACGATCTAAACCAACTGATGGTTCAATACAATATGGAATTACTCTTTCATTTGTTTCAGGGTTTAAATAAGATAAATCGCTTTTTGAATAATTACTATGAACTTTTAAATCATAATCAGTTCGATTTGCAATTCCCCATAATTCACCAAAACCAAATGGAAATCGATATTCAATATCAGTAGTTGATTTTGAATAAAATGCTAATTCTTCTTTAGAGTGATCTCTAGTTTTTAAATTTTCTTTCTTTATTCCTAAATTTAATAAAAAGTCAAAACAAAATTTTTTATAATATTCAAACCATTCATCATCGGTTCCTGGTTGACAAAAAAATTCTAATTCCATTTGAGTAAATTCTCTTGTTCGAAAAATAAAATTTCCAGGAGTTATCTCATTACGAAAAGATTTACCAATTTGACATATCCCAAATGGTAATTTAAGACGCATACTTCTTTGAATATTCATAAAATTAACAAACATACCTTGAGCAGTTTCAGGTCTTAGATATATTGTATTTTTTTCATCTTCTAAAGTACCCATTTTTGTTTCAAATAAAGTATTAAATTTTCTAATATTAGTGAAATTCATATGACCACAATTTGGACATTTTATTTGATGTTCGACAATATAATCCATAAGTTGTTGATCATTTAATTGATCAATAATATTTGCTTCACTTTCGCTAATGCTTTTTTTAATTAAATCATCAGGGCGAAAACGACTGTTACATTTTTTACAATCAATTAATGGATCAGAAAAATTACTTACATGTCCAGTTGCTTCCCAAACTTTTGGATTCATTAATATTGCACTATCAATATTATAATTGTGTGGATTTTCTTGAACAAATTTTTGTAACCAACATTTTCTAATATTTTCTTTTAATTCTACTCCTAATGGTCCGTAATCCCAAGAGTTTGCCAATCCTCCATAAATCTCACTACCTTGAAAAATAAATCCATAATTTTTAGCATAATTAACAATTTCTTCTAATTTCATTTTATCCTCCTTAAAAAAAGAAACTCCAAAAAATTTATAAGGACGATTTCTCGCGGTTCCACCTTATTTATTCTTTGGAGAATCACTCATTAATATACAGCTATTAGATTTGCCAAATCCATCATTGCTCTTATAAATTAATTATATATCATTTTTACTTAATAATGCAAATTATTTTGCTTTTAACATTTTTTCTAAATATTTTTTACTATTTAAAAACAATCCGGTATATTGTTCATAATAATTATTAATAAACTCATTTATGGTATTTGCAACTTCATCACTAATATTTAATGAACTTATTGTATTAATATCAATTAAATAATACATTCTCATCATTTTTATTACTTTTTCATTATAAATAAATTCGTTTTTATAACAATTTCGACAAATAAATCCACCTTCATCACTATTGATTGTTACAATATTACTTTGTGAACCACACTTTGCGCAACTATCTAGTTTTAGTGATACTCCTAAATAATCAAGTAATTTAATTTCCAAAATATTAGTTAATATCTTTGGATCTAAATTTTTATTCATCTTTAATATTGAAGATATTAATAAAGTATATATTGTTTGACTATTATTTTGTTTATATATTTGTGTCGTTAAATCAACTTGATATGTTAAAAAACTTAATAAGATTAAATCACTTTTTATATTCGATAAATCATCAATGATTTCACATTCAATTAATGTCGATAGTTTATTTTCTTTATAATATAAATGAAAATAACCATAAGTAAACACGGTAGCAAAATTTCTTAGTTTGCTTTTAACACTTTTTACTCCCTTAGCAATAACACCTATTATTCCGTATTCTTTTGTAAAGATATTAATAATTTTTGATGACTCACCATAAGCAATTTCACTAATAATAATCCCTTCAATTTTTTTTATCAAAGCTTCACCAAATTATTCTTCTTTTAATCCTAAATCTTGAAGAATTCTTTCTTTATCACGCCAACGTAATATTGTTTTAACATATAATTCTAAATATATTTGTTTACCAAGCATTTTTTCAATATCCATTCTTGCTAAAGCACCTATTTTTTTGATTTTTTCACCGTTTTTTCCTATAATTATTCCTTTTATTGATTCACGATCAATAATAATATCAACAGAAATATTTATAATGTTTTTCTTTTCTTCATATTTAGTAGTAACACAAGTAACACTATGTGGCACTTCTTCTTCAGTTAATAATAATATTTTTTCTCTAACAAATTCACTAATCATAAAATGTTTTGAATTACTTGTTTTAACACTTGGATCAAAATATCTTATATCGTCTTTTAAATATTTTCTAATTGTTTTTATAACATGTTCAATATTATCATTTTTCAAAGCTGATGCAGGAATAATTTCTGCAAAATTATATAAATCTTTATATTCATCGATTTTTAATAAAATCATTTCTTTACTAATTAAATCAATTTTATTTAATATTAAAATTGTTGGAATTTCTTTATGAGTTAAATTATTAATGATCATTCGATCACCAGTGCCAATATTTTCACTGGCATCAACAACAAATAATATTAAATCAACATCATAAAAACCTTCATGAGCTTTCTTATTTAACATTTTTCCTAATCGATTAATTGGTTTATGAATTCCCGGAGTATCTATAAAAACTATTTGAGTTTCTTCATCACTGTAAATACCTTGGATATTATTCCTAGTTGTTTGAACTTTATCAGATATAATAGCGATTTTTTCGCCAACCAAGGAATTAATTAATGAACTTTTACCAACATTTGGTCGCCCAATTATGCTTACAAACCCACTTTTCATAAAATACTATCCTTAGAAAATGCATGTGGACAAAGATCTTTAATTAAATATCTTTTTTCTTCACCAAATTGATCCATCATTATTACCGGAATATTATCATTTAAAAATTCAACAAAAACTTGTCGACAGGCAAAACATGGCGTAATAAGTTTTTTGGCCATAACATAAATTTCAGCAAAATCACCCTTAATATATCCAGCTGCGATAGCATTATGAATTGCATTTCTTTCAGCGCAAACACTAGTTCCATTGGCATTACCTACATTAACTCCACCAAATTCTTTACCGTCATTGCATACTACTATACAACTAACTGGAAAATTATAATATGGATCATATGCATTATCCATTAATTTTATTAATTTATCTTTCATAAAACCTCCTATAAGATAGCTAATATTTTTGGTACAAAAATATATAAACCTATTCCTGCAGCTATTACTAACATCAAAAACTCTGCTGCTGAGCCAGTATCTTTGGCTATTTTGGCCAGTGGATTATAATTCAATGTAATCATATCTACTATTGCCTCAATTGCGGTATTTATTAATTCTAATGAAAGTAATAAACCTAAAACAAATATTACAACAATCCATTCAATTGTTGATATATTAAATACTATTCCCAAAATTATCGCTATTACTGTCCAAATAAAATGAATTAAAACACTTTGTTCATATTTGTAAGCATATTTTAACCCCTCAAATGAATATTTAAAACTGGCAAAAAACCTTTTTAATCCTCTTTTTTTAACTTTTTCACGATCAAATTGTTTTTTCTCAAAATCATCTTTTTGCATTTAATATTTCCTCCTGTAATTTAAACATTATTATTTTATTTAATATCTTCATGTGATCATAACCAAGTAAGTGTAATAGACCATGAACTGCAAGCAATGCATATTCATCTTTCTCTTTCTTACCATTTTCCAAGGCTTG
>CAYOMH010000013.1:0-1821 GCA_964405055.1 uncultured Muribaculaceae bacterium | reverse complement strand
CCAAAACTTTGCATGTCAGTATTTGAAACTAATTCAAATAGTAATAATAGATAAACAATAAAAATTAAAGAAAAAAATTCTTTGTATATTACAATTTTTTGATTATGACTATGTAAGGAAAATAAACGAATTATTGTTATTACAATAATAAAAATTAATATCATTGGCCAAATATTATTAATAAAATTATTTATTTGATATTTAAACATATTATCTCCCTCATCTTATAATAATATATTACTATTAAATGAGTAAATAAGCAAATAATTTAGCCATTAAAAAAGAGCATTTTGCTCTATTTTAATTTTTCTCTTACTAAATTACTTACTAATCGCATATCAGCTTGTGAGCCAATTTTTTCAGCTAAAGATTTCATAATCAAACCAATATTTTTATCTTGAGAAGAATTAATTACTTCATCAACTATTTTATTTACTTCATCAGAACTTAGTTCTTCAGGTAAATATTTACTTAACAAATCAATTTCTTTTTTTAATTCATTAACTGTATCGGTTTTTGAATATTTTTCATATTCAAGCATACTTTCTTTTCTAATTTTAACTTGTTTCTTAATTATTGCGATTACTTCGTCATCAGTTAATTTATCTTTTTTAGCAATTGTTTCTAATTGAATAACACTTTTTAACATTCGCATTACTGATAAATTAAATTTGTCTTGATTTCTTAAGTAAGTATGCATATCTTGGTCAAGTTTTTCTAACATTAATACCACCCACTAATCATGATTATGCTTTTTTGCATTTTTCAGTGATTCTTTATGTTCATTACGTTTTTTAACACCTGGTTTTTCATAATGTCTTCTTTTTTTTAGTTCAGAAGGGACTCCGCTGCGCGCTACTTTCATTTTAAATCTTTTTAAAGCACCGTCAACATTACCATTCCTTACATCAACCTTGGTCATTTTACTATCCCTCCCTTCATCATTTAAAATTATAACACTCTTATTATTATTTGACAATAAAATATATTGTAATAATGCGAATAATTATTATTCAATATTTTTATTATTTAATTCATTAATAATATATTTATAATCATTAACCATAGTTTCAAATTTTCCATTGAATGAAGCACTATTATATTTTGCATTATTAATCAATAAAGAAAGATCATTTAAAGCATTATAATTAATCGTATTATTTTTATTTTTAATTGCAACAAGCAACGAATCATCATTTTTTCCCGCTGTAAGTGCTATTAAAATGTTTTTGTTTTGTTGAACAAATTCGATAGTTAAATAATTATGATTATCATATTTTTGTAACGCTATTTTTTTACCTTCATATGATCCAATTGTAGCAAAATCTGTTAGGAAATTATCCAGATTTGTTAAATCTATTTTACTAAAATTAATTGGTACTGGAACAATTTCTGCTTTATATAAATCATCCGATTTACTAATTCTTAAAATATCGCCATAGACTGTATAATCATATTTATCAGTTATGTTATATGAATAATAACCAGAATAAATTTTTGTGATTATATTTTTTTGATTAACTACCGGTGCTTTAACTTCTGCCTTATTAAAAATTAAAAATGCTATTACACCTAATAAAATAATGATAATTAAAAATAAAATTATGTCCTTGATTTTGGTTTTTTTTGTGTCAAGACTATTTTGTTGATTTAATGAAATAGTATCATTAGCAACAACATTATTATTTATTGGTTGAATGACTTCTGTTACCGGTGGTGTTTTTTCGTTTTCTATAGGTAATGCTTCAACTATTGGAGTTGATTCTAAAGAAGGATTAAGAGAATCAGTTGTTGGATTTAACGTATCAGGTAAAGTTAAGT
>CAYOMH010000012.1:16124-18354 GCA_964405055.1 uncultured Muribaculaceae bacterium | reverse complement strand
ATTTTTATTATCTGTAGATTTTATTATCATTATTCCACCATCCTTGGAATTTCTATTTCTCGACCATTAACATGATTGCAATTTGAAAAAGCATCATCTAATTTTAGTGATGAATTGGCAATATCCTCTCTTAAACTTACATTTTCTAGTTCAAAAGGATGAGACATTGGCTCATAATTATTAATATTTGGAATTGAACTAATTAAATTCATTCTTGCTTCAATAATGGCAAATTCTGCTAAAAGTTTATCATTTTCTTCTTTGGATAATTCAAAATATAATTTTTCAGCATATTTATCAATTAATTCTTTAGTTACCTTAGTCATTTTTTTCCTCAATAATCTTTATTCCTAAATCATTTAATTGTTTTTGATTAACTATACTTGGTGACTCATTCATTAAATCACTGGCATTTTGAATTTTTGGAAAAGCAATTACATCTTTTATATCATCAGTTTGACATAATATCATGGTTAAACGATCAAGTCCTGGAGCTATTCCAGCATGTGGTGGAGCTCCAAACTTAAATGCATCTAAGAAGAATCCAAATTTTTGTTTTGCTTCTTCATCACTTATACCTAATTCTTTAAACACTTCAGCTTGAATTTTTGGATCGTGTATTCTTACTGATCCACTTGCTAATTCATAACCATTTATAACAATATCATATGCTCTAGCATAGCAATTTTCTTTGTCACTTAATAATTTTATATCGTTTGGCATTGTGAAAGGATGATGAGCTGCCATATATCTTCCTTCAGATTCTGAATATTCAAACATTGGAAAATTTGTAATCCATAAGAAATTTAATAAATTTGGATTAATTAAATTTAAATATTTTGCAATTTTTATTCTTAATGCACCAAGAGCAAAAGAAACAATTTTATAAGCATCAGCCATAATAATAACTAAATCATTATTTTCTAATTTAAGTTCAACTTTAATTTTTTCTAATAAATTAGGTTCTAAATTTTTAGCTACACTGCCACTAAATTCATTTTCAGAGTATTTCAAAAATGAAATTCCTTTTCCTTTATATTGTTTAACAAATTCATTATATTCATCAATTAATTTTCTTGATATTTTTTCTGCATCATTTTTTACCACAATACATTTAACTACCCCATTATTATCAATTACTGATTTGTATAAATTAAATTCTGTTGATTTTAAAATATTAGTTAAATCTGTAATTAACATAGCAAATCTTGTATCTGGTTTATCAGTTCCAAAACTATCAATTGCTTCTTTATAAGTTATTCTTGGAAAATCAGGTAAATCAATTCCTTTAATATCTTTTACTACTCTTTTAATCATATTTTCGGCAACTTCAAATACATCTTCTTCAGTTGCAAAACTCATTTCTAAATCGATTTGAGTAAATTCTGGTTGACGATCAGCTCTTAAATCTTCATCACGAAAGCAACGGGCAATTTGATAATATTTTTCAAAACCACTAACCATTAATAATTGTTTGTATAATTGTGGACTTTGAGGTAATGCATAAAAAGATCCTTTTTTAATTCTTGAGGGAACTATGTAATCTCTGGCACCTTCAGGAGTACTTTTTGATAAAATTGGTGTTTCAACTTCAATAAAACCTAAGTTATCTAGGTAATTTCTTACCGAACGAGTAATTTGATGTTTAGTAAGTAATATTTTTTTATTCTTTTCTCTTCTTAACATTAAATATCGATATTTTAAACCAACTGCATCACTAATAACACTATCATCATTAATATTAAAAGGCATAACGTCACATTCTGCTAATATTTCTAAATCATTAGCAATTAATTCAACTTCACCTGAGGCAATATTTAAATTTGCATCTTGTCTTTTTCTTATTGTTCCACTAATTTTAAGACAATATTCATTTTTAAGGGTATTAGCCAAATTAAAAATATTAGCCGAATTATTTTTATCAAAAACAATTTGAAGTATCCCACTTCGATCACGTAAATCAACAAATATTAGCTCACCAATATTTCTTATTCTATTTACCCAACCAAAAACGGTGACATTTTTATCTATATCTTGATTACTAAAATCATTATTATTAAATTTTTTCATATATATCCCTTTCTTATTAGTGATAAATCAATATAATATTAACAAAATTACTTTATTTATTCAATGCTTAACTTAAAACTAATCTTTTTGCCTTGATTATAATTTTGATTATTCGGCATTTCCTTAAATGTTGTAGTGAATTTATATTCATGAGTAATAT
>CAYOMH010000012.1:13551-16024 GCA_964405055.1 uncultured Muribaculaceae bacterium | reverse complement strand
TTTTTAACTAGATTTTTTCCTTTTAGATTTTGATCTATAGTTATTTTGTTGTAAAAAATTAAAATAAATATTAAGAGTATCATTGCTAATAAAATTGAAATCAAAGTACTAATTAATTTTTCTTTTTTTTCATTAATCATTATTTTCCTTCTTACTATCTAACATTATAGTTACTGGACCATTATTATTAATTAATATATTCATATCAGCACCAAATATACCGGTTTTAGTTTCTATATATTTGCTTAATTTATCATTAAAAGTATTATATAGTTTATTTGCTTCATCACTATTTAATGCTTTAACGTAAGATGGACGATTACCTTTATTTGTATCAGCATATAAAGTAAATTGCGAAATTGATAAAATTTTACCACCAACTTCAATTACATTTTTATTCATCACATTATTTTCATCAGCAAATATTCTTAATTTGATTATTTTATTAATCATATAATCAATGTCATTTATTGTATCATTTTGAGTAAATGCAACCAATAAAACTAACCCAAAATCAATCATATTAATTAATTTATTATCGACTGATACTTCTGCATAATTACTTCTTTGAGCAATAACTCTCATATTACTTTTCACCTTCACGAACTACTGATATAACTGATTTTATATTATTTAAATCAGCAATTAAATTATTTAAATCACTAGTATTTTTAGCTTTTATAATCAATAAATATTTTAAATTATCATTACGATTAATACTTTTTAAACTGTCAACTTGAATATTTCTAATTGTTGCCTTAGTTACAATATCCACTACTGGATTAACTTCACTATTTACACTAATTAAAAGATTAGCATAATATAATTTTTCTGTTTTATCATTCCATCTAACATCAATTATTCTTTCATTAATATTTATAATATTATGACAATTATGGCGATGAACAGTAATTCCATTTCCTTTTGTTATATAGCCTTTAATTTCATCACCATAAACTGGATTACAGCAAGAAGCTAAATTTATTTTTATATTATCAACACCGGCAACAATAACGTCATTTTTATATTCAAAAAATTGTTTATTATCGTTATTCATTACTTTATCAATTAAACTATCTTGAGCACTTTTACTATCCTCATTAATAATAGAAATTAAATTTCTAACTGTAAAACGTAAAGACCCTAAGCCAAATAATACTTCATCCCAAGTTTTTAATTTTAAATTATCTAAAACTTTTTTCATGTTTTGATTATTAAATGTGTCACTTAAACTTAATTTTAATCTTCTAGTTTCTTTTTCTAGTAAATCTTTACCACGATTAACATATTCATCATGATCTATCTTACTAAAAAAAGCTTTTATTTTACTACGAGCCTGAGAAGTTTTGACCCAATTAATCCATTCTTTTTTTGGAGTAGTTCCTGGAGTTGTTTTTATTTGAACAATATCACCGTCATTTAAAGCATAGTTTAATGGCACAATAACATCATTAGCTATTGCACCAGTTGTTGTATCTCCAACATCTGAATGAATACGGTAAGCAAAATCAATTGGTGTACTGTCTTTTGGTAATTCTATTACATCACCTTTTGGGGTATATACATAAATTAAATCAGATAAAAATTCGTTTTCAACTTGTTTAGTAAATTCATTTTCTTCTAATTTATCTTTATTAGAAATTAAATTTCTAAATATTTCTAATTTTTGTTCCATAATATCTTGAGTCTTTAAAGAACCTTTTTCTTTATAAGACCAATGAGATGCAATACCATGTTCAGCAATTTCATCCATTTCCTTTGTTCTTAATTGTACCTCAAACAAATAGCCATCAATACCAAATATAGTTGTATGTAGTGATTGGTACATATTTTCTTTTGGCATTGCGATAAAATCTTTAAATCTTTTGGGAATTGGTTTATATTTTGAATGAATTAAGCCAACCGCTAAATAACAATCGCTTTCTTTTTCTACTATTATACGCATTGCTAAAATATCAAAAATATCAGAAAATTTTCGACCTTTTAATAGTTTTTCATAAATACTAAAAACACTTTTAACTCGACCCTTTATTTCAAACTGAATATCATGTTCTTTTAATATGTTGGAAATATTTTGAATCATTTGATCAATTAAAATATTTAATTCATCTTTACTAACTGCTAATTTATCGGTTATATCTTGATAAACTTCA
This sequence comes from uncultured Muribaculaceae bacterium, assembly GCA_964405055.1. Classification (GTDB taxonomy): domain Bacteria; phylum Bacillota_I; class Bacilli_A; order RF39; family UBA660; genus JAAZHN01. The sequence continues at coordinate 13,871 of CAYOMH010000012.1, read as the reverse complement.
GGTTTTGAATGTTTAAGCCATAAATCTTCTAGTTGACTTTTAATTGAATTAATCCCCAAACGATGAGCTATTGGTACTAAAACATTAATAGTATCAGATAATTTTTGTTTTTGTAATGCATTTTTTTCGTAATATATGGTTTGCATATTATGTAATCGATCAGCTAATTTAATAAATAAAACACGAACATCTTCAGACATCCCTACCAATATTTTTCGTAAATATATTGAAGATGATTCAGAATCATCTGTTAAAGTTAAGCGATTAATTTTTGAAACATTTTCTGTAATTAATGCTACTTCATCACCAAATTTATTTTT
>CAYOMH010000012.1:11493-13451 GCA_964405055.1 uncultured Muribaculaceae bacterium | reverse complement strand
CTGTTTTTAATTTTTAAAACAGGTAATAAATTTTTGAATGTTGGAATTAAATCCATAAAATTCATTCTCCTTTTATTTCAAATATATCATTAACATTATAGATAACATTTTCTATATTAACATATAAATATGCTAATATATCACCTATTTTAATAGAATCATTAATTTGTTTGTTAATAATTATTCCTACTTGATGATCGATTTTATCTTCAGTATTTAATCTTCCAGCACCTAAATTAAAAACTAATTTACTTAAATTATCTGCATTAATATCAACTAATATACCTGAAGTCTCAGCTTTTATTTCAATAATATTATTACTAACTTTTAATTTGGTTAATAATCCATTTTGATAAGTAATTAATTCATTAAATTTTGCCAATGCTGATTTATTTTCTATGGCATTTGTTACCATTGTTTTTGCTGCAGCTTCAGTAATATTTTTAGCACCAACAATTATTTTTGTAGCAAAATCAATAACTAAATCAGTTAAAAGACCCTTTTTACCATTTAAAATATCAATTGCTTCAATTATTTCAAGTGCATTACCAATGTTTTGACCAAGAGGTTGGTTCATCTCAGTAATTTCTACAATTAAATTGATATTATATTGATTAGCAATTAGTTGCATTAATCTTTTTAATTCAATGGCATCTTCATATTTATTTATTAGTGCTCCAATACCGCATTTAATATCAATTAAAACTGTTTTAGCACCACATGCAACTTTTTTACTCATAATACTAATTGCAATTAAAGGAACCGAAGAAACACTGCCAGATGTATCTCTTATTGCATAGATTACTTTATCAAGGGGAACAAGATTCTCTGATTGACTGGTTATACATAAACCAATTTTATTGACTTGATCTATTATTTCTTCTTTGGATAAGTTTAATTTAATATTTGGAATACTTTCTAACTTATCAATTGTTCCTCCTGTATAGCCTAAAGAACGGCCACTCATTTTTGGAAATTTTAAACCACAGGCTGCTAAAATAGGTCCTAATATAAGTGTGACTTTATCACCAACTCCACCAGTTGAATGTTTGTCAACCACATATTCATTATTAGGAAATATGAGAATATCACCACTTTTAATAAATATATCAGTTAGATTAATGACTTCTTCATCGCTTAAACCATTAATGGCAATTGCCATTAATAAAGAACTAATCTGATAATCTCTTATTTCTTTATTTAAATAACCATTAAAAGCAGTAGAAAGTTCATCATAATTTAATGAAAGATTTAGTCTTTTTTTATTAATTATATCAATTATATTCATATTCATGCTCCTATAAAAATTATAACAAAATATTACTAAATAATCTATAAGATAAAAAAAGAATTAGGTATTACTAATTCTTCAAATATTTATTAAATATATTGAATTTTGAATCATTATCTAAGTTTGTATCTGCTAATTCTTCTAAAATCTTTTTTTGTTTTCGATCGATTTTAGATGGAATAATTACATTTAAATTTAAATACATATCACCTTTATGACCACTTTCATTATGAACACCATTTGATTTAATTCTTATAACATCACCACTTTGTGTTCCTGGTTTAATTTCAATATACGTATTACCATGAATAGTTGGAATTTCTTTTTCACAACCTAATATTGCCTCTGTAATTGTTAGTGGTACTTCTAGATATATATCATCATCTTTTCTAGTAAATATTTGATGATTTTCAATAATAAATTCAATATATAAATCACCATTAGCACCACCATTTATACCAACTCCACCTTTACCTGATAATCGTAATCTTGTGTTTTCATCAACACCGGCTGGAATAGTAATAGTTAAATCCTTTTCAACTTCGACTCGACCTTGACCACGACAACTAGTACATTTTCTTTCAAAGACATGCCCTTTACCGTTACAGTTTGGACAAGATGTTTCAGTTTGAAATATACCAAATAATGATCTTTGTTCTGATATTAC
>CAYOMH010000012.1:8229-11393 GCA_964405055.1 uncultured Muribaculaceae bacterium | reverse complement strand
CCACCAAATGGATTGCCACCACCTGAGTAAGCTCCACCATTTCTTTTAAAATTATCATGACCCATTTGATCATATTGTGCTCTTTTATTTTTATCAGAAAGTATTGAATACGCTTCACCTACTTCTTTAAATTTATCTTGAGCATCTGGTTCTTTATTTACATCGGGATGATATTTTTTAGCTAATTTTCGAAATGCTGATTTTAATTCATCATCGGTGGCATTTTTATTTACACCTAATATTTCGTAATAATCTTTATTTGTTGCCATCTTAATTCTCCTCTAATTAATTTATTATTTTAAGTAGTTTTCCATAATATTGTCATTTATTTTAATTCATCTAACTAAATAGGAAAAGAAGGATAAATATTATCCAAATCACACTTTTTTTCATAATTGTTGATTTGTTTTGTCATTTATCCTCCTAAATTAATAATTATTTTTCTACGTATTCAGCTTCAGTTACTTTTTCTTTTTTAACTTTTTTATCAGTTTGGTCATCTTTGGATTCGGCTTCATTATTTTTTGTTTCTTCTTGTTGTTTTTTAGCCATTTCTTCATATACTTTACTTGATAGAGCAAACGCTTTTTCTTGTAATTTATCTTTCTTAGTTTTTATTTCTTCTATGTCATTACCAGAAAGAGATTTACGTAAATCTTCTATTAAATCATTAGCTTCTTTCTTTTCTTCATCACTAACTTTTTCACCAAGATCTTTAATTGCTTTTTCAGTAGTAAATATTATTTGATCAGTTTCATTTCTTAAATCTGCTTCTTCTTTTCTCTTTAGGTCAGCTTCTTTATTAGCTTCGGCTTCTTTCATCATTTTATCAATTTCAGCATCTGTAAGATTTGTACTTGATGTAATAGTAATTGATTGTTCTTTATTTGTTCCTAAATCTTTTGCTTTTACATTTACTATTCCATTTGCATCAATATCAAAAGTAACTTCAATTTGTGGAACTCCTCTTGGAGCTGGTGGAATATTTCCTAATTGGAATCTTCCTAATGTTTTATTATCACTAGCCATTGGTCTTTCACCTTGTAGAACATGAATATCAACGGCAGGTTGACCATCAACAGCAGTACTAAACACTTGTGATTTACTTGTTGGGATTGTTGTGTTTCGTTCAATTAATGGGGTCATAACATTACCCAATGTTTCAATACCTAATGATAAAGGTGTAACATCAAGAAGGACTAAATCGTCTACTTCACCGCTTAAAACACCACCTTGAATTGCAGCACCCATGGCAACTACTTCATCAGGATTAACACCTTTAAATGGTTCTTGACCAAGTTCTTTTTTTACTATATCTTGAATGTATGGAATTCTAGTTGAACCACCTACTAAAACAACTTTATCAATATCTTTAGCAGTCATTTTAGCATCTTTTAATGCTTTTTTAACTAAAGTAATTGTTTTATCAAATAATTCTCTATTTAATTCTTCAAATTTTGCTCTTGTTAATGTTATTTCTAAATGTAATGGACCTTCATTACTTTGAGTAATGAATGGAATACTAATATTTGTTGAAGTCATGCTACTCAAATTTTTCTTAGCTTTTTCAGCTTCATCATTTAATCTTTGATAAGCAATTTTATCTTTTGATAAATCAACACCATGATCTTTTTTAAATTCACTAATTAAATAATCAATAATATTTTTATCAAAATCATCGCCACCTAAACGGTTATCACCAGCAGTAGCTTTAACTTCAAAGACGCCATCACCTAATTCTAAAATCGATACATCAAATGTTCCACCACCAAGGTCATAAACTAATATACTATGAGTTTTATCTTGTTTATCAAGTCCATATGCTAATGCAGCAGCAGTAGGTTCATTAATTATTCTTTCAACTTCTAAACCAGCAATTTTTCCAGCATTTTTAGTTGCTTGACGTTCAGCGTCATTAAAATATGCCGGAACGGTAATAACGGCTTTAGTTACTTTTGTTCCTAAATAACTTTCAGCATCATTTTTTAATTTTATTAAAATTTTTGCACTTATTTCTTCTGGGGTATATTTTTTACCATCAATTTCAACTTTTTCATTTGTTCCCATTTTTCTTTTAATTGATGATACCGTGTTACTTGAATTAGTAATAGCTTGACGTTTTGCAGTTACTCCAACTAATTCTTCATTATTTTTAATAGCTACTACTGATGGAGTTGTTCTATCCCCTTCAGCATTAGCAATAATTTTTGGTTCGCCACCTTCTAAAACAGCAACACAACTATTTGTTGTTCCTAAATCAATTCCAATTATTTTACTCATTTTTCATCTCTCCTATTTCTTTTTTATTTACTTTTACTATTGCTGGTCTAATAACTTTATCTTTATATCTATATCCTTTTTGGAATACATCAACAACGACATCATTTTCTAATTCCAAAACATTGTCTATTGATACTGCTTCCATACAATTAGGATCAAATATCTCGTTTAAGGCTTTAATTTCTATTACTTCAATTGTTTTAAGATAATTAGTTAAATTACCATAAATCATCTTGAAACCACTTAGAAATTTACTTAGTTCATCATTTAAATCATGATTATCTAAATTAACTGCTCTTTCAAAATTATCAACTATCGGTAAAATATTTAATATAACATTTTCACCATCATATAAATTTGCCTTTAGTAATTCTTCTTTATGCCGTTTACTCATGTTCATCATTTCAGCTTGAATTCGCAAATTTTTTTCTTCTTGTTCTTGTAATTGTTTTTTCATCTTTTCAATTTTTTTATTTGATTTATCTTCATTTGCCATTATTTCATCTCTTTTCTATTTCTTGTTTAACATAATTAAGTAAAGTAACAACTTTTTCATATTCCATTCTTTTTGGACCTATTAAAGCAATTGTTCCCTCTTCTTCATCAACTTTAAAACTTGTTTTAATAATTGTAACATCAGGATCAAATTCAGTTTCTTCACCAATATAGATGTTTACTTCTCGATCCTTTGTTTCAATTTTACTAACTAATTCATTATTATCAAATTTACTAATAATATCTTTAATTTTTTGTGGATCATTATATTCTGGTTGTTTTAATAAATTTGATTTACCACTAAAGAAAACATTAGTATTTTTTAGTGTTAAATCAGTAAAAGTTTGTTGAAAGAATTTTGTTACTTCATTATATCTTTTAATTACTTT
>CAYOMH010000012.1:5440-8129 GCA_964405055.1 uncultured Muribaculaceae bacterium | reverse complement strand
CCATTTCATTTCTAATTGTTGCACTTGAACAATTAAACTTTTTACATAAAGATTTAGAACCGATTGGTTTAACTGTTTTTATATAATCTTCAACAATTACTTTTAATAATTCATCTTGTCTTGGAACCATTATATCAACTCACTTTTAGCACACATCATTATCAAGTGCTAGATAAAGTATAAAATAAAAATTAGCACTTGTCAATAATAAATGCTAATTTTTTAATATTAATAATTTTTAGGATTAGAGCCACTGTTTTTTAAGTCATTAATTTCTTTTGGTAATGAATTATATTCTTTAGTTAATTCAAATAATTCTACATCCTGATCATGTGATATAGCTATATCAGGTTTTTTTGTAGATAAATTATCCATTTTTAAAGTGTTATCTACATTTTTATTTTTTGGTTTTTTTTTATGTTTAAATAAAAAGTAAAACGATAAACCTATAATAACTAATGAACCTGCAATAATTGAACCAACTATGATATATTTATTATTTTTATTATCAATTACACTGTTGGAACTTGATGGTTCTTCAATTACTTCACTTGATGATGGATCTTCTTTTTTAGTGACATATATAGTATATGTTAATTCATTTTTTTTATCATCAGAAGTAATTTTTAGGACAACCGGTACTTCTACTCCTGGTTTAAAATTTTCATTACCTGTAATAGTTATTGTTGATGTAGGATCATTTAATTCATAAGATAAAGATAATTTTTCAGTAACAAATGGAACGGATAGATAATAATTGAAAACATCTTTAGCAAATACTGGATCAATAGTACCTTCTAAGGCACTTAATGATTTTAATTCAACCATTTCTTTTGTAAAAGGGCCACGAGAAATATTAACTTTATATATTTCTGCATTTTTTAAACTTTCTGATATTACTTTAATTTCTATAGTTTTATTTTCACCTTCGGCAAAAGTTAATTTTTGACTCCAACTTTGGTTGTCACCATTAATGGATGAACAGTTATTATTACATTCGGCTTTAATTGTTGTTGAAACAACTGTATCTCTTAATTCAACATTATATTCATAAACATTAGCAGCAAATGTTGGTGATAAAACACCAGTAGATAAAGTAATTGATTTTAATTCAGCAATGTTTGACAAAACTCTTTTAATTACGGTTATTTTTTTTACTGAATCAACACCAGAAATAATCTTAGAAACTAATTCATCGCCACCTTCTGATGAAGATGATGATGAAGAATCAGCTTCTTCAAGATAAGTAAATTTTATATTTTTTATTGTGACAGTAATGTCACCTTCGGGACAATCTTCATTAACTGGAATGGTTATTTTGGCAATTGTGTCACCATCAGTAATAACATCATTTGTATTGTTTCCTTTAGTAATTATAAATTTAGTTTCATCAGGATGAGAAAAAACTAAATTTGTTGCCCCCATTAATGTATATTCAACCAAACCGGTTGACCCACCAACTTTACTAACTTCAAATTCAATTTTAGTTACTTTTTGATCAATTTGAGGAGTTAAATCAATAGTTAAAATGAAGTTAGCCTTTTCTCCCGCTTGAACAGTAACATCCTTATCTAATTTTAAACTGTTTTGAGTTGCAGCATTAATTGAAAGTGGTAAAAAAACAGTACCTAAAACCAATAATAACAATAATTTTTTAACCATAATAATTTATATTCTCCTTTTATTCTATTAATATTATAACTAAAAATTGTTTGTTTTTCAATGCTTATATTAGTTTAAGCAAAATATCATTCATTAAATATATATATTTTGGATTAATATATACATTACCATTTTTATAAATTATTTCTTTATTTTTTATTAATGGCTTAATTGGAAATACCTCTTGTAAATTAATCCCATATTTATTATAAAAATAATGAAGATTAATGCCTTTAATAAGTCGTAGTCCTAACATTACTTCGTTTTCCATTATTTCTTGCCTTGAAAGCAAGTTTTCTTTTTGACAATATTTTCCATTTAAATATGCAACTAAGTTGCGGGTGTTTTCGTATCGAAATCCTTCAATATATCCGTGAGCTCCTAAACCAAAACCATAATATTCATTATTATACCAATAATTCATATTGTGTTCTGATTTTTTATCTATTAATGAATAATTACTAATTTCATAGTGCTCAAAACCATGTCTTTTAAGTTTTCTATTAATATAATGATACATTTTTATTTCTAATTCTTCATTAATTGGTTTTTCTTTAGAAATCATAGTGTTTGGCTCAATTATTAATGAATATGCACTAATATGATCAGGTTTAAGCTTTAAAAATAATTTAATATCTTTACATAAATCAATCATTTTTTCGTTAGGAATAGCAAACATTAAATCTAAATTAATATTATTAAAGCCATATTCTCTTACTAATTTAATTTTTTCTTGAGCTTCAGAAAAATCATGTTTGCGTCCTAAAAAAATTAATTTATTTTTATTAAATGATTGAATACCAATACTTAATCGATTTACATTAATTTTCTTTAATATTGATAATAATTTTTCGTTAATATCATTTAGATTACACTCAAACGTAAATTCTGTTAAATAATTTAAATTAAATTTTTTCAAGATAAAAATCAATTTATTTAATTGAGTTTCATTTAAGCAAGAAGGAGTTCCACCACCTATATAAAGTGTAGATATTCTTTCATCATTATATTTTAAATTAATTTCATT
>CAYOMH010000012.1:2696-5340 GCA_964405055.1 uncultured Muribaculaceae bacterium | reverse complement strand
GTATACATAACACCATCTTGTGAAGGAACATTTACATCAAAATTATTTGTAATATCTTCACCTAAATCAACTTTAGTTTGGACATTTGTTATTGCCGTTGGTTCAACACCTTTTGTTGAAACAGTTAAAGTAACATTTATTGTTTTTTTATCATTAGATACTTGAGCTTTAATACCGGCATATCCTTTATCATAATTTGTAGCCCCAGTAATAATACTAAAATCATGTAATGATAATTTATTTTCCATAAAATTACTTGGTCTAACAATTGTTGCAGCTAATACATTAGTTATATTAGTAAACAATAAAGACACTAATAATCCCCCACTTATAATTTTTTGAACGATTTTGCCTTTCATTTTTCTCTCCTTTAAACTATTTATTTAAATAGCTACCTTATTTTCAAAGTAAGTATATCATATATTTTAAAAAAATAAATAGAAAAATGTCTAATTTTTAAAAAAAACTGCTATTTTTACATTTTTTATGTTAGGATATTAATATATGATAGGAGGAGATTAAAATTACAAAAGTAAAAATAAGTTGTAAAAATAATAAAGTAACCTTCTCTATTCATAATTCAAGTAATCATGATAAAAAAGAAAATATTAATTTAACTAAAACTAATATTATTGATACTGAATCGATGGTATTTTCTACTAATTACATATTAAATAATCCAGATATTATTACTACATTTATTAATGGAATAACTCAACAAAGAAATATTAACAAAGTATATATTAATGATTTTAATATTATTCCAATAGTGTTATTAGTTATTCAAAATATTAGTAATTTAAATGAATTATATTTATTACCTAAACAGCCAATTGACTATGATATATTTGAAAAAATATTATATTCACCCAATATTAAATTTGTCAGTTGTTATAGTATGAAACATTTTATGATTGAAAAACTTGATAAAAAAGATATTACTGTAGTTATTAATGAAACAATGAATTTTGAAAGTAAATTTATGGCTGATAATAGTTTAAAAAATTATTCCAGTATTTACTACAAGAAATCATTAAATATTAATCAAAGTATAAATAAAGAAGATTTGGCTGATATAGAAATATTTTGCCGAATCAATAAATACCTTAAAGTAATTAATTTTTATTATTATTCTCAAGAAACTATTCGTTTGGTTCTTAAAAATTTAATTAAATATAAAATTAAAAATGTAAAAATATATATTTATGAAAATAAAGAAAATGTAAATTATTTACATTCTTCTGTTCAATTTTTGAGATTACTTAAAAAAGAGCTAAGTAATAGCTTTAAATTTACATTTAAGATTATTTATTCTGAAGAATACAAAAAAGAAAATTTTGTTGCTCAACTTAATTTAAATAATATAAAATTAATGACTATAACTGTTGCAATATTTATTATTATTGGTTTTGCAATAATGGAATATAATAGTTTTGCATCAGAAAAAAGTATTGATGATATTAATAGTGTTATTAATACCGAAATTATAAAAGTGACTGATAATATCTCTAGTGATAATCCATCAACTGATCCAATGAGTTCAGAAGTTGAGGATATCAATCATAACGATATATATAAAAAAGCATTTGGTGACATATTTAACATATTAAAAAGTAAAAATTCTGATACTGTTGGTTGGTTGAAAGTAAACAATACTTTGATTGAATACCCAATTGTACAAACAAATAATAATGAATATTATTTAAAAAATGATTTTAATAAAAATAGAAACATATTTGGTTGGGTTTTTATGGACTGGCGAAATAATCATGAAGAATTAAATCAAAACACTATTCTTTATGGCCATAATTCTCGAAAAAAAGTTGCTTTTGGAACACTAAAATATGCATTAAATAAAGATTGGTATACTAATGAAGATAATCAAATTATCACATTTAATACTCCATATTATAATATGGAGTGGCAAATATTTTCCATTTATGTAATTGATGTTACTTCCGATTATTTATATGTTAGCTTTGACAATCAAAATGATTTTATTAATTTTGCAAGTAAGGTAACTGCTAGAAGTATTTATGATTTTGGTATAGATGTCAAAGAAAATGATAAAATGTTAACTCTATCAACTTGTATAAATAATAGTAAACAAAGAATTGTTGTGCATGCAAAACTAATTAACAAATATTAAAAAAAAGATCAAGTTTATTCTTGATCTTTTTTAATCATTATCTGTTTTTAATATTGAAAGAAATGCATCATTTGGAATTTCAACTTGACCAACCATTCGCATCTTTTTCTTTCCTTCTTTTTGTTTTTCTAAAAGTTTTCTTTTTCTTGAAACATCGCCACCATAACATTTAGCTAAAACATTTTTTCTTAATGCACTTATTGTTTCTCTTGCAATAATTTTTGAACCAATACTTGCTTGAATTGGAATAATAAATTGTTGTTTAGGTAATATTTCTTTTAATGATTCAACTATAATTCTACCTCTTTTTTGTGCTAAAGAACTATGAACTATAATACTTAAAACATCAACCTTTTCTCCATTTATTAATATATCCATTTTTACTAAGTCACTTTCTTTATAAGAAGACACTTCGTAATCAAAGGATGCATAACCTTTTGAACTTGATTTTAATTTATTAAAAAAATCATAAACAACTTCATTTAATGGAATATA
>CAYOMH010000012.1:0-2596 GCA_964405055.1 uncultured Muribaculaceae bacterium | reverse complement strand
GAAATAATATCAATATTATATTCTCTTCTTATTCGTTCAGTAATTATTTCCATATGTAATAATCCTAAGAAACCACATCGATAACCAAAACCTAAAGCATTACTACTTTCAGGTTCAAATAATAAAGATGCATCATTTAATTTTAATTTTTCTAATGCTTCCTTTAAATTATTAAATTTATTACCATCAATTGGGTAAATTCCAGAATAAACCATTGGTTTTATTTCTTTATATCCTGGTAATTTTTCTTTAGCAGGATTATTTAAAGAAGTAACTGTATCTCCCACTTTAACCAAACCTATATCTTTAATTGAAGCACTAAACCAACCAACTTCACCACAATGAAGTATATTGGTTTTTACTTCTTTTGGGCAATGATATCCTAGTTCTAACACTTCAAATTCTGCATTACTTACCATTAATTTTATTCGATCATGAACTTTTAAATTTCCATCAACAATTTTGATCATCCCAATAACACCATTATAAGCATCAAAATAACTATCAAAAATAAGTGCTCGTAATGCATTATCGTTAATTTTTGGTGGTTTTATTCTATTAATTATTGCTTCAATTAATTCAGCTATTCCTACACCGGTTTTACCACTACAATATAATATTTCTTCTTCTTTAAAGCCTAAAACATCAATTAATTCTTTTTTTACTTTTGGTAAATCGGCATTTGGTAAATCAATTTTATTAATAACCGGAATAATTGTTAAATTTGCATCAAGAGCCAAATATAAATTTGCTAAAGTTTGAGCTTGTATTCCTTGTGCTGCATCTACAACTAAAATTGCTCCTTCGCAAGCTTGTAAACTTCTACTAACTTCATAAGAAAAATCAACATGCCCTGGGGTATCAATTAAATTTAATAAGTAATCAATATTATTTAATTTATAATTTAATCTAATTGCTTTTAATTTAATTGTTATTCCTCGTTCTCTTTCTAAATCCATATTATCTAGAATTTGACTTTTCATATCTCTTTTATCAACCGCATTTGTTAATTCTAAAATTCGATCAGCTATTGTGCTTTTACCATGATCAATATGTGCAATTATACAAAAGTTTCTAATATTTTCTTGTTTCATGTTTTCACCTACTAATCATTATATCAAAAAATACTGTAATTGCTATATTATGTTTTTACATTAGTTTATTATTACGAAAAATATATTAATTTTTAATTTATTTGATAGAAATATTGTTTTTATATGTTAAATAATAAATAATAAGTAAAAAAAATATATAATAAAATTGCTTTTATGAAAATTATTTGATAAAATCTATTTGATAACAAATGGAGGTGAACTAATGCCAAATCTAAAGAGTTCGATTAAATCTGAAAAAGTATCAAATAAAAAAGCTAAAGCAAATGTTGTTTATACATCAAGAGTTAAGAATTCAATTAAAAGCGTAGAAAAGTCAGTTGCTAACAAAGATGCTAAAGCTACTAAAGATTTAACTAAAAAAGCTATCATTAACATTGATAAAGCTTATCAAAAAGGACTAATGAAAAATAATGCACGTAATCGTCAAAAAAGTCGTTTGATGAAAAAAGTAAAGGAAATGAATTAATAATTCATTTTTTTTTTGAATATGATATTATTAATCTAGGTGATAGATGATGAAAAAATACATTAGTTCATTCATATTATTAATTATTTTATTAACAGTAATAATTTTTAATGAACCAATAACTAATCAACTACAAAATATGTTAAGTAATTATAGTGTTGGCGAAACCCCAAAAATTAATGAATATAAAATAAAATATAATTTTGCATATATTAAAAATGTTGATAAATTTAGACCATATAGTTATCAAGAATTAATCAATGTTATATATACAGTTTTAAATAATGGTTGGAATTCTTTTTCTTTTAATTGTCCAAGTGAATATGAAGAGTGTATGAATGATATAGAAAAAATAACTAATAATAATGAAATAATTACTCAAATTAATAATTATGTTCATCCATATAATAGTTTTTCTAATGTAAAAACAAATATATCTTCCTCAGGTGAAATTATGTTAGAAATAAATAAAAGTTACACAAATGAAGAAATAAAGGAAATAAATGAAAAAATAAAAAGCATTATTGCTACCGAAGTAAATAATGAAGATGATATTATAGATAAATTAAGAAGTATTCATGATTATATAATAAATACTACCACTTATGATTTAGATGCTATTGAGAAAAAAAGTAATTATTCTTATAATACAGCATATGGCTCACTAATCCAAGGATATGCTATTTGTGGTGGTTATGCAGATGCTATGGCCTTATTTCTAAATTATTATAATTTACCAAACTATAAAATATCAAGTGATACTCATGTTTGGAATGCGGTTAAAATTGATGAAAAATGGTTTCATTTAGATGTAACCTGGGATGATCAAATAGATAATTATGGTAATGAGCGTTTAACTCATAAATTCTTTTTAATTAATTCAGATAATTTAAAAAAGTATGCTCAAACTGATCATGAATTTGATAATACTATTTATTTAGAGTTTCTAGATAATTAATTATTTCTAGATAAGTTTGATCAAAATCATTTATGTTTACATTAAACCATTTAATAT
>CAYOMH010000011.1:17307-18997 GCA_964405055.1 uncultured Muribaculaceae bacterium | reverse complement strand
ACTTTATTAAATTTAACAATTCCAATGGGATGGGTATTTGGTTTGTTTATCTTCTTTGTTTTAGTTGGTACAACCAATGCCGTTAATATTACTGATGGCTTAGATGGCTTAGCTGGTGGATTGTCAATGATTGCCTTTTTTGCTTTTGGAATAATCTCTTGGGGAACTTCTTGGATAAATGGCTATCAAGATATAGCTATATTTTGTTTTGTTTTAGTTGGTTCACTATTGGGTTTTTTATTTTTTAATACCAAACCTGCCAAAATATTTATGGGTGATATTGGAGCTTTATCATTAGGTGGAGCACTTGCAACAGTTGCAATAATTACTCGCCATGAATTGTTGCTTATTGTTGTTGGTGGTGTTTTTGTAATTGAAACTCTAAGTTCAATTATTCAAATAATTGCAATTAGAAAATTTAATAAAAAAGTATTTTTAATGGCACCAATTCATCATCATTTTGAAAAATTAAATTGGGATGAATCTTCAATTGTAAAATTATTTTGGGCAATTGGCTTTCTTTTAGCGATGCTTGCAATTACATACGGTGTATGGATTTAAGGAGAAATAACATGAGTTTAAAAATATATAATACATTATCAAAAAAAATAGAAGAATTTATACCGGTTGATCAAAATGAAGTTAAAATGTATACATGTGGTCCAACTGTATATAGTTTTGCTCATATTGGTAATTTAAGAACATATATATTTGAGGATGTTCTCGAAAAAACATTAAAATACATTGGCTATAATGTCAAAAGAGTAATGAACATTACCGATGTTGGTCATATAGTATCTGATGCCGACGATGGTGAAGATAAAATGATGGTTGCGGTAAAAAAAGAAGGAAAATCAGTAAATGAAATAGCTGATTTTTATACCGAAGCTTTTTTAGCAGATATGGATAAATTAAATATAAAAAGACCAGAAATTATTGATAAAGCAACTGATAATATTAATAATTATATTGAAATAATTTCAAATTTATTACAAAAAAATATTGCCTATATTGCTAATCAAAATGTTTATTTTGATACAGCTAAATTTTCAGAATATTATAAATTATCTGGCCGAATAAAAGAAAATAATCTAATTGGTGTTCGTGAAGATGTTGAAGAAGATATTAATAAAAGGAATCCTGAAGACTTTGCTCTTTGGATGGTAAATTCAAAATTTAGTAATCAAGAACAAAAATGGAATTCACCTTGGGGAGTTGGATATCCTGGTTGGCATATCGAATGTTCAGGAATTGCCATAAAATATTTTGGTGAAAAACTAGATATTCATTGTGGTGGAGTTGATAATATTTTTCCTCATCATGAGAACGAAATAGCTCAATCAGAAAGTTACTTAGGACATAAATGGTGTAATTATTGGATTCATGGTGAATTTCTCAATGATGAAACTGGTAAAATGAGTAAATCAAAAGGTGAATTTTTAACTATTAGCTTACTAGAATCAAAAGGATATGATCCACTTTCTTATCGTTATCTATGCCTACAATCTCATTATCAAAATCAATTAGTATTTTCATTTGCTACAATTAATCAAGCTAAAACCGCTTATGCAAAATTAAAAGCCAAAATTAAAAACATTTATGATGAAAAATATTTAAATACATTATTAGATGAAAAATATTTAAATGATTTTACTAATGCAATTACTGATAATTTGAATACTTCTAATGC
>CAYOMH010000011.1:8312-17207 GCA_964405055.1 uncultured Muribaculaceae bacterium | reverse complement strand
GGAACTATATTTGAAATTATGAATAATTAATTTATTCATAATTTTTTTATTATAGTTAACACTTGTTATTAGTAAAACTATTAAAATAGAAATATTTGTTATATAATTAAGATGGAAGTGATGCTATGAAAGTAATAGTAACTGCTGGTGGAACTGGTGGTCACATTTATCCAGCTTTAGCAATAATTGATAAATTAAAAGCTGAAGATAAAAAAATTGAATTAATATATATTGGTACTCATAATCGAATGGAAAAGGATATTATTCCAGCGCTAAATATTAAATATGAAGCCTTAAAAATTTATGGATTGAGTCGAAAAGATATAATTAGAAATATAAAAAATATTTTTTATATTTATTTTGCCTATAAAAAGTGTAAAAAAATAATGACAGAATTTAAACCAGATATTGTGATTGGTGTCGGTGGTTATGTAACTTATCCAGTTATAAGAGCTGCTAAAAAATTAAAGATAAAAACTTTTATTCATGAACAAAATTCAATCCCCGGCAAAGCAAATCTTTCAATAGCTAAATATGCATCAGTAATTGGTGTTTCTTTTACTTCATCAATTAATTGTTTTAAAACTAAAAATGTTGTTTATACTGGTAATCCTTGTGGTGAGAGAGCATTAGCTTTAAAACCAATAGTAAAAAGTAAATTAGGCTTAACAGAAAATAAAAAATTGGTTGTCATTGTTTCTGGTAGTTTAGGAAGTAAAACCATTAATAATAAAATGAAAGAATATTTGTTAAGTGTTGAACATGAAAAATATGAAGTTTTATACATAACTGGAAATGACTATTATGATGAATTTATTAAAGATGAGTATTTTCCAGATAACGTAAAAATAATCCCTTATTTAGAAAATTTAGCTTCATTACTTAAGAAAACTGATTTATTAGTTTCTCGAGCTGGAGCAAGTACTATTAGTGAAATCTTAGCATTAAATATTCCTTCAATATTAATTCCAAGTCCGTTTGTAGCAAATAATCATCAGTATTATAATGCCTTAGAAATGAAAAATAATGATGCAAGTGTAATTTTAACTGAAGAGGAAATAACTGCTGATAAAGTTAGAATGGAAATTAATCGAATTATTTATGATGATAAGCGCTTAAAAGCTATTAAAACTAATCTTGCTAATATGCAAGGAATTAAAAGTAGTGATCGAATATACGAAATAATAAAGGAGTTAACAAAGTGAAAGAATTAGCTAAATTCGGAGATGTTATTGAAAATGTTGCCTTAAAAAATTTAACTAGTTATAAAATTGGAAAAAATGCTAAGTATATGATATTTCCAAATAATGAAGATGATTTAATTGGTTTAATTAAATATTTAAAGATGAAAAAAATCAATTATTTTGTTTTAGGTACCGGATCAAATATTATTGTTCCTAATAAAGACTATGATGGAGTAATAATAAAATTAGATAATTTTAATCAAGTAAAAATAATTGGTAATATTGTCAAGGTGGGTTCAGGATATTATTTACCTAGATTAGTTAAATTAACTGTTGATGTTGGCTTATCTGGTTTAGAATGGGCATTAGGAATTCCATCTTCAATAGGTGGGGCAGTCATTGGTAACGCTGGCGCATATTTAAGTGAAATGTTTGATTTTCTAAAAACTATTACAATACTAGATGAAAATTTAGTTATTAAAGAAATAAATGCTAGTGACATTGAACATAGTTATCGTCATACTAAATTTAAAGATAACAAGAACATAATTGTGCTTGGTGCAACTCTTGAGTTGGCTAGAGGTAATTATGAAACATCAAAAGCATTAATGGATGACCGAACTAGAAGAAGATTACAAAGTCAACCTCTTGAATATCCATCAGCTGGAAGCGTATTTCGTAATCCGGAAGGAAATTTTGCCGGGAAATTAATTGAAGATTTAGGTCTAAAGGGTCATATTATCGGTGGTGCTCAAGTAAGCGAAAAGCATGCTAATTTTATCGTAAATATTGGCAATGCGACTTCTGATGATGTTATAACTTTAATTAATTTAATTAAAGAAAAAGTAAAAGAAACCTATGATATTGATTTAGTTTTAGAACAAGAAATAATTAAGTGGTAATTATGAAAAAAAAGAATAAAGAGAAAATTAAAAAAAGAAAATTTAAGCCAATAAGACTAGTTGTCCTATTTCTTTTTGTTTATATTATTTATTATATTTTTAGTTACTTTATTAATTTACCAATTAAAAATATTGAAATAACTGGTAATAATTTAGTAAGTGATTATGAAATTATTATGGTTGCGAAAATTAAAGATTATCCACCAATTTTAAAAGTTAGAACAAGTAAATTAAAAAAATCAATTATGACAATAGATTTAGTTAAATCGGTGGAAATTAAAAAAAGTTTTATGGGTAAATTAAGTATAATAATTGAAGAAGCTAAACCATTATTTTTAATAAAAACAGAAAATAAAATATATTTAGATAATAGCAAAAAAATAAATGATAATAATATTACTAATATTCCAATCTTAGTTAATTTTGTTCCAAATAATATTTATGATGAATTCATCTTAGCATATGCTAAATTAACTAAAGAAATAATTGCTAATATTAATTATATTGAATATCAACCAAATTATAATGAATCTGGAGAAGTAATTGACAATAAAAGATTTTATTTAGTTATGAATGATGGTAATATTGTTTATACAAATCCAGATAAAATAATTAATTTAAATTACTATTTAGATATATTATCTGGCCTAGGAAATAAAAAATATATTCTTTATCTTGATTCAGGAAATTATGATAATTTTGTTTTTATTCCGCAGTAGAAAGTAAATATGAAAAAATTATTATTACATAGTTGTTGTGGTCCTTGCTCAACAACAGTTATTAAAAGATTAGCAAATGATTATGAAATCACTGTTTTTTATTTTAATCCAAATATTGAACCATTAAAAGAATATTCTAAACGAAAAAAAGAACAAATAAAATTTTTGAAACTTTTTAATAGTAATATTCACTTTATAGAAGGTGATTATTGTAATGATTCATTTCATCAAAAAATTAATGATTATGAAAATTTATATGAAGGAAGTATTCGTTGTTATAATTGTATAGAATTTCGTTTAGAAGAAACTGCAAAGTATGCAGCAAAAAACCATTATGATTTTTTTGATTCAACTCTTAGTGTTAGTCCACATAAAAACAGTAGTTGGATAATTGAAATTGGGAACAACCTTGCTAATAAATATCAAATTGGTTATGTTAATGGAAATTATAAAAAAAATAATGGTTATCAAGAAAGTGTCATTTTAGCTAAACAATATAATTTATATAGGCAAGAATATTGCGGTTGTTTGAAAAGTATGATCAATAATAAAACTTGTAAAAAATCCTAAAAATTGATAAACTGATATAGATAATATAAAGGGTAGGAAGAAAATGAAATTATTAGCTAAAATAATAAAAAAACAAACTATTATTTCATTAGTACTAGTAACTGTTATCGTTGGAATAACAGTTTATACTTCATATGCCACTTTATTTAAATTAGATTCAATTTCAATTGCTAAAGCTCACACAACTGAAAATTTGCGAATAACATTTGGAAATAACGGCTATGATCAACAAATTCATGCAAAAGAATTAACTGCTTTTAAAGATCATGAAGCAATTAATAATGAGGAAATAAAGATTAATAATATTTATTTAACTAATAATGCTGATCACTTAATTAGATATAAAATATTTTTAAAAAATGTTGATAAAGATAATAGTATTATTGCAGATAATTATAGCATTAGCGATTTAATCGATTATAAATATCTAAAATATCAAATAAACAACGAAGAAATATTATCTTTGAGTGCAGATAATTTATTATACTTAGGAAAAACAAATAATAAATCTACAAATAATTTGGCAATAAAAGTTTTTATTAGTGATGACGCTAAATTAGTTATCAATAATAAACAATTACATTTACAATTCATTATTGAAGAAATACCACAAAATAGATATGGAGAAGAAAAATCTCTTGCCAATATAATTATTAATGAAAATGGTGGAATTGATCAAATTAAAAATAAAAATATTCCTAATTATAATCTGGCGTCTATAATAAACGAAGGCATCTATTATATTAAAGATAACGATGGTGATAGTTTTATTTATCGTGGTGTTGCAAATAACAATGTTGCTTTGAATATAAATGATGATATCATTTTATTATTTAAAATATTAAGAATAAATGGTGATGGTTCAATTAGATTAGTATTAAGTCAAAAAGACATAGTTAATTATGATTTGTTAAAAGGTAAGATTAATGAGAATTATCGTTTAAACGATTGGTTTAACCAAATATTTTCTAGTAAAAAAGATTATTTAGTTAGTAATTATTATTGCAATTATCCAAATAACTACAATGAATTAATATGTCCTTCTCAATCAAAAAAACAAATTGTTGGAACCTTAAGTAAAACCGAAGCAATATTAGCTGGTTCAACAAATATAATTAATAATACTTTGTTTTATTTAGCATATAATGATGATGTATGGTTATTAGAAAATTCTTATTTAAGTAAAGGTAAAATAATAAAGACAAATAATGATTATTCAACAAAATATTATTTGCCAGTAATAAATATAAAAGGAAATTTAATTGTTGAATCTGGTGATGGTGGTGTAGATAATCCATTTAAACTAGATTTAAAATTAAATGAGGAGTAAACAATGAGAAAGGTTTTAGCTAGTATAGATTTTGGTAGTGATTCATTTAAAATAATAGTGGTTGAAGTTTTTAGAAATCGATACCATGTATTATCGGCGATTAATTATAAAAGTGCTGGTATTAAAAAAGGACTAATTGTTAATATAGATTTAGCATCTGAGTCTTTAGCAAAAGCATTAAGCAGTATTGAAGAACGCATAGGTTTAAAAATTACTAAATCAATTGTAAATATTCCGGCAAATTATGCAAATTTTGAAGTTGGCTATGGTCAAGTTACAATTGAAAATGCAAATCATACAATTAATAGTATTGATATAATTAATTGTATTTCAAAGAGTGTTCCAAAACAATTACCTATTAATATGGAATTAGTAACAGTTATTCCAATTGAATTTATTATTGATAATAAAGATAAAGTAAAAGAACCACTAAGATTAACAGGTTTAGAATTAGCAGTAAAATCAGTAGTTGTTACAACCCCAAAGAAAAATATATATTCTGTTCTTAGTGTTATGGAAAAAGTAAAAGTAAATGTTACTGATATTATTCTTGGTAGTATTGGTGATTATTATACCTTTGCAGATGAACAGACTAATAAAGTAAATGGCGTTGTTATCAATGTTGGTCATGAAATAACAACAGTATCGGTATTTGTTAAAGGTGTAATTACCAATACTGAAGTTTTAGAAATAGGTAATGCTAATATAGATAATGATATTGCTTTTATATATAAAATTAATCATAGTGATGCAGCATTTATAAAAGAATCTTTAGCCCTTGGTCATTCAAGAAATGCCTATGCCGAGGAGTTTGAGGAAGTAACTGATAAATTTGGTAATAAAATAAAAATAAATCAATATGAAATAAGTGAAATAGTAAATTCAAGAATTCAAGAAATACTTAATTTAGCCAAAAAACAAATAAATTTATTAACAAAAAAAGAAATTAGTTATATAATAATAACAGGAGGCATAACTGAGATAAAAGATTTCAAGTATGTAGTAGAAGATATATTTGGTAAAAATGCCACAATTGGTTCAATTAATACAATTGGTGTACGAAGTGGTATTTACAGTTCGGCCCTAGGTATGATAAAATACTTTAGTAATAAGTTAATAATTAGGGGCAAAAATTATTCAATTTTTGAAGAAGATGAAATTGATAAAATAAGTGATAAAAATAAAATTAATGTTACTAATAATTCAATTTTAGATAAAGTTTTTGGTTATTTTTTTGATAATTAAGGAGAGTGGAAACTAAATGTTCGGATTAGAAATGGATCAGATAGCAAAAATAAAGGTAATTGGTGTTGGTGGCGGTGGATGTAATGCTGTTAATCGAATGATTGAATCAGGAGTTAAAGGTGTTGAATTTATTGTTGCTAATACTGACTTACAGGCTTTAAACAATAGTCGAGCAGAAAATAAAATTCAATTAGGTTATAAAACTACTAATGGTTTAGGCGCTGGGTCTAATCCGGAAGTAGGTAGGGCTGCTGCTGAAGAAAGTAAAGAAGAAATAAAAGAAATGCTTAAAGGTTCTGATATGGTTTTCGTTACTTGTGGTATGGGGGGTGGAACTGGTACTGGAGCTGCACCTATTGTTGCAGAAATAGCTCAAAGTATCGGTGCTTTAACAGTTGGTATTGTCACAAAACCTTTCCGATTTGAAGGAAAAAGAAGAATGGAACATGCCATTTTAGGTATTGAAGAATTAAAGAAACACGTTGATACTTTTATAATTGTTCCAAATGATAGTTTACGTGATTTAGTTGATAAAACTACACCAATGACCGATGCATTTAAAGAAGTAGATAAAGTTTTACATCGTGGTGTTCAATCAATCAGTGATTTAATTGCTGTACCTGGATTAGTCAATCTTGACTTTGCTGATGTTAAAACTGTAATGGAAAAACGTGGTAATGCTTTAATTGGTATTGGCTTAGGTGTTGGTGAAAATAGAGCAATAGAAGCTGCTAGACAAGCGGTATCAAACCCATTGTTAGAAACATCTATTGTTGGAGCAACCGATGCAATTGTAAATATAACTGGTGGAAACTCATTGAATTTATTTGAAGCCGAAGAAGCAGCTGAAGTTGTTAGAAGCGCTGCCAATAATGATATAAACATTATATTTGGGGCAGTTATTAATGAAAACTTAAATGAAGAAGTAATTGTTACTGTTATTGCTACTGGCTTTGATAGTGATAGAATTAATAAAAATATTGAAACATTTGAAGATATTAAACAAACACGTTCAATTCATACTGATGATTATATGGATAGTGAATTAGATATTCCACCATTTTTAAGAAATAGAGACGATTTATAAAATAAAAAAAAGACATCATTGAATGTCTTTTTTTTATTAAATAATTTTTGTATTAAAAAAGAATAGATAATCTATTCTTAGTTACGATCAAAGCTACCGAAATTACTACGGTTGCCACGGCGACCTTGTTTTTTCTTGTCGCGGCAAGCTTTACATCTTTTTGGTTCGCTAGCTAGTTGTTTTTCTTTATAGAATTCTTGTTCACCAACAGTGAAAATGAATTCTTGACCACAGTCTACGCAAACTAATGTCTTGTCTTCCATTGATAACTACCTCCTTAAAATACTCTATGATTTAAAATTAGTTATTGTCCCGTTTAAAAAGGTAGTAAGTAAAATTTAAATCCAAATTGAATATAACATAAATAAAATCAAAATGCAAATAATATTTGCAGTTTATGGTGAATTAAGGTATATTTGTTATAGAAATTAATGGTGATATTATGAAAAATGATAATTTTATTCTTAAAAATGTTAAGGGTACATTTGATTATATGCCCAGTGAACAAATAATTAGAAATCAATTAATTGATATTTTAAAGGTTAATTTTGAATTATATGGCTATTTACCTTTAGAAACTCCAATTCTTTGTTATTTTGATTTACTTGCTTCAAAGTATTCCGGTGGTAAAGAAATATTAAAAGAAGTTTACAAATTAAAAGATCAAGGAGATCGTGAACTTGGATTAAGATATGACTTAACTGTACCATTTGCAAAAATTATTGGTTTAGAAAAAGATTTACAATTACCATTAAAAAGATATGAAATTGGTAGAGTATTTCGTGATGGACCAGTAAAGGTTGGTAGAAACAGAGAATTTTATCAATGTGATGTTGATGTATGTGGCATATCTTCATTGGCAGTTGAAGCAGAATTTTTTCAAATGACAGAAAAAATATTTGACCAACTAAAGTTAGATATTGAAATTCATTATAATAATCGTAATTTATTAACTGGTATTTTAACCCAAATTGGTATAAACGAGGGTAATGTAGCAGAAATTATTTTAATTATTGATAAATATGAAAAAATTACCAAAGAAGAAATTGTAAAAGAATTAAAAGAATTAGGTGTTAATGATAGTCAAATTAAACAATTATTTTCGTTAATTAACTTAGATTTTAATGGTATAAAAAATTATTTTTCTGACAATATTAATGACCAATTATTAAAGGGCTTAGAAGAAATCGAAGAGTTAAATAAATATTTAATTAATTTAAATATTAAAAAATGTATTTTTAAACCATTTTTGGCTCGCGGGTTAGAAATATATACAGGTACTGTATGGGAAATATTTACAGCTGATAAAAGTTATCGCTCATCACTTGGTGGTGGCGGAAGATATGATAAAATAATTACTTCATTTATTAATGATGGAAATATTTATCCAGCTGTTGGTATGTCATTTGGTCTTGAACCAATTTATGAAATAATTAAAAATCAAAACGAACAAAATAACCCTGTCGATGTATTAATTTATGCGTTTAATGATTATTCATCAGCTTTAAGAATTGCTAATGAATTGAGAAAAAATAATATTAAATCAATAGTAGAAATGAATGGTTGGAAATTAAAGAAAACCTTAGATTATGCTAATCGTAACAAAATAAATATTGTTATAATTTTAGGTGAAGACGAAATTAATAATAATACTTTTACAGTTAAAAACATGACTTTAGGTGAACAAAAAAATTATGAAATAGATAATTTAATTTCTGAAATTAATAAACTTTTAGGAAGATGATTTAGTGAACTCTTATAATAAAAACACACCATATTCATATACATTGGGTATTAGTGTTACGATTGAATTGTTAGTTTATCAACCAAATCAGATAAATAAAATATTTATCAGAGA
>CAYOMH010000011.1:6166-8212 GCA_964405055.1 uncultured Muribaculaceae bacterium | reverse complement strand
CTATAGTTAATAATTTTTTAGCTTTTAATTATCATGAAAATACTGGAGCAGCATTTGGAATTTTAAGTAATAATACATCATTATTAATAATTGTCTCAATTATTGCTATGGGATTTATAATAAAAAATATAGATATATTTAAAGCAAATTTTCGGAATAAATTAGCTTTTGGTCTATTACTTGGCGGAATTGCTGGTAATTTATTTGATCGTATAATCTATGGTTTTGTTCGAGATTTTATTGATTTAAAAATATTTACTTACAATCTTCCAATATTTAATATTGCTGATATGGCTGTAATATTTGGATCAATATTGATTATTTATGCAATAATTAAAGGAGAAGATTTAAATGAAAATAATTGTTCAAAATGAAAATTTAGATAATATAAGAATTGATAAATATTTAGCTAATAATACTGAAATAAGTCGTTCACAAATTAATAAAATGTTTGATCAAAAATTAGTATATGTAAATAATAATATTAGTAAGGCAAGCTATAAGGTAAAAGAAAATGATTTAATTGAATTTTCTGAAGAATTATTAATTGAATCACCAATAGAAAAACAAAAAATTGATATTAATGTTGTTTATGAAGATGAATATTTAATGGTTATTAATAAGCCAAGTGGTTTAGTTGTTCATCCAGGTAATGGTCGAAGAGATAATACCTTAGTTAACGGTTTAATGTATTATACAAGTAATTTAAGTAATATAGCTGGTGATAGTAGATTAGGTGTTGTTCATCGAATTGATAAAGATACCAGTGGTCTTTTAGTTGTTGCTAAAGATAATAAAACTCATCAGTTACTTAGTGATATGTTTAAATATAAAAAAATAAAAAGAAAATATATTGCCCTAATTGATGGAGTATTTCCTAATCAAAGTGCAACAATTGATGCACCAATTGGTCGAGATACAAATAATCGCAAACAGATGATGGTAACGGATAACAATAGTAAAAACGCTATTACACATTTTAAAGTTTTAAAAAGATATAAAAATCATACATTAATTGAATTGTTATTAGATACTGGCAGAACTCATCAAATTAGAGTTCATTTAAAATATATTGGTTTTCCAATTCATAATGACCCAATATATAATTCAAAAAAAGCAACCGAATTTGGGCAATTTTTACATTCACAAAGTGTTGATTTTATCCACCCAATTACTAATGAAAACATCAGTGTTTCTTGTGAAATACCAGAAGAATTTGCTGACTATATAAATAGTCTTGAATGATATATGGTATAATTATTAAAGAGGGAGTGATAATATGGGAACAATGACAATAGAAAAAAAAGATGAAATAGTAATGAAATTAGTTCATTATTTTGTAACCGAAGAAAATTACACACCAATTATTGTTAATGGAACAAAAAATGAAGTGTGGTTAGAGAATATTAATGGACCATACAAAATAATTAGAATAAATTCAAATTATATCCATAATAATGAACAATTAGATTATGATTCACTTAAAACTCAAAGTGTTTTAAAACAAATTAGATCAAAAACTTTATCATTAAAAGTAAATACTCTAAATATATTACTTGATGTAAGAAAAGATATAAATTTAAATACTAATTATAAAAACATTAATTTAGTTAAAATTGATAACCCACTAAATATAAAAAACAATCCAAAATTATTATCTACTTTTCCAAATATTAAAGATAAATTAATTGATAATAATGACAAATATAATTTTATTATTAATGTCACTAAAGATATTAATGAAAAAACTGAAAAAAATAATAAAACAGTTGAAGATACTTTTAAACCAAAGAAAGTTATAATAACTAAAATATTAATTGCAATTAATATAATTATGTTTTTGTTATCATTTGCAAACATTAATGGTTATGATTTAATGACAAGATTAGCAATAAATCCTTACTATATTGTAAATAATAATGAATGGTATCGATTAATTACTGGCATATTTTTACATGGAAGTGCATTACATTTATTTTTCAATTGCTATGCATTAAATATAATTGGTTCACAAATGGAACAATATTTAGGAAAATTTAAATTTAC
>CAYOMH010000011.1:2806-6066 GCA_964405055.1 uncultured Muribaculaceae bacterium | reverse complement strand
CAAATGATCAAATAAATGGGGTAGTTTGTTTAATAATTCTTTTAGGATTTTTATTATATTTAATTTTTAGATAAAAAAAGAGGTTTTATATAAACCTCTTTTTATAAATTACGGTATAAACCAATCGCTTTTCCTAATATAGTACAATTATCTAAAATAATTGGTTTCATAGTGTCGTTTTCTGGTTGAAGACGTATATGATTTTTTTCTTTATAAAATCTTTTTAAAGTAACTTCATTATCTTCGTTCATTGCCACAACTATTTCACCATTTCGAGCAACATTTTGTCTTTGAACAATAACAATATCATTGTCTAATATTCCCGCTTTAATCATTGATTCACCATCAACTTTTAAAGTAAATATCATTTCCTTAGCAGGAACTAAATTTGCTGGTAAAGCAAAAAATTCGTTTGGATTTTCAATTGCTTCAATTGGGTTACCAGCAGTTATTTTACCTAATAATGGAACTTTAATTATATCTTCATTTTTTTTATAATATTCATTATCTACTAATAATTCTATTGTTCTAAATTTATTATTGGTTGTCCTAATTAAACCTTTTTCTTCTAAATTTTTTAAATGAACAAATACGGTTGCTGAGGAACTTAAGTCTAATCCTTTACCGATTTCTCTTATAGATGGTGGAAAACCATTCTTTACAATAAATTTTTTAATAAATGTTAGAACTTCACTTTGTTTTTTTGTTGGGGTTGTTATATTTACCACTCCTTACGATTTTATATTAACATTTTTAATGTCAAAAGTCAAACAAACTTTCGTTTTTATGTTGACACAAACATTTGTGCGTGTTATTTTAATATCAGGAGGGATAATATGAAAACTATGGTTAAAGAAAATTACCTGTTATTCTCGTTTTTATTAATTATTGTAACATTTTTATATATTGCATCAATCAGAGTGAAAGAGGTAAATGTTGATTCTAATAGATATAAAATATTAGTTAACAAATAATTTATTGCCCAAATTTAATTATTCTTGTATAATTGTTATAGAATAGAGTTGAATATATGGACAATACAATAATTAATGAAATTAAGTCATTAGCTATGGATATGATTAGCAATGCTTCAAGTGGTCATCCTGGTATTGCTTTATCTGCAGCACCAATTATTTATTCTTTATACAGTAATCACTTAAAATTTAATCCACTTGATCCTAATTGGCCTAATCGTGATCGTTTTATATTGTCGGCTGGGCATGGATCTGCCTTATTATATGCAACATTATATGTAATGGGTTATGATATAGGTATTGAAGATTTAAAGGAATTCCGCCGAATTAATAGTATCACACCTGGTCATCCAGAGTATGGTGTAACTCCTGGAGTAGAAGCAACTACTGGTCCACTAGGCCAAGGATTTGCAAATGCTGTTGGAATTGCTTTAGGTGAAAGATTTTTAAATAATGTTATTACTAAAAACGGTGGTAGTAATTTATTAATTGATTATTATACTTATGTACTTTGCAGTGATGGTGACTTAATGGAAGGTATAAGTTATGAAGCGGCAAGTTTTGCTGGCGTTCAAAAACTTGGTAAATTAATTGTTTTATATGATTCAAATGATGTAAGTTTAGACGGTGATTTAAATAAAACATTTGTTGAAAATGTTTGTGATCGATTTAATTCAATGGGATGGCAAACAATTAAAGTAGATAATGGTAAGAATATTGATGCAATATCTGAAGCAATATCTGAAGCTAAAAAAAATACTGAACAACCAACATTAATTGAAATTAAAACAGTAATTGGTGATGGTTCTCTTTTAGAAGGAAAAAGTGCGGTTCATGGTAAACCATTAAATAAAGATGACATTATTCAATTAAAAGCAAAATTAAGAATGTCATTAACACCATTTAATATTGATGAAAATATTATATATAGTTTTCGTGATACTATTAAACCGAGAATTCAAAGCGAATATTTATTATGGTCAAATTTATTAATGCGAGAAACAGAAAATGATAAAATTTTAAATATAATGCGTTATATAAATAAGAGTGAATTTGAATCAATTGATTTTACTGATTTACCTAAACTTAATAATATCGATGAATTAAGAAATTATAATAATTATATTATGAATTATATTGCTCAAAAAACCAATTTATTTATTGGTGGTAGTGCTGATTTATCTTCATCATGTAAAACCTATTTAAAAGATTTTCAAGATATTAGTTTTGAAAATCCAGGAGCAAAAAACATTTGGTTTGGAGTCAGAGAACACGCTATGGGAGCAATCATTAATGGTTTATCTTTAACTGGAATAAGATCATATGGTTCAACTTTTTTATCATTTTTAGATTATCAAAAAGCACCTTTAAGATTAAGTACTATTATGAATATTAATCCTATTTATATTTATACTCATGATTCAATTTTAATTGGTGAAGATGGACCAACTCATCAACCAATTGAACAATTAGGTTGTTTAAGAAGTATAATAAATTTAGATGTTTATCGTCCATGTGATTACAATGAACTTATTGGTACTTGGCAAAATATTCTAATATCAAAAAAACCTACATGTATAGTAATTAATAAAAATAAAACTCCACTTGATATGCCAAGTGATTCAAGCAAAGTATCATTGGGCGGTTATATAATTTCCAAGGAAAAAAATCGTTTAGATGCCGTTATTATTGCTACTGGCAGTGAAGTAGAAATGGCATTAAATATTCAAACTCACTTATATAATTTTGGGTATGATGTTCGTATAGTAAGTATGCCTTGTTTAGAAAAATTTTTAAATACAGATAGATTATATCAAAATCAAGTAATTCCGGTTATTGCTAAAATATTTGTATTAGAAAGTTCAAATGATGTACACATGATGAGATTTGTTAATAATCCAAATCATTTTATAAATATTAATAATTACGGTAAAAGTGGTAAAAAAGAAGATGTTGAAAAATATTTAAATTATGATTTTGAAACCATTTTTTCAACAATTGAAAAATTTCTCTCATAACTTGTTTATTTAAATAAATTCGTGTATAATTTTAATAGAGGTGTTAATAATGGGACAAGATATTTTATTAATTGTAATAGGTTTAATTATTGGTTTAGTAATCGGATTTTTTGTAGCAAAAGCATATATGAAAAAATACTTAAAAGATAATCCACCAATAAATGAAAAAATGATTGAAGCTTTAATGAGTAGTATGGGTCGTAAACCATCTTCAAAACAAGTTAAACAAATGATGGCACAAATGAATAAGATGATGTAAATCATCTTT
>CAYOMH010000011.1:0-2706 GCA_964405055.1 uncultured Muribaculaceae bacterium | reverse complement strand
TTATCTTCTTGGATGGATGTTACAATATATAATAATAAAAAAATATCACATATAAAATTTGTTGATGGTGGTAAAGTTGCAATTCCTTTGGAGGAAATTGGAACTACTAATCGAACTGGTACAAAAATAACTTTTTTACCAGATGAAAAAATTTTTAGTAGTAATACATTTAGTTATACAACCTTAAGAGAAAGATTACAGGAATCAGCATTTTTACTTGGTAATTTAATAATAGATTTACAAGATGTTGTTGATCAAAAACATGAAACCTTTCATTACGAAAATGGTCTAGAATCATTTGTTGAATATATTAATCAAGATAAAGAAATAATTAATAAACCATTTATAATTAATGCAAAAAAGAACAATATTGAAGTAAGTATTGCTTTACAATATACTCAAACTTATAGTGAAAATATTTTATCGTTTGTAAATAATGTTAAAACTGTTGATGGTGGAAGTCATGAAGTTGGTTTTAAAACTGGAATTACAAAAGTTTTTAATGAATATGCTCGAAATAATAACATTTTAAAGAATAAAGAAGCAAATTTTGAGGGATCTGATGTTAGAGAAGGGCTAACTGCTATAATCAATTTAAAAATACCTGAATCAATTTTACAATTTGAAGGTCAAACTAAAGGAAAACTGGGAACACCTGAAGCCAGAGCAGTTGTTGAAAGTATAACATACGATTATTTAAAATATTATTTAGAAGAAAATCGAGAAATTGCTTTAAAAATTGTTGAAAAAACAAATACTAGTAAAATGGCAAGGGAAGCTGCCAGAAAAGCGAGAGATGATGCAAGAAATGGTCGTGGTAAGAAAAAAGATGAAAAAAACATGGCAGGAAAATTAACGCCGGCTCAAACAAAAAATCCTAAAATAAACGAAATATTTATTGTTGAAGGTAATTCAGCCGGTGGAACAGCTAAAAAATCTCGTGATCGAAAATTTCAAGCAATATTACCAATAAGAGGTAAAATTATTAATACCGAAAAAGCAACAATAAATGATATATTTAAAAATGAAGAAATTAATTCAATAATTTATTGCTTAGGTGCTGGTTGTGGATCAGATTTTGAATTAAAAGATTGCAACTACGATAAAGTAATAATAATGACCGATGCCGATGATGATGGTGCTCATATTCAATGTTTACTATTAACATTTTTCTATCGTTTTATGCGACCATTAATTGAAGCGGGTAAATTATATATTGCAATCCCACCATTATTTAAAGTTACTACCCCAGATAAAAAAAGCAGATATTTCTTTCCTGGTGAAGAAAACGAATTAAAAGAACATACAAAAGATAAAAACAGTTATCAAATTCAAAGATATAAAGGACTAGGTGAAATGAATCCTGAGCCTTTATGGGAAACAACAATGGATCCTAAACAAAGAAATTTAATTAAAGTCAATATTAACGATGGCATTATTGCTGAAAGAAGAGTGTCAGTTTTAATGGGTGACTTTGTTGAACCAAGAAAAGAATGGATTAACGAAAATGTTGAATTTTCACTTGAAGATAATTACACATTAAAAAAAGATAATTAAATATCTTTTTTTTATATACTTCTTAATATATCTTCATCTTTATATGGATTATTTGGATCAATTCGATCGGTAAATAAAATTCCATTTAGATGATCAATTTCGTGTTGAAAGGCTACAGCTAATTCTTCACGAACTCTAATTTGATATTCTTTACCATTTTCATCAAAAGCATTAATAGTAGCTCGTGCGTGTCTTGGTACTATTCCATCTACTGGTCGATTAATACTTAAACATCCTTCGCCTTCTTCAACATAAATTTTTTCATCAGAAGTACTAATAATCTTTGGATTTATGACTACATAATTTTTAAAATTTTGATCACCTAAATCTTCACATATAACAAATATTCTTTTTAAAATTCCTAATTGAACAAAAGCAAGTCCCATTCCGGCACGTAAATTAAATTTTTCTCTTTTTTCATCAATTTGACTCATTTTTAAATATAATAATGCATCATTAATTAATTTTTTTTCTGCATCTAAAAGCGGAAAAGTAACATCATTGCTTACTTTTCTAAGTAATTTATCAGTTTCATCTAAAATTTTAATATCTGGTAATTCCACATACATCACCACCATCATTCTATCAGATTTAAGAAAAATATTCAAATAATGTCAAATATTTAATGTTTTAAGCATTCGTCAATAATTATATGTTATATTATTAATAAGGTGATAATATGCGTAGAGTACTAAGATATTGTGATAAACCTTTATTAATTTCTTTAATAATTTTTTCATTATTAGGGTTATTAATGGTTTTTAGTGCTTCATCAATTATTTCGGCTTTTAGTGAATCAGTAAGTCCATATTATTATTTTTATCGCCAATTAATTTTTGTTTTATCAAGTTATTTTGCTGGTTTTTTTGTATTAAGCCGATATAAATTAAAAAATTATGGAAAAATAGTTACTATTTCTTTTCCAATAATTGTAATCTTATTAATTGGATTATTTATCTTTGCTGAAGATATTAATGGGGCAAAAAGTTGGTATGATTTAGGATTATTTAATTTTCAACCAAGTGAAATTGCCAAAGTATATGTAATAATGTTTATTGCTTACTTTTTTGATCAATATCAAAAAAATTCAAAAAACGTAATTGATAAAAAAATAATGATTCCTTTAATTGTATCATTAGTAATTATTGG
>CAYOMH010000010.1:14850-19168 GCA_964405055.1 uncultured Muribaculaceae bacterium | reverse complement strand
CTTTAAATTATTCAGCAATAATTACTAATTTAGAAGAAATAGATTTAAATACAGCAGGTGAATATAATGTAAAAATTGCAATTAGTGATAACAGCGGTAATATCAATGACATAGTAGCAAAATTAATTATATTAAGTTCTGATTATGCGAATCAAGCACCAATCCAAGATCTAAATATATCATATAACAATAAAGACGATTTAGATTGGGACGGTATTATAACTGAAAAGTTGTCAATGCCAACCACATTAAATTCAGCTTTATATAATAATGCTCTAAATAGGATTAGAGCTTATAACTGGGCTACAAAAATTAATCAAAACTATTTAGGTGCAAAAATTGAAAGTGATGATATTTTAATATTATACAATCAACATGATTTAATTGTTGGTTTAACGGTAAGAGTAAAATTGAAAATAGCTAACGAAAGTAAATTTTATTATTTATCATATTAATTTTTACAATAAAAAACGTTGTTTCCAACGTTTTATCTTTTATAATCTGATGCCAGCAACATCAGATTTTTTTTTGTTGTATGTTCCTTCTGGTGTTTTTTCATAATTAATACTTGCTAGTGTTGAGATACTTTGAGCAAAAAACATAATTTTTCTGTAATCGATTCCTTCTTTTCTTTTTGATATTTCTCTTTTTATTTCATCAAGTATATCTAATATTTGTCTATCATTAAGAAAAATTTCTTTTGATGTTGCTTCAATAACGCTGTTAGCATCGCTATAATCACAAACATTTCTTTCAAAACTCATTTTGTTAAAACCTCCGAAATAATATTAGCAAATAAAATAATTAATGTCAAAATAAGTTATAATAATTTGCAGAAATGTTTTTAATTTATTATAATAAAAAATAGATAGGGTGATAAAGTGTTTAAATATAAGAAAACAATGACATTTAGTTTACTTTTAATTATTGGTTGTTTATCAATCATTGGTGGATCATATGCATTTTTCACAATAAGAACTTTAGGTAATGATACTACTAGTAGACATTCTGTTTTATCGGCATCAAAAATGTTAATATATACCGATACAACTTTAATAGCGAATAATAAGGTTCCTCTTGATTGGACTGCAACTAAAGAAGTAACCGTTGAAAATATTGGTAATAAAGTTGTTAAATATGATCTTGTTTGGCAAACAATTACAAATGATTTAGTTAGACCCGAAGATTTTATGATGACAATTACCTGTGAATCAAGTATAGTTGGTAATACATGTCCAGAAATAACTGATCAACCTGTAGCAACAACTGGAGTAAATAAACCAATAATTTCTAATATATTTATTGACGAAGATGAAATACATACATTTTCTATTACCTTTGAATATATTAATCAACCAACTATCGATCAAAGTTCTGATATGAATAAAGATATTAATGGAATAATGGGAATAATTGATACCCCAGCATAAAAAATGAATTTGACAAGTAAAATATATATGATAAAATTATGACATAAATCAAAGCGAAAGAATAAGTAGTTAATATTTATATTAAGAGAGTTAGTGTTTGGTGTAAACTAATTATGAATAATAATGAAATCTATCTTTCAAGAGAGTTAATAAACTCCGGTTATTTCCGTTATAAATATGAGATAAAATAAGGATGGTACCGTGCAAAAGCACTCTTTGGTAGTGTTCTTTTTTTATTATAGGAGGTTATATGATATTAGCAGAAAAATTTATTCAAGAAATAATATTAGAAGGAAAGCAATCTTCAAAAGCCGAAAGACTTATTGAAAAATTATATTCCGAAGATATTATAAAAAATTTATATAGTGTTGCCAATGTTTTTAATGATGAAGAAAGATATACGGTAAGTTTATTAAGAAATATTTATTTAGATACTGATATTACTTTTAATGATTTAGCAAAATTTGGATTTAGAGAATCATATTTATCATGTATTGAATTGATTTCAATGAAAAAAAATCAAAGTTTTGATCAATATATAGAGGCAATAATATCCTCGAATAATATTCCAGTAATTGATATCAAAATTGCTGAATTAAGGAAATTAATTAAAAAATGTGAAAATAACTGCGATTTAATTAAAAAATATCAAACGGTATATGATAAAATTAAACAAAGAAGGGATGAATTATAATGATAGATATAAAAATAATTAGAGAAAATAGAGAAATGGTAAAAGAAAATATAAAAAAGAAATTTCAAAACCATAAATTACCTTTAGTAGATGAAGTTTATGAACTAGATAAAAAATATCGAGAATTAAAAACTCAAGCTGATAATTTAAGAAATGAAAAAAATATTATTAGTAATAATATTGGTGAATTAATTCGTAATAAAAAACAGGATGAAGCAAACGAAGCAAAAGCTAAAACAAATGCAATTGCTGAACAAATAACTAATTTAGAAAAAGAAGAAGAGAATTTACAAAATAAAATCAAAGAAATTATGTTGGTAATTCCAAATATTATTGCAATCGATGTGCCAATTGGTAAAGATGATAGTGAAAATGTTGAATTACAAAAATTTGGTGAACCAATTGTTCCAGAATTTGAAGTTCCATATCATGCGGAAATAATGGATTTATTTTCTGGCCTAGATAAGGACAGTGCTGGTAGAACATCTGGTAATGGTTTCTATTATTTAATGGGAAATATTGCTAGATTACACTCAGCTATGATAAGTTATGCTCGCGATTTTATGATAAACAAAGATTTTACTTATTGTATTCCACCTTTTATGATTAGAAAAGATGTTGTAAGTGGTGTAATGTCATTTAATGAAATGGAATCTATGATGTATAAAATTGAAAACGAAGATTTGTTTTTAATTGGTACTAGTGAACACTCATTAATTGGTAAATATAAAGATCAAATGATAAATGAAGAAAAATTACCAATTAAACTTACTGCATATTCTCCTTGTTTTAGAAAAGAAGTTGGTGCTCACGGTCTTGAAGAACGAGGTGTATATCGTGTTCATCAATTTGAAAAACAAGAAATGGTTGTTATTTGTAAAGAAGAAGAAGCATATGCTTGGTATGACAAAATGTGGAATATGACTGTTGAATATTTTCGTAGTTTAAATGTTCCAGTTCGAACTTTAGAATGTTGTAGTGGTGATTTAGCAGACTTGAAAGTTAAATCTTGTGATGTTGAGGCTTGGAGTCCAAGACAACAAAAATATTTCGAAGTTGGTAGTTGCTCATATTTAGGCGATGCTCAAGCTAGAAGACTTGGAATTAGATCAAAAATAAATGGTGAAAATACCATTCTGCATACACTAAATAATACAGTTATTGCTTCACCAAGAGGCTTAATTGCATATTTAGAAAATAATATAACTAAAGATAATAAAATAAAAATTGCTGATGTCTTAAAACCATATATGGGAAACAAAGATTTCGTTGAATAAAAAAATAAGGTTAAAAAATAACGACCTTATTTTTTTATTGACAATTATGAGAATATGTACTATTGTATGCAATTAATAAAGGGGAATAAGTATGGAAAAAAATAAGTTTTCTATTTTTATTGACTACGGTGAAATGATAATTTTAGATAAAAATGATTATCTATTTGCAGAAAATGAAGAAGAAAAAGAAATCAAATTATTAATAAAGGGGGATCCTAAAAAAGGAACTGTTGACCGGATAGCTGTTGGATCAATAGATTCTTCCTATCATACTATAATTCAATTTAGTGCTCGTAATATAAGTGTTCGAAGTTTTGGTGAATTTGGTAGATTAATAGAATATTATCGCGATAATTTTGAAGCATTCGAGAGTAGATTACTTGAAAGTAAAGCAGAAAGAAAAATAGAACATATTAGATTTGATTTTAGAACTTCAGGAGTTATAAATGCATCTCAATATAGAGTAATTAATAATTCAACTATTAAATGTATTGATTCAGATGAAGAATTTTTATATAATTTAAAAACCGGAAAAATTTGTTCAGGTCATTTTACAAAAATTGACGATTTTGAAATATGTAGTGAATTAAACAATCATATTAAATTGGCAAAAGCATACCGCAAAGTATCATTATCCGTTGAAGGTCAAGAGTATTCAACCGAATTAACTTGCCATATTTTTCAAGATGGATCTTTAGCAACAGATGTATTTGATTCTGAATTATATGTTACTTATAGCCGTAATGAAGACTTTAGTTCAATAGTTGTTCAAGCTAAAATAAATTTATTATATAAACATAATACTGCCAAACAAAAAGAATATAATGGCCCGACTTATACAATAAACCAACCAAATCAAAAATAATTAATTTACACTTATTAACAAGCAATAATTTTTGGCAAAAAAATTATTGCTT
>CAYOMH010000010.1:12678-14750 GCA_964405055.1 uncultured Muribaculaceae bacterium | reverse complement strand
TAATTAATTTACACTTATTAACAAGCAATAATTTTTGGCAAAAAAATTATTGCTTTTTTATGTTATAATATATTTAAATAAGGTGGTGCTAAGGTGAAAAATGAAGCTGATATTAATTTATTTTTTCAACAAATAAAAACTGCCTACTACGATACTTTAGAAAAATATGATCAAAGACAGGCATTAGGGGCGTTAATTTCTTATTTATTAAAACATAATGTAACTTTTTTTACTAAACAAACAAATCGAAAAAACTTAATTAATTATACTGAAGAAGAAATATGCTATGCATTAATTGAACATGTAATAAAAAGAGTTGGTCATTTTAAATTACTAACTAGAATTAGTGATTTACCAGATGTAGATGAATGTGGTAGTTATAAAGAAGCTTCAAGAATTATTGTTAAATTGTTAATTCAATATTCTCAAGCAAAAAACCGAAT
This sequence comes from uncultured Muribaculaceae bacterium, assembly GCA_964405055.1. Taxonomy (GTDB): domain Bacteria; phylum Bacillota_I; class Bacilli_A; order RF39; family UBA660; genus JAAZHN01. The sequence continues at coordinate 14,307 of CAYOMH010000010.1, read as the reverse complement.
TACTTTTGGCGATGTAAATAATGTTATTAAAACAATTATGCTACATGATCAATTACGAGTATATTTATCAAACCAGTTAATTAGTGATTTATTTATTAAAGAAATTGACTTTGATGAAGAATTTATTCCATTTCAAATTGTTTATATTACTATTGATGGTGAAGAAAAAAAGAATGATTTAGACGGTAACAAAATATTAGATTTTATACGTAAAGATTTTTTTAAAAGATAAAAATATTTTTAAAAAATACTAATCATCGTTTTACTTTTATCTATAAAAATGATATATTTTTACAGTAGGTGATTACAGATGTGGTATCAAAAAACAATTCAAGAAATATTTAATGAATTAAAAACAAGTGAAAAAGGCTTGTCTTTATTAGATGCTAAAGAAAGACAAAAGGCTCAAGGTAAAAATGTTTTACCTACAGGTAAAAAGATTACTGTATTTAATGTTTTTATCGGTCAACTTAATAACCCTATAATATATATACTATTTATTACAACGGTATTGTCTTTTATTATTGGTGAGAATTTAGATGCAATATTTATTTTTTTTGTAATAATTTTGGATTGTGGTTTAGGTACTATTCAAGAGTGGCGGGCAGTAAATAATGCTGTTTTATTACAAAAAATGTTAAAAAAAGAAGTTACTGTAATTAGAAATGGTGAAGAAACAGTTATTGATTCAGAAGATTTAGTTATAGGGGATTTAGTGTTATTAAAAAGTGGTGATCAAATTACTGCAGATATTAGAATAATCGAATCAAATAATTTAACTATTAATGAATCAATTTTAACTGGTGAATCTGAATCGGTTGAAAAGAATAATGGTGTTATAATCGAAGATGCAATAATTAGTAATCAATTAAATATGGCTTTTACTGGGACATCAGTTGTTAGAGGAAGAGCTTATGGTATTGTCGTTGCAACTAAAACAAATACTGAATTTGGTAAAATAACTGAAAAAGTTATAAATACAAAAAATGAAAAATCGCCTTTAACAGTAAGAATGGAAAAATTTACTAAAGATATAAGCAGAATTGTTGTTTTAACAGCATTATTATTAGTAATAATTTTATATTTTAAAGGTTATGTAGTAAAAGAAATATTTTTTGTAGTTGTTGCTTTAGCTGTATCTGCAATTCCTGAAGGATTGCATGTTGCTATGACCGTTTGTCTTTCAATAGCATCAAATAAAATGATGAAAAGAAATGTTTTAGTAAAAAAACTAAATTCGGTTGAAAGTCTTGGTAGTTGTACAATTATTGCAAGTGATAAGACTGGAACATTAACATTAAATGAACAAACCGCAAAAGTTATATTGTTTCCAGATAAATCAAAACATGAAATTACTGGAATTGGCTATAATGATGATGGTAAAATTACGGCAGAAAACGTATATACAAAGGAAATTAGTTTTTTAGGGTTTATAAATAATGAAGCTAAATTAAAAAAAACAAATAATACATGGGAACAACATGGAGACTCAATTGACATTGCCTTTAAAGCACTAGGATATAAAAGTCAAATAAATGATAATTATGATATAAACTCATTTATTCCATATGAATCAGAAAAAAAATATTCTGCTGTATTTTATAATAGTAATAAAAAAGTTTTTAGTAC
>CAYOMH010000010.1:1881-12578 GCA_964405055.1 uncultured Muribaculaceae bacterium | reverse complement strand
TTGCTTATAGTAATGTTAGAAAAATAATTTATATGTTATTATCTTGCGGTGTTGCTGAAATTCTATTTTTTTTCTTATCAATAATATTTAATTATCCAATACCACTAATAGCTATTCAACTTTTGTGGGTAAATTTAGTTACTGATGGAATTCAAGACATTGCACTTGCTTATGAGAAAAAAAATTATGATGTTATGGCAGAAAAACCACGTAATCCAAATGAAAAAATATTTAATAAACAATTAATTCAAGAAACATTATTGGCTGGATGTTATATGGCTCTTGCGGTATTTCTATGTTGGGTTTTTTTGCTAGATGTAAAAGGAATTTCAACTGATGCTGCCAGAGGTTACATTCTTTTGTTAATGGTATTTATGCAAAATGCTCATGTATTTAATTGTCGAAGTGAAACTGACTCAGCATTTAAAATACCAATTAAAAATAATTATTTTATTGTTTTAGCAATTAGTGTAGTTTTAATATTACAATTAATTGTAAGTGAAGTACCATTCTTATCTAATTTATTAAAAACTCAAAGCATTCCATGGCAAAACACACTACTATTAATTTGTTTATCATTACCAATAATATTAATAATGGATTTATATAAAAGTTTTCAAAAGAAAAAGAAAAAAAGAATAGCTTGATTTGCTATTTAAATTGCATAATTTTTGGGTTTGTTATAAAATAAAAATAGGAGTGTGAACGTTAATGGAAAGAGGAAAACATACAAATATTGCCTTTGATGTAGCTTTGTTCTTATTGGGCGTAATATTAATTATTTATTGCTGGATATTTGATTCAAATTTTTTAACTGCATATTATGTATTAATGGGTATTTATGGAGTTATAAAATTAAGTCAATTTATTATTCAAAAATCAAAAAAAGATCGAGAAAATTTATATACTTCAATTGCTTGTTTAATTACTATTCTTATCCAACTGTATAAATTTCCAAATGATAAAATGTTATTAACTTTTTCTTTATTAGCGTGGATTAGTATGATGTCAATTATTAAATTAATTAAACTTGATTACTTACACGATCGATCACTACCAATGTTTAAAGTTAGAGTAGTTGGCTTTCTATTATTTGTTTTATTGGGAATTATTACTAACTACACTTTATTATTTAAAGCAAATTCAAATTACGAAATAATTAGTTATTTTTTAATTATGAATGGAATGATATATATTAGTGAAGGTTTAATTAGAGAATATGATTTTAAATTAAGCGAACCTAAAAAAAATAAAAAACCAAGTAAAAAAATAAGAAATAAGAAGGCATAATATGCAAATAATTAATAATTTTAAAGAATATCAAATAATTGATTTGGCTCATGGAGAAAAAGTTGAAATTTGGAATAACTATATTTTAAGACGACCAGATCCGCAAATAGTTTGGCCGAATGAAAGTAATAAATTAGCTTGGCAAAAAGTTGATGCTAAATATACAAGGTCAGTCACTGGTGGTGGATCTTGGGATATTTATAACAAAAAGTTAAATGAATCATTCCAAGTTAAATATAATGATTTAATATTTAATTTAAAACTAATGGGATTTAAACATACTGGATTATTTCCCGAACAATCATATAATTGGGATTATGTTAGAAATATAATATCAAAGGCTAATAAAAAAGTTTCAGTATTAAATTTATTTGCATATACTGGAGCAATGTCTATTGCTGCTTTAAAAGAAGGAGCGATTGTTACTCATGTAGATTCTTCCAAAGGAATGGTTGAGTGGGCAAAAGAAAATGTTAAAGTAAATCATTTAGAAAATGAAAAAATAAGATTTATTATTGATGATGTAATAAAGTTTGTAAAAAAAGAACAAAGAAGAGGTCAAAAATACGACATAATAATTATGGATCCACCAAGTTTTGGTCGTGGAAGCAAAAATGAAGTATGGTCAATTGAAAAAGATTTATACAACTTAATTAAATTATGTTCTGAAATATTAAGCGATAAACCATTATTATTCTTGGTTAATTCCTATACTACTGGTTTTTCGATTAAAACAATTGAGAATATTTTAAGATTAGTAATTCAATCAAAATTTAACGGTACAATAACTAGTGATGAGTTAGGTATTGCCGTAAATAATAGCCAATTAATTTTACCTTGTGGTGGCTATGCCCGTTGGGAAAATAGGTAAAAAAGAAAATATTCTTGTAAATAAGTAAAAAATAAGTAAATAACTCATTATTTATCTTGCATTTGTCGATTAATGATGATATTTTATAAATGTAAGACAAGACTATACGTCTTATAAAATATACTGTGGGAGGTAGAAAGATATGTCAAGAAACGAATTAGTAGAATTCATTGCAAAAAAAGCTGGTTTAACTAAGACTGATGCTACTAAAGCTTTAGAAGCTACAATGGACGGAATTAAAACCGGACTTAAAAAAGAAGGAAAAGTTGCTTTAGTTGGTTTTGGTACTTTCTCAGCTAAGAAACGTGCTGCTCGTAATGGTATTAACCCATTAACAAAACAAGCAATTAAAATTCCTGCTAAAACAGTTGCTTCATTCAAAGCTGGAAGCAAATTAAAAGAAGCTTTAAATTAATAAACAAAAAAAAGAATCGTTTGATTCTTTTTTTATGCCATAATATAATTAACTTGCATATTAATAATTTAATGTGTTATAATTTTAAATATATAATTTTGGAGATGAAAACGGGTTGAATCAATATTTTACAAATAATGCATTATTAAAAAGTGAATTAAGAACTATTAGTTATAAATATTTAGATAATGATTTTATTTTTTATAGTGATCTTGGGGTTTTTTCTAAAAATCATATTGATTATGGTAGCAGATTTTTAGTGGAAACTCTTTTGTCTTCTAATAATAATTATCAAAAGATTTTAGATGTGGGTTGCGGCTATGGGTTTATTGGTATAGTACTTAGTAAAATTATGAACGGTTTTGCTACAATGGTTGATATTAATGAACGAGCTATTCATCTTTGTCAAAAAAATATCAAAGAAAATAAAATTAATGGTGAAGCATTAATTAGTAATACATACGAAAATATTATGGATAAATATGATTTAATAATATCTAATCCACCAATTAGAGCAGGCAAAGAAATAGTATTAAACATACTAATAAATGCAACAAATTATTTAAATAATAATGGTGAGTTATGGTTCGTTATCAACAAAAATCAAGGTGCCAAAAGCATCATGAAAATTCTTGAAGAATATTATAAAATTACATTAATAAAAAAAAGCAAAGGTTTTTACGTTATAGTTGCTAAAAATAGTTGACAACATAGATTATAATTGCTAAAATCATAAATTGGTGACATATCTTTATTACAAACGTAATATTGGTTGCAAAAATATATTGTATAGGGGTGAAACAGTGGCGTTCAAAGTTGAAAAATTTGGTGACCATCGTGAGAGAAGATCGTTCTCTAAAACAAAAAGAATCTTGGAATTAACTGATCTGTTAGAAATTCAAAAAAAATCTTATCAGGAATTCTTAGAAAGTGGAATTAAAGAGGTATTTGAAGACCTATTTCCAGTAGTTAGTTTCACCGGAAATATATCACTTGAATTTAGTGATTATTCTTTTGATGCTCCGCGTTATTCAATCAAAGAAGCAAAAGAAAGAATGGTTAGTTATTCTAGTCCTTTGAAAGTTCAAGCGCGAGTATTTATTAATGATACTGGTGAAGTAAAAGAACAAGAAGTATTTTTAGGTGATATTCCATTAATGACTCCATCTGGAACATTTATAATTAATGGTGTAGAAAGAATAATTACTTCTCAATTGGTTCGTAGTCCAAGTATTTATTTCGAAAAAGAAATCGATAAAAATGGCCGACCAGTAATTAATGGAACAGTTATTCCAAACAAAGGAACATGGTTAGAATTTGAATTAGATGCACGTGATGTTGTTTATGTAAGAATTGATCGAACTAGAAAAGTTACGATTACAACCTTACTTAGAGCATTAGGTTTATCTAATGATGAAGACATTATTAATCTTTTTGGTAACAACAAATATTTATTAAATACCTTAGAAAAAGATAGTACAAATAATGTTGATGAAGCATTAATTGAAATATACGAAAAATTAAGACCTGGAGAACCAGCAACTTTAGATAGTGCTAAAAATCAATTGATTACTCGCTTCTTTGATAAGTTTAGATATGATTTAGCAAAAGTTGGCCGATATAAATTCAATAAAAAATTGAATATTTTAGATCGTCTAGTTGGTCAAAAAATTGCTCAAGACATTAAAGATGGTAAAAAAGTAATTGTTAAAACAGGTACTGTAATTACAAAAGAAATTTTAGAAGAAATTAGACCATTATTTGAAAACGGTTATGCTGTAAAAGAAGTAATGATTAATGATGAACTTGATAGTTATAATAAAATTCAAGAAGTTTTGGTATATGATCCTAATGATGACAATATAATTCATAAAGTTATTGGTAATGATCAAAGTATTGAAGTTAAAAGATTATCTATTTCTGATGTATATGCAGCAGTTAGTTATTATTTAAATTTATTAGCTGAAATTGGTAATATTGATGAAATTGATCATTTAGGAAATAGAAGAGTTCGCCAAGTTGGAGAATTAATTCAAAATCAGTTTTATATTGGTATGAGTCGTATGGAAAGAGTTATTCGTGAAAGAATGACTACTCAAGAAATTGAAACTGTTTCTGCTAAATCATTAATAAATATTCGTCCAGTCACTGCCGCAATGAAAGAATTCTTTGGTAGTTCTCAATTATCAAAATTCATGGATCAAGTTAATCCAATTGCTGAATTAACTGATAAACGAAGATTAAATAGTTTAGGCCCAGGCGGTCTATCAAGAGATCGTGCTGGAATGGAAGTTCGTGATGTTAATACATCTCATTATGGTCGTATTTGTCCTGTTGAATCTCCAGAAGGAGCAAATATTGGTTTGATTACTTCATTAGCTTCTTATGCCAAGATAAATGAATATGGATTTATTATGACTCCATATCGCCGAGTTAAAAACTCTAAATTAACTGATGAAATAGTTTATTTAACAGCTGATGAAGAAACAGATTATTATATTACTCAAGCTACTGTTGAAACAAATGACAATGATGAAATAACTAGTTCAGATGTAATGGCAAGACTAAATGGTGAAAATGTTTTAGTTAAAAAAGAATTAATAAATTTTATTGATGTAGCACCATCACAAATTGTATCAATTACAACAAGTTGTATTCCATTTTTAAATCATGATGACGCAACTCGTGCTTTAATGGGATCAAACATGCAACGTCAATCAGTTCCACTTCTTAAGACTGAAGCTCCAATCGTTGGAACTGGTGTTGAATATATTGCCGCAAGAGATTCTGGATCAACAGTTGTATGTAAAACCGATGGGGAAGTCGAATATGTTGATGCTAAAAAAATAATTGTTAAATATAAGGGTGGTCAAGATGTTTATGATCTTGCAAATTTTGATCGCAGTAATAATGCAACCTGTTTTAATCACACACCAATAGTTAAAAAAGGTGATGTTGTTCATAAAGACGAAGTCATTGCAGATGGACCAAGTACTGAAAAAGGTGAACTTGCTTTAGGTAAAAATATGGTTGTAGCGTTTATGACATATCATGGTTATAACTATGAAGATGCAATTATATTAAATGAAAGACTTGTTAAAGATGATTCATATACTACTATTCATATTGAACATTATGATATTGAATGTCGAGATACAAAATTAGGAGCTGAAGAAATCACTCGTGATATTCCAAATGTTGGTGAAGAAGCTCGTAAAAATCTTGATAGCGATGGTATTGTTAGAATTGGAACTGAAGTACATGAAAATGATATTTTAGTTGGTAAAGTTACACCAAAAGGTGTTCAAGAATTAAGTCCAGAAGAAAAATTATTACACGCAATTTTTGGCGAAAAAACTCGCGAAGTAAGAGATACTTCATTAAGAGTACCACACGGAGCTGATGGTATTGTTCATGATGTAAAAATATATACTAAGGAAAATAGTGAAGAATTATCTTCTGGAGTATTGAAAAAAGTTGTTGTATATATTGTTCAAAAAAGAAAAATTCAAGTTGGTGATAAAATGGCTGGACGTCATGGTAATAAAGGTGTTATTTCTTTAATATTACCAGAAGAAGACATGCCATGTTTACCAGATGGTCGACCAGTTGATATATTATTAAATCCACTTGGGGTTCCATCAAGAATGAACTTAGGTCAAATTTTAGAACTTCATTTAGGTATGGCAGCAAAAAAATTAGGTGTATATGTTGCTACTCCAGTTTTTGATGGAGCATCAATTCCTGAAATTCACGAAATGATGCGTGAAGCTGGTATGGATGATGATGGTAAAGTTGAATTAATCGACGGAACAACTGGAGAAAAATTTGAAAACCGTGTTTCTGTTGGTGTTATGTATATGTTAAAACTAAATCACATGGTTGATGATAAAATTCACGCCCGTTCAACTGGTCCATACTCATTAGTAACTCAACAACCACTTGGTGGTAAAGCTCAATTTGGTGGTCAAAGATTTGGAGAAATGGAAGTTTGGGCATTATATGCATATGGTGCAGCTCATATCCTTCAAGAAGTGTTGACTATTAAATCTGATGATGTAATTGGTCGTGTAAAAGTCTATGAAGCGATAGTAAAAGGTAAAGTAATTAATCAAGCTGGAGTACCGGAAAGTTTCCGTGTCTTAATTAAAAACTTCCAAGCTTTAGGACTTGACATGCAAATAATTGATAATGAAGACAGATTATTAGATATGAAAGATATTGAAGAAAAAGAAGAAAAAGAAGATCAAATTACTTCAATTGATGAAATTGATATTCGAAGTTTAAATCAAGAAATTGAAGAATATAATCCTGTTGAAGAAATTGAAGAATTAGATGCTGAAGAAATTGAACCAACCAAAGAAGAAATACTCGATAGCCTTAGTGGTGAAGACTTTGAAGGGGGAATTGAATAATGATTGAAGTAAATAATTTTAAAGGATTAAAAATTAGCATTGCTTCTCCTGATAAAATTCGTGCTTGGTCATATGGTGAAGTTACTAAACCAGAAACAATAAATTATCGAACATTAAAACCCGAAAGAGACGGATTGTTTTGTGAAAAGATTTTCGGACCCACAAAAGATTTTGAATGCTCTTGTGGAAAATATAAACGTTTAAGATATAAAAATGTTATTTGTGATCGTTGTGGAGTTGAAGTAACAAGATCAAAAGTTCGTCGTGAAAGAATGGGACATATTGAACTTGCTTCACCTTGTTCTCATATTTGGTTTTTTAAAGGGATTCCATCTAAAATTGGTTTAGTTTTAGACATGTCTCCTCGTGATTTAGAAGAAGTAATTTATTTTGTAAGTTATGTAGTTATTGATCCAGGAACAGCTCCTTTAGAAAAAAAACAAACATTATCTGATAAAGAATATCGTGCATACTATGAAAAATATGGAAATTCTTTCCGTGTTGGTATGGGTGCTGAAGCTATTAAAGAACTTCTAAAAGAAGTTGATATGGCTAATGAAGTTCAAGAACTTAAAAAAGAAATAGATAAAATATCTAGTCAAAAAACAAGCCCAAAAAGAGTTCGTTTAGTAAAAAGATTAGATTGTTTAACTTCATTTTTAGAATCTGGAAATCGTCCAGAATGGATGATTTTAGATGTTGTACCGGTAATTTCACCGGAATTAAGACCAATGATTCAATTAGATGGTGGTCGTTTTGCTACATCAGATTTAAATGATTTATACCGTCGTATTATTAATCGTAATAATCGTTTAAAAAAATTACTTGAATTAAGTGCCCCTTCAATAATTGTTCAAAATGAAAAAAGAATGCTTCAAGAAGCAGTTGACTCATTATTTGACAATGGTCGAAGAGGTCGTAGTATAACCGCAGCAAGCAATAGACCATTAAAATCATTATCAAGTATGTTAAAAGGAAAACAAGGTCGTTTCCGTCAAAACTTACTAGGTAAACGAGTTGATTATTCTGGTCGTTCAGTAATTGTTGTTGGTCCAAATTTAAAAATGTATCAATGTGGTATTCCTAAAGATATGGCTTTAGAATTGTTTAAACCACATATTATTCATGGTTTGGTTGAAAGAGAACTTGCTCATAATATTAAAGGAGCAAAAAAATTAATTGAAAATCGTGATCCTGCTGTTTGGGATATTGTTGAAGAAGCAATAGTTGAACATCCAGTTTTATTAAATCGTGCTCCAACTCTTCATCGTCTTGGAATTCAAGCATTTGAACCAAAATTAATTGGTGGTAAAGCAATTCGTTTGCATCCATTAGTTTGTACAGCATTTAATGCCGATTTCGATGGTGATCAAATGGCTGTTCATGTTCCTTTATCTGAAGAAGCAAAAGCTGAAGCAAGAATATTAATGCTAGGTGCTAATAATATTTTAAATCCAAAAGATGGAAAACCAATTGTTACTCCTTCTCAAGATATGGTATTAGGTAACTATTATTTAACTATTGAAACGCCAGGTCTACCAAAAGAAGGAAAAGTATATAAAAATAGTAATGAAGCAATTATGGCATATGAAAGAAAAGAAGTAACCTTACATACTAGAGTTGCTGTTCCAGTTAATAGCTTTAAACATAAAGTATTTACTGATGCCCAAAAAGAAAAATATTTAATTACTTCAATTGGTAAATTAATCTTTAATGAAATATTACCTTATTCATATCAATATATAAATGAAGCTACAAAAGAAAATATTGAAAAAATGATTCCAGATAAATATTTCTTAGAATATGGAACTAATATTAAAAAAGCAATTAGTGAAATGCCAATAATTAAACCTTTTGCTAAAAAAGATTTACAAAACATTATTGCCCAAATATTTAAACGTTATAAAACTACTGAAACATCAGTAATGTTAGATAAATTAAAAGATCTTGGTTTTAAATATTCAACAATTTCTGGATTAACATTCTCAGAAAGTGATGTTATTGTTTCAAGTGAAAAACCGAGAATTATTGCTGAATCAAAAGAAAAAATAAATACAGTTAATAAACAATTTCAACGTGGTTTAATTACCGAAGAAGAAAGATATACAAACGTTATAAATATATGGACAACAGCAAAAGACGATGTTCAAAAAGAACTAAAAGTAATTTGCGAAACTAATTTTGAAAATCCAATTTTCATGATGATGAATTCTGCAGCTCGTGGTACTGTATCTCAATATACACAGATTGCAGGAATGAGAGGATTGATGGTTAAACCAAGTGGTAATTTACCTGAAATTCCAGTCATGTCATCATTTAAAGATGGTCTTTCAATTCAAGAATTTTTCTTGAGTTCACATGGATCAAGAAAAGTATCTGCCGATACTGCCTTAAAAACAGCTGACTCTGGATACTTAACAAGAAGATTAGTTGAAGTTGTTCAAGATGTTATTGTTAAAGAAGCTGATTGTGGCACTATTGCCGGTTTAGAAGTTTATGATTTTATTGATGAAAAAACTAAAGCACCAATTGAAACTCTAAGCGAAAGAATCATTGGTCGCTACACTCTAAAGAAAGTAATTAACCCAGAAACTAAAGAAGTTATTATTGATAAAAATGAATTAATAACTGAAAATATTGCTAAAAAAATTGTTGATGCTGGTATTAAGAAAGTAGAAATAAGAAGTGTCTTAACATGTAAAACCGATACTGGTTTATGTCAACATTGTTATGGTATTAACTTAGCTACTGGAAATCTTGTTGAAACAGGTGAAGCCGTTGGTATCATGTCAGCTCAATCTATTGGTGAACCAGGAACTCAATTAACTATGCGTACATTCCACTCAGGTGGTGTTGCAAGTAGTGAAGATATTACTCAAGGGTTACCAAGAGTTGAAGAATTATTTGAAGTTCGTAATCCAAAAGGAAAAGCAACTATTGCCGAAATTACTGGAAAAGTTATCTCAATTGAAGAAGAATCTGGTAAACATCGAATATTTGTCTCAAATGATTCAGATGTTCGTGAACACATTACTAGTTATGGCTCTAAAGTTAGAGTATTAGTTGGTGATGAAGTTAATGCTGGTGATAAATTAACTGAAGGAACAATTAGTCCAAAAGAATTACTTGCAGTTACTGATCCAATTACTGTTCAAGAATATATTCTAAAAGAAATTCAATCAGTTTATAAGAGTCAAGGTGTTGATATTTCTGATAAGCATGTTGAAGTAATCGTTCGTCGTATGATTTCAAAAATGCGTGTTATTGATAATAACGATACTGACCTTGTTCCAGGATTATCAGTTTCAATTCGTGAATTTACTGAAGCAAACAAACCAGTTATTTTAGCTGGTGGTGTTCCCGCAATTGGTCGTCCAATTATTTTAGGAATTACTAAATCTTCAATTGAAACAGACTCATTCCTATCTGCTGCTTCATTCCAAGAAACTACAAAAGTATTAACTGATGCTTCTACTAGAGGTAAAGTTGATTATCTTCGTGGCTTAAAAGAAAATGTTATTATTGGTAAATTGATTCCAGCAGGTACTGGAGCAAAAAGCTATAGTGATGTTAATCTTTACTTAGAAAAAGAATTTTTAAGTGATGAAGCAAGTGAAGTCCTTGAAGAAAAATTCATGGAAACAAAATCAGAATCATAGTTTTATAAAAAGTTTTATTTAAAATAAAACTTTTTTATTTGGTCCAA
>CAYOMH010000010.1:0-1781 GCA_964405055.1 uncultured Muribaculaceae bacterium | reverse complement strand
TTAGTTATGCCATTATTGATTGACTCAAGACAACATCGAAGAACTGGTAGAGAACCATTGTCATGTGCTATAACATTGCAAGAACTTGATTCAATGAGAATAAATAATATATTAACTTTTGATGTCCATGATCCAAGTGTTCGCCAAGCACTGCCTTTATCTTCATTTGAAAACTTACCGGTTTCAATTATAATGTTGAAAAAATTTTTATATAACGAAAAAAACAATATAAATTTCGATAATTTGGTTGTTATAAGTCCAGATCAAGGCGCAGGTCCAAGAACTGAAGAAATAGCCAACAAAATTGGTTGTAAAATGGGAACATTTTCTAAAACAAGAGACTATACTAGAGTAGTTAATGGAAAAAATCCAATACTAAGCCATAATTATATGGGACCAAAATTAAAAGGTAAAGATATTTTGATTGTTGATGATATTATTTCTTCAGGTGATTCAATGTTAGATATTGCCGAAAATGCCAAACGTAAAGGTGTAAATAAAATATTTTTTATGGCAACATTTTCCTTATTTACTGAACAAATAGAACGATTTAAAAAAGCATATGAAAATAAAACATTTGATAAATTATATACTACTAATTTAACATATGTGGATCCAAGTTTTATTAATGAACCATGGATAGAAATTATTGATTGTTCTTATTTTTTAGCCCAAATAATCAACAATTTAAGTTTACAAAAGTCAATTGGTGATTTATTGACTGTTCAACAAGGAACGAGTTTAAGAAAAGCAAAACCAAATGATTAATTGACAACTATTCATCTACAAGCTTTATTCTTAAGTAAATAATGTGTTATAATCTTTAATAGAACTTAAGGTGAATATATGAAAAAAAATAGTTTTGTTGAAGGAACAATAATTGCAACTTTATCAGTTGTGTTTGTAAAAATATTAGGATTATTATATGTAATCCCTTTTTATGCAATAATTGGTAGTCAAGGTGGAGCTCTTTACGGATATGCATATAATATTTATGTAATATTTCTTTCAGTTAGTACTACTGGTGTACCTATTGCTATTAGTAAAATTATTAGTGAATATAATACTTTAGGCTATAATGAAGCAAAAATTAGAGCATTTAAAATTGGAAGAAAGATAGTATCAATTATATCAATTGTATCTTTTCTTTTATTATTTATATTTTCAGGTACTGTAGCTAAAATATTAATTGGTAACTTACAAGGCGGAAATAATATTGAAGATGTATCAGCGGTTATTAAAGTTATTTCTTTTGCTATATTAGTAGTGCCAATCCTTAGTATTACAAGGGGCTATCTACAAGGGCATAAATATATTGCTCCAAGTGCAACTAGTCAAATAATTGAACAATTAATAAGAATATTCGTAATTATTTTTGGTAGTTATCTATCATTTAAAGTATTCCATCAATCTTTAAGATTTACTATTTCTATTGCTTTAACCGGGGCATTTTTTGGTGCCATAGTTGCGGTTATTTATTTATTATATAAAATGTATAATAATCGAAAAAAACTTGGTTTTATTGAAAATACTTCAGTAGACAATATTAGTAATAAAGAAATAAGCAAAAAATTAATTAGATATACAATTCCATATATAATACTTGGGCTTGGATCACAAATATATACTTTTGTTAACATGGTTTTAATGTTAAGAACATTAAATAATCTTGGTTATAATACTACAGAAGTCGAATTTATTACTAGTGCAATTACTACTTGGGGAATGAAAATTAATATGATAATTAATTCATTAGCTATTGGCTTAACAACAAGTTTAAT
>CAYOMH010000009.1:9796-19647 GCA_964405055.1 uncultured Muribaculaceae bacterium | reverse complement strand
TATGCAGTTGGGGGAACTAGTGTTGGTGAAACAAAAGAAGTAATGTATAAAATGATTGATTATTCAACCATTCATCTTCCCTCAGATAAAATTCGTTATTTAATGGGTGTAGGTGATCCAGATGATATATTAAATGGAGTATTAAGAGGCATTGATATTTTTGATTGTGTAGCCCCAACTAGATTGGCAAGACATGGACATGCTTATACAAAATATGGTAAAATAAATATGAAAAATAGTAAGTATAAAGATGATTATTCTGCCTTAGATGAATGTGATTGTTATACTTGTAAGAATTATACAAAAAGCTATATTAGACATCTATTAGTAGCTAAAGAAACTTTTGGTCAACGATTACTTTCAATTCATAACATTCGTTTTTTAACTAAACTAATGGAAAATATTAGAGATGCAATCAAAAATGATCAATTTCTTAAATATAAAGAAGAATTTGAAAGGGATTATTATGGAAACAAATAAAAAAATATCAATTTTGTTAACAATTGTAATTATTCTATTAATAATTGTTCCAACCATGATAAAAGTTAATAATAATCATTTAGCTAAATTATTAAAGGTAGAAACTTTGAAAATAAAAGAAAGTGCCTTTACATGTTATTTAAAAAAAGATTGTAAAAATAATCAAATATTTATTACTGAATTAATTGAAAAAAAATATTTAATTAGAGGAATTGATCCAAGAACTGATGAGTATTTTTCTGATAATGTATATGTTTTAATAAATAATAGTCAACCTTTTTTGTATATTGACAATAAAATGATTGAATAACTAAATAATATGATATAATAAAAGAAGATAGGTGATTAACAAATGAAGGATGTAAATTTATTAATCAATAGGGGAGTCAATATTGAGAAAAGCTTAGAATTGCTTGGTGATATTGAAACATACAATGAAATATTAATTGATTTTTTAAATGCCATTAATGAAAAAATGGCAAAAATTAAATTGTATAAAGAAAGTCACAATATGAATGACTATGCAATACTAGTTCATTCTTTAAAAAGCGATTCAAGATATTTAGGATTTGATAAATTGGCTAACATTGCTTATCAACACGAGTTAGAAAGTAAAGCTAACAATATTAATTTTGTTGTCAATAATTATGATGATTTAGAATCAGAAGCAAAAAAGGTAGTATCATTAGTAAATGAGTATTTGGGTAAATCACCAAGTCAAGGTGTAAGTGTGCCAGAAAGAAGCGCACCAATAATGGAAAAATCTTTATTAATAGTGGATGATTCAAATTTAATGCAAAATTATATAGAAAAAATATTTCGCGATAAATATCCTATTATCTTGGCTAAAGATGGTAGAGAAGCGATTGATATTGTAAGTAATAATACAAATATGATTTTGGGGATGTTGCTCGACTTAAACATGCCTAAAGTCAATGGTTTTGAAGTCCTTGATTATTTTAAACAAAATAATTTATTTGATATTATTCCAGTGTCGATTATTACTGGAGCTGATTCAAGAGAAATGATAAATAAAGCTTTCTCTTATCCAATAATTGATATGTTAACGAAACCTTTTAATGAGTCTTCGGTTCATATGATAGTTGAAAAAACAATTAGCAACAGATAATTATTAAAACAAAAAAAACAACAAATTGTTGTTTTTAGTTTGTAGATAAAAAACAACAAAAGAAAGAGGCTAGGATATGAAAAATGAACCTTCTTCATTAATTAAACCCGAAGAAATAAAACTTGAAAAAGATCGTTTAAAAAAAACAATTGGTGTAATTAGAGAACAATTGTCATCACTTGGTCAAGAATTATATGATAAAGAAGATCGAATCAATGAATTTAAAAAATTTGTTTGGGATAATCGAAGTGAAATGGATCCAACTGAATTAAAACAAGTAATGGCTATGAATGAAAATGAAGTGTTTTTAGTATTAAAAAGTGGAGAATATTTTAAAAAACTATATAAAATTCAAAACAATCCATACTTTGGTTCAATTATTTTAGCTGATGAAAATCATAAAAAAGAATTGATTTATATCGGGCTTACGCATTTAGTTGAGGGTGATTTTCAACATTTAATATATGATTGGCGTAGTCCAGTTTGTAGTGTTTTTTATGATTATGAATTAGGTCCATGTGCATATGATGCTCCACAAGGGATAATTAAGGGTGAATTAATTAGAAAAAGACAATATAAGATTGTTGATGGCAAATTAAGACATGTTTTTGATAATAATCTAAATGTTGATGATGAATTGTTACAAGAAGTATTAGCAAAAGAAAGCTCTGACAAAATGAAGAACATTGTTAATACTATTCAACAAGAACAAAATAAAATTATCAGGAACACATCAGATAAAAATTTAATTGTTCAAGGAATAGCTGGTTCAGGTAAGACTTCTGTAGCCTTACATCGAATTGCCTTTTTATTATATAAATTAAAAAACTTATCTTCCAAAAATGTTTTAATTTTTTCACCAAATCGTATTTTTACTGAATATATATCTAATGTTTTACCTGAACTTGGTGAAGAAAACACTATGCAAACAACTTTTCATGATTTTTTAAAATCAAGTATTGATGAATATAAAAATGTTGAATCTTTTGTTGAATTCATTGCTAGATATTATCAAAAAAATGTTGGTAATGAAAAATTAATTATTTATAAACAAAGTGATGAAATAATATATGATTTAACTAAATATATTAAAAGTTTGATTATGAATGCTAAATTTACTAGTGATATATGTGTTGATAAACACGAATATTTAGCTAGTGAATTATTTGAGATGTTTTCAAAGAGATATGCTAAATTACCAATATTTAAACGAGTAGAGGAAATGGCAATAAAATTATCCGAAAATAATTATAATGGTAAACATAATAAAGTTAATTCTTTTAAAAAAGCTATTTGTGAATCTTTAAATATTAAATTAGATTTTAAAGAAATATATGCAAATTTCTTTAAAAGTGAATACACCAAAATAAAAATATCTGATGAAACAATTAATAATTTTATTGATCGTGATTTACTATATTATGAAGATGCTTTGCTTTTTGTTTTTATTAAAGGTTTATTAAATGGATTTGATTATAATGGTAATATTAAACAAGTAATAATTGATGAAGCTCAAGATTATAGTAAATTACAATATATTATTATTTCTAAAATATTTAAGAATGCTGGATTAACGATTTTAGGTGATATTAATCAAACAATTAATCCATATTATGAATATAAATCATTAAATGAATTAACCGAATTGTTATCAGGGACAAGTGTTTATTTAGAACTTAGTAAAACATATCGTTCAACTCAAGAAATAATTGAATATTCAAACAAAATATTAGGCTTAGATTATGTATCAGCAATTAGAAAATCAAATGAAAATCCAGTATTATTGAGAGAAAATAAAGATATTAAAGAACAATTATTAAATGACTTAACCCATCTAAGCAGTGAACATCATTCAATCGCCATCATTACCAAAACTAATGAAGAAGCAGAAAGTATATATGATTTATTACAATCACATGTCAAAATTACTTTGGTAAATGATTCAACTTCAAATTTCAAAAAAGATTTAATTGTTTTACCTTCATATATGGCAAAAGGATTAGAATTTGATGCCGTTATTGTTGTTCAAAATAAAAATAATTATTATTCAGCCAAAGAGAAAAAATTATATTATGTGGCGTGTACGAGAGCTCAACATGAATTAATAATTTATAGTTAGGATTGATTATTATGCCTAAATGGAAAATATTATCAGGAAGTTCTTTAAAAATAATTGCTATTGTTTCAATGCTTATTGACCATATATGTAAATTAATGATTAATACAAATATAATTGCCGATAAAGTATTAACGAATAATATTTATTTCTATGGTTCTTTTATTGTCGGGCGTTTAGCTTTTCCAATATTTTGTTTTCTATTAGTTGAAGGTTCACATTATACAAAAAATATTAAAAAATATTTAATTAGATTAGGTGCTTTTGCTTTAATATCTGAAATACCGTATGATTTATTTTTTTCAAATAAAATGTTTAATTGGTCTGATAATAATATATTTTTTACTTTATTTATTGGTCTGATAGTACTTATTTTAATTAAAAAAGCCAATAATATTTATTTAGCTTGCTTAATTACTTTAATTGGTAGTGTAATAGCTGAATTGCTGGGATTTTCCTATGGTGCATCAGGAATTATATTAATAGTATCTTTATATTTTGCTAAACAAAACCCAACTAATTTATTAATCGCTGGCGGAATATTTTTTATGCTAAATCCGTATGTTAATTTTGGTGCTATTTTAGCTTTTTTAATAATGAATTTTTATAACAAAAAAAGAGGCTTAAATATAAAATATTTATTTTATATTTTTTATCCTCTTCATTTAATTTTACTTTATCTATTTAAATAAGTACTAGATATTAATTTTTTTGCCATCTTTTTAATTTTAATAGATATTCTCGCATTTGTTCATTGGCACTTTCTTCTCCTACTTCTGGATATTCTTCCAAAATTAATGGAACACAAGATTCAACCATTTCATCTAAAGAACAATCTACAACAAATTCACCTAAATTGTAACAATAAGAACAATATTCTGAACTTAATGTTCCATCAAAATTAGTACCTATTGAATCATCTTTTTCACTCATAACTAAGCCACAAGATTGGCATATTTTATCTGTCATATAATCATCATCCTTTTCTAAAAATATTATAGCATAGCAATTTAAAAAGAACAATTCAGAAAATATAGTACTTAAATAAAAAATCTTAAATTAAATTTAAGATTTTTGTTTTCAATATGGCGGAGCAGGAGAGATTTGAACTCTCGCATCAGTTTCCCAATCTACACCCTTAGCAGGGGCGCCTCTTCAGCCTCTTGAGTACTGCTCCAAAAAAGATTACTAAGTGAATTTTACACTATTTAAAAACAATAGTCAAATACTTAGTTATGATTTTAATCTTTCAACACTATAAAAAATATATCTTCCATCATTTGGGTGACGAGTAAAAGTAAATAAATATTTTGGAATTGTACTAGTTGATAATAAATAATCATTAATATTTTGGTTAGCATCTGTAACTGGAAAACTAGTTAATTTATCTATTTTATTATCTAATTTATAACTATCAATAATTGTTTGGCCATTTTCGTTTTTTTCTTCAAAAAATGCCACGGCCTTAGTAATTAATATTTTATTTTCATCATTAACATCTTTGTTTATAACTTGATATTGATATTTATTAATTGTTTGTTTAGTAATATTATTGTCATATTCAAATAAATATTTATTATTAACAAAACTTAAATTCTTAATATTTCCATATTGAATTAAAGAACCATGATCTTCAAGTAAAATATTTGGTCCATATAATAGATCTACATATAACTGTAAATTTTCTTTACTAGTAAAATATTTACTTGTGTTACTATTTATTGAAATACCACAACCATTATTATTTGGATTAATTTTGTAACAATCCATCATATGACTTATGGTCGATAAAACAATAATATCACTATCTAAATCATCAACGGTAATTAAATCGCTTTCATAAAATAATCCCCCGGCATTATTATCACCAGTATAATTATTATTATTAAGAATAGCATCTTCAAAATGTTCAACATTTTTAGCAGTATAATTAATAAAATATTCATCTACAAGATTTACTTCTTTAGGAACATCTTTTTTATAATATAAAAAGTAATATGCCAAGCCAATCAAAATTGCAAACATTAAAACAATTAAAATAATTTTAATTATCTTTCTAAATTTTCCTTTTTTTTCTTCTGCCTCAATTATATTAATTCCTAAATCCATATTAAACCAGCTTTCTTTTAATTAGCTACTTCTTTTCTGATTATTTCTAAATTATTTTGCATAATATCAAAATAATTTATATTATCATCGTTTTCCAATAAATAATTTTTGGTAATTATTGGTGCTAAATTAACTTTTGTATTGGCAATTATATCGCGAACTAATTCATTTTCTTTATAGCTATCCAATAAAATAATTGAGGTTAATATACCATCTTTTATTAATCTTTTAACATTATTTGTTGTTAGTTCAGGGATGTTATTTTGGGTTGTATCAACACTAATAACATTAAATCCATATTTCTTTAAGTATAAAAGCGCATCATTATCGATTACCAAAGTATTATCATCACCAAGTTCGCTGATAACTTTTAATTCGGCTTCAATCTTCGAAATGCTTACTTTTATTTTTTCATAATTTTCTTCAATTTCTTCGTGAATGAATTGATTATCAATATATTCTTTTAAGCCATTTTTAATATTTAGAGCTAACATTAAATAATTACTTGGGGCTATCCATAATTCTTCAACATAAGGTTTTTCTTTTAATCCTTGCGATACATCAATTATGCGAATATTTTTATTATACTTTAAAAATTTAGCAGCCATTTCTTTTTCATTGGTGTGACCATTATAAATAAATAAAGAACTTTCTTTAGCGTAATCTTTTATTTTTTTGTCGGATATAACATATGTTTTTGGATCAACACCTTTAGGATAAACACTTTTAACAGTAGAATTGTATCCATATAATTCATTGGCTAAAAAAGTAACGGGATATGAGGTAGAATAAATTGTTATTCCTTCCATCAAATCTCTACTAAAACAACCTGAAGTTAGTGTTGTAATTATGGTAATTAAAATTAGAACTAATATTTTTTTCATTTATTTTTCCTTTCTGGAACTGGATCATAACCAAATGAACCAAGGGGGTTACATTTTATTATTCGTTTTGTTGTTAAAAATAATCCTTTAAAAAAATTATATTTATCTATTGCTTCAATCGCATAGTTAGAACAAGTTGGAATATGCCGACAATTATTATGAGAATGAAGTGGGGTAAATTGATATAACTTTATTAATTTAATGGCTATTTTTTTCATTCTTATCACCATCATAATTTTACTATAATTAATAATTATATGCAATTTTAAATTGCGATAAAGCTATTTATTATGTATAATTAATTAATGGAATAACAACATTAAGGATGATGGTGATGGATTTTTTAAAAAAGTTTGGGTTAGCTAATTTAAATGAAGAATTAATTATTACTGCTTTAACTCATAGTTCATATTCAAATGAACATGGTGGCGATAATTATGAGCGTTTAGAGTATTTAGGTGATGCAGTAATTCAATTAGTTATTAGTGAGTATTATTTTTTGACTTCAGATTTAGATGAAGGCGAAATGAGTAAAAAAAGAGCTAGTTATGTTTGTGAAGATGCTTTGGTTGAATATGCTGAAAAAATAGATTTGAAGAAATATATTCGAACTGGTGAAGGTCAAAAGAATAATATTGGCCCAGCAATAATTGCCGATGTATTTGAATCAGTAGTGGGAGCAATATATTTAAGTTCGGGAATATCCCAAGTAAAAAAATATTTATATCAATTAGTTATCCCTTATATAGAAAAAAATTATTTGTTTTTTGCTGATTATAAATCAGTTTTACAAGAAATGGTTCAAACATCAAAAGATTCATTAGAGTATGTTGTAACAAAAGAAAAAGGCCCTGCTCATAATCGTGAATTTACAGTTGAAGTAAGAATTGATAACATTGTTTTTGGTGTTGGCAGTGGAAAAACAAAAAAAGAAGCTGAACAACAAGCTGCTTTATCAGCGTATCAAAAAAGAGCGAAAAATGGTGATTAATAAATGTATTTAAAAAGTATAAAAGCATATGGATTTAAATCTTTTGCTGATAAAACAGCTATTGATTTAAAAAAAGGCGTTTCAGTTTTTGTTGGACCTAATGGTTCCGGTAAAAGCAATATAGTTGATGCAGTTCGCTGGGTGCTTGGTGAACAATCAATTAAAGCCTTAAGAGGAACATCGGGAATGATCGATGTTATTTTTTCTGGTAGTAAATCAAGACAACCACATAACTATGCAACAGTTACTTTGGTATTTGATAATACTGATCATTATTTAAATACAGAATATTCAGAAGTTGAAGTAAAAAGAACTTGTTATAAAACTGGTGAAAATGAATATTATTTAAATAATAATCAAGTCAGATTAAAAGATATTACTGATCTTTTTATTGACAGTGGTGCTGGCAGAGAATCATTTAATATTATTTCTCAAGGAAAAGTTGTTGATATTATAAATCAAAAACCAGAAGAAAGAAGAACTATAATTGAAGAAGCTTCTGGAGTATTAAAATATAAAAAAAGAAAAGAAGAAACAATTCGTAAGTTAGAAAGAACTAATGAAAATTTAGAAAGAATTAGTTTAATCATTTCTGAACTAGAAGTTAGTTTAGAACCACTTCGCAATCAAGCAGAAACTGCTAAAAAATATTTGAAATATAAAGAAGAATTAGAAGGAATAGAAATTTCATTAATTGCTCAAGATATTCACGATTTAAATAGTGAATTAGAGAAAATTACTGATGCAAAAAAAGATTCGGAAGACAATTCAATTAGTAGCGATTCTAATCTTAATATTACGGAACAAAAGATTGAAAAAATAAAAGCTAAATTACTTAAAATTGATGAACAAATTACAAAATTAAATCAAGATTTACTTCAATCATCGGAAAAAGTATCATTACTTGATAGTCAAAAACAAACCATGATGGAACGAAAAAAATATGATGTTGAAGCAGATAAATTAGAAAATAATGTTGTAAATTTAAAACAACAAATTTTAACTGAAAAAAAAGATATTGCTTTGTTAAATGCTGAAATAAAAGAACTGGAAGAAAAATTAACACAGAAAAAAGTTAAACAAGAAGAAATATCATTTGAAATTAAGAAAAGTAGTGTATCAAAATCAAACTTAACTAATAACATTAATGAAATAAACAAGAAAATTTTAATGTTAAAGAATCAAAGAGATATTATTGAAGATAATATTAATAATGATTCAAAAATGCCATATGCAGTAAAAAATGTGTTAAATAATCCAAGATTAAAAGGAATACACAATGTTTTAGGCCGATTAATTGAAACAGATAGTGAATATACAAATTCAATTGAAACTGCATTAGGATTTAATGCTAATTTTGTAATAGTAGATAATGAAAATGCTGCTAAAGAAGCAATTAATTATTTAAAAGAAAATAATTTAGGCCGAGTTACTTTTTTTCCTTTAAATATAATTAGTCCAAAAGGCATTGACCCTGAAACAAATGAAATTATTAATAATTTTCCAGGTTTTATTGGTTTAGCATCTTCTTTAGTTAGATATGACCAAATATATCGTGGCATAATTCTTAATCAATTAGGTAATACAATTGTTGTAAAAACAATTGATGACATGAATAAATTAGGTAAATTAATTAAATATCGTTATCGAATTATTACTCTTGATGGTGAATTATTACATACTGGTGGTTCAATTACTGGTGGAAGTATTAAATCAACTAAAGGTTTATTAAACGAAAAAAACGATTTAGAGAAGATAATTAGAGAATTAAATTATTTAAGTAACGATTATCAAAAAAATAATCAAGAACTAATAAAAATTGAACAAGAATTAAATATTTTAAATGAAAATTATCGTCAAATTGAAATGACAATTATTGCTCTTGAAGAATCATTAAATCAAAAAAACATTTATATTGAAAATAAAAATAATGAATATCGAACATTAAATAGTGAATTAAAAGGCACAAATGCTGTTTTAAAAAACGAAATAGATATTGAAATAAATCATATTTTAGAAGAATATAACGAAGCATTAATTAAAAAAGACGAAATTGAACTTGCTATAAGTAAGCATATTGATCAAAAAGAAGATTGTAATAATGAATTGTTACAACTAGAAATAATTAGAAAAAAAGAAGTA
>CAYOMH010000009.1:0-9696 GCA_964405055.1 uncultured Muribaculaceae bacterium | reverse complement strand
TATTTAAAGGTGGAAATGGTTTCTTATCATTAACTGATCCTAATAATATTTTAGAAACAGGTGTCGAAATAAATGCTGAGCCACCTGGCAAAAATTTAAAACAAATATCACTTTTATCTGGCGGAGAAATGACACTTACAGCTATTGCTTTATTGTTTTCAATTCTCAATATAAGACCAGTACCATTTTGTATATTAGATGAAGTTGAAGCAAATTTAGATGATGTTAATGTTGATACTTTTGGTAAATATATTAAATCATATGAAGGATTAACTCAATTTATTATAATTACGCATAAAAAGAAAACAATGGAATATGCTGATTATTTATATGGAATTACTATGCAAGAAAGTGGAGTAAGTAAAATCGTCAGTGTAAAATTAGACACAATTGTCTAAAAAAGTAGATGTTAAATTAATTATCTGATATATTAATCAGTAGGTTATAAAATAGTGAAGGTGAAAAAATGGAAACAGAAGATGCATTAAAAAGAATTCATGATTATAGTCTTGAAGATATAATGGGTGATCGTTTTGGTAGATATTCAAAATATATAATTCAAGATCGAGCAATCCCAGATGTTAGAGATGGATTAAAACCAGTACAAAGAAGGATTCTTTATGCAATGTATAAAGATAAAAACACATACGATCATCATTTTAAAAAATCGGCAAAAGCAGTAGGTAATGTAATTGGTAATTATCATCCTCATGGTGATTCTTCAGTATATGATGCCTTAGTAAGAATGAGTCAAAATTTTAAATTAAATCATGTGTATGTACAAATGGATGGAAATAATGGTTCAATCGATGGCGATCCAGCTGCGGCAATGCGTTATACTGAAGCAAGATTATCAAAAATTGCGATGGAATTATTAAAAGACATTGATAAAGATACTGTAATATTTGCCCCAAATTATGATGATACTACTGAAGAACCAACTGTATTACCAGCAAGATTTCCTAACTTATTAATAAATGGTTGTATGGGAATAAGTGCAGGATATGCAACCAATATTCCTCCTCATAATCTTGGTGAAATTATTGATGCAACAATTAAAAGAATTGATTCACCGAATTGTCACTTAGAAACAATTTTAGATATTGTTAAAGGGCCTGATTTTCCTACTGGAGGAATAATTGAAGGTAAAAGTGGAATAATTGATGCCTACACAACAGGTAGGGGTAAATCGATTATTAGTAGTCGTTATGAAGTAATAAAAAACAAAAATGCTAGTCAAATTATCATAAGTGAAATTCCTTATGATGTTAATAAAGGATTATTAATTAAAAAAATCGATGAAATTAGAATCGATAAAAAAATTGATGGCATTGCTGAAGTAAGAGATGAATCAGATAAAAAAGATAATTTACGAATTGCAATTGATTTAAAACCAAATGCTGATTCTAAATTAATAATGAATTATTTATTAAAAAATACGGAATTACAAGTTTCTTATAATTTTAATATGGTTACTATTGTTAATAGAAGACCAAAATTACTTGGAATTATTCCAATTTTAGATGCCTATATTAATCATCAAATTGAAGTAATTACTAAAAGAAGTAAATTTGATTTAACTTTTGCTTTAGCAAAAGTTCATATTACTGAAGGTTTAGTTAAAGCAATAAGTATATTAGATGAAGTAATAAAAACAATTCGTTCATCAAAAAATAAAGCTGATGCAATAAATAATTTAGTTATTGAATATCAATTTACTGAAAAACAAGCTGAAGCAATTGTAATGCTTCAATTATATCGACTTACCAATACTGATATCGAAGTATTAAAGAAAGAATTAGATGATTTGAAAATAATAATTGAATCTTTAAAAGAAATTCTAAGTGATGATAACAAATTAAAAGGTGTTATTAAGGATGAATTAAGAAAAATTAAAAAAGAATATGAAATTCCTCGAAAAACTGATATTCAAGAAGAAGTTACCGAAATAAAGATTGATGTTAAAGACATGATTGGTAAGGAAGATACTTTGGTTGTTCTTACTAAAGAAGGTTATATAAAAAGAGTAAGTTTAAAATCATATAATTCTTCCAAAGAAGAAGAAACAGGCTTAAAAAATGGTGACTATGTAATAAATATTTTTGAAACAAATACATTAGATTCATTAATTATAATTACTAGTATGGGTAATTACTTATTTATTCCTATTCATTTAATCCCGGAAGGAAAATGGAAAGAATTAGGTAAACATGTAAGTAATATTGTTACAATTAGTCCAGATGAAAGCGTGATTGGTTCTTATATCTTTAATAAAGATAATTATTCTGATATTGCCATAATAAGTAAATTTGGCCAAATAATGAAAACAAATCTTAAAAACTTTGAAGTTACTAGATACTCAAAACCAATGTTAGTAATGAAATTAAAACCTGAAGATCAAGTTGTTGCTACTACAAAAATAAATAATAATATTTTATTAGTCACAGATGATGGCTATTATACATTATTTAACACAGCGGAATTACCAAATGTTAATGTTCGTTCAACAGGTGTTAAAGGAATAAGTCTAAAAGAAAATTTTGTAATTGGTGCAGTATCTTTAAATGAAGAAGTGGAATTTGTTAATGTATTTACCAATAAAAAACTAGCCAAAAGGATTAAATTAAGTGATTTAACAACAACTGGTCGAGCAAAACGTGGTAGTACAATTATGAAAAAAGTTAAGTCAAATAATTATCAAATAATTAATGTATTTGGTTCAGTAAGTAGAGATATAATTGGTTTAAAAAATGGTGAAGTAATAAACAATATTAAAAATAGTGAAATACCTATTATGGATATTGATAGTACCGGTTCAAATATTGTTAATGATGCATATGAACAAGCATTTATTAAAGCAAGTATTGAAAAAAATATTGATTTATCAACTGATGCATTGGATAAAAAAGATGAAAAAACAATTGAAAAAAAAGAGGATCACGAATTAATCTTAACAGAGATGACTATTGATGATTTCCTTGAGGATTTTAAACTGTAAAGTAATAAATATTTATTGACATGGCACTAAAAAATGTTATAATTAGTGTATAAAATAGGAGGAAAAATGAAAAAAAACAAAGGGTTTACATTAGTTGAATTGATAGTTGTTATTGTTATATTAGGCTTATTAATTGGTTTAGCAATGCCAACAGTTCTTGATTCATTAAAGGCTAGATCAAAAGATGTTTGGGCTGATCAAATATTATTATATGCAGATCCAGTTCGAGCAGCATTTCAAGATGAGTATAATGCTAAAGGAGCAGGAGCAAACTTATGCTATCGCATTGATAAATTAAAACCAACTACTAACGATAAAGGTTGCATGATAATTGACTATAATACTAGAACTCCTGATCGTGTTTACGTATATAATAATCAATTCTTTTATTCAGCTGCTGCTGGTGGATTTACTGCTTTATTGAAAGATAAAGGAAAAATTGTCAAAGAAATAACTGGTGGTCAATTAACTTCATTTGCATCATCAGTTGTATCAGCTACAAATTGTCCAGCAACATGTATTGATCCGATAACCGGCCTTACATTTGTTCCATAGTAATTAAAAAAACAAGTTTACTCTTGTTTTTTTTTATGAGATAATTAACGCGGTGATTAAATGATAATATTAGGTAGCCACGTTTCTTTTTTATCTAAAGATCAACTTCTTGGTAGTGTTAAAGAAGCAATTAGTTACGGGGCAAATACATATATGATATATACTGGACCTCCACAAAATACACTAAGAAGTCCAATTAATAATCAATTGACTATTGAAGCTTATAATTTAATGAAAGAAAATAATATGTCAATGGATCATGTAATTTGTCATGCACCATATATAGTAAATTTAGCTAATCATCTTGAAACTGAAAAACATAATTTTGCAATTACTTTTTTAAAAGAAGAGTTAAAAAGGTGTCATGATTTAGGAATAAAATATTTAGTTTTACATCCAGGTAGTGCGGTATCAATGACTAAAACTGAGGGATTAAATAATATAATTCATGGATTAAATATAATATTAAATAATGATTATAATGTATCAATTTTACTTGAATCAATGGCGGGGAAGGGTAATGAATGTGGAACTTCAATTGAAGAATTAAAGTATTTATATGACAATATTACTTATAAGGAAAAAATTGGTTTCTGTCTTGATACTTGTCATTTAAATGATTCTGGTTATAATATAAAAAATTTTGATGATTATTTAGATTTATTTGATCAATCAATTGGAATAAGTAATATTAAATGTTTACACATTAATGATAGTAAAAATAATCTTGGTGCTGGAAAAGATCGTCATGATAACTTTGGTTATGGAACAATTGGATTTAATATTTTACTTGATGTTATATATAATAAGAGACTTGCTGATATTCCTAAAATATTGGAAACGCCGTATGTTGGAAATTCAGACATAGACAAAGAAAGATTATACCCACCATATAA
Source organism: uncultured Muribaculaceae bacterium (assembly GCA_964405055.1). Classification (GTDB taxonomy): domain Bacteria; phylum Bacillota_I; class Bacilli_A; order RF39; family UBA660; genus JAAZHN01. Next base: position 5,247 of record CAYOMH010000009.1, on the reverse strand, counting down.
ATTTGAAATTGAAATGATAAAAAACAAAGAATTTGATCCAAATTTAAAAAATAACATCAGAGAATATTATCAAAAAAATTAATAAATATTGATATATACTTTACAAATAATCAGGATATTGATATAATCACAACGGTAAATTGAAGGAGGAAAATAAAATGGCAAAGAAAAATGAAAATCGTGAATACATCGATTTAGAATGTACTGAATGCAAAAGTTTTGTAATTCGTTCTCAAAAAAATAAAAAAAATAATCCCGATCGTTTAGAAATTAAAAAATATTGTACTAAATGTAAGAAAAGTACCGTTTTTAAAGAAAAAAAATAAGGTAGGTAATTATAAACATGAATATTAATATTAACGACATTAAAAATGGCATGACTGTAATTATTAATGGTAATTTGTGTTTAATATTAGAATTTCAACACGTTAAACCTGGAAAGGGACCGGCTTTTGTTCGAATTAAATTAAAGAATTTAAAAACTGGCTCAATAGTTGAAGAAAAATTTAATACTAATATTAAAATTGAAAAAGCTCATGTCGAAAAATTACCAATGCAATTTTTATATGCTTCTGGCAATAACTATGCATTTATGAATACGGAATCATATGAACAAATTGAAATTAATAAAGAAACTTTAAAAGATGAAATAGATTTCATAAAAGAAGGTTTAGTAATTGAATTACTTTCCTATAATGGAGAAATAATTGGTATTAATTTACCAGAAAAAGTAGATTATGAAGTAATTTCAACTGAACCGGCAGTTAAGGGTAATACTGTAAATAACGCTCTTAAAGATGCAGTAATTGAAACTAACTATGTAGTTAAAGTTCCATTATTTATTAATGCTGGTGATCATATCATAGTATCAACTAAAGATGGAAAATATCAAGGTAAAGCATAAAAAAACAATAATTAAATTATTGTTTTTTTTATATTGTAAGAGTTATATCTTCTGAGAATAACTCTTTATATTTTAAAATTTCTTCTGAATTATTAGCTACAAATCTTTTTAATTCATCGTTGTTTAATAAATAGATAATTTGATTAGGTTCAATATTATGTGGGTCAATTTGTTGCCAATAAGCTATTGCATAGGAATACTCACCATTACCATATTTTTCTTTGCATATATTATATAATCTTTCACCTTGTTTAACTAAATGATAATTATCTCTTAATAAACTCACACCGTTATTTATTCCCAAAATTGCTTTTTCAATTAATTTTTGTTCTGCCGGAATAATTATTTTATCACCAACGAAGATAAGATTTGGATTATTAATTCGATTATAATATGCTAACATTAAATAATAATTTGGATCTAACCCGTGTTTTTTACATATTTTTACAAGATTATCATTTGGTAAAACGGTATAAACAATATCTGGTGGATATGAGTTAACAATTTTATCATTTGTCTCATTATTATAATTAGAAACAAATCTTTGAACTATTTCTTTATCTTCTTTTGGTATAGCATTATTACCATCCCTAATAGATAATATAATCGATCCACCAACAATAGATCCACCAACAATAGTAGTAGCAATACCGACTGATAATATTCTTTTAGCGAGATCTTTTCTTTTTTGGATTTCGTCGGCTGTTCGCCTTTCCATTCTGCGCATAATAATTACTCCAATCTAATAAAATTATATGGTAAGAGTCCTATTTTGTCAAACAAACATATATATTTTATTATCAATAATATTATGTTATAATTTTTTTATGATAGGTGTTGATTTGATGAAAAGAATTACAAAATATTATAATTTTAGTCGAACTAAAGAAGTTGATCGTTTACCAAAATATGTCAATGATCATATTTCGGCAAACGAAAAAATAATTGTAGCATATACTACAATTCGCGATCATGGAATATTTACTGATCAAAAAATAATTTTATTTGATAATCGAATGGCCATAAAAGAAAAAAGAGAAATATTAGTTATTCCATATAGTTCAATTAGTATTTTTAGTATCTTATATAAAGCCAATAGTTCAATGTTTAAAATTTATTTAAATAATGGAACTGTTATTAAACTAAGATTTATTAGAATGATTCCAACTGATAAAATGCGTATTCGCTATCTTTCAACAATCATAATGCAAATTATTAATAAACAAGAAGTAGATAAAAATAGTGTTACTAAATTAATTAATAATGATTTTAAAATTGATTAGGAGGTATTATTATGACTAATGGTAAAAAAACTAGAAAAAAATCTCTCCCAAAAACAAAGAAACAACCAATACCAGTGATTGATCCTTTAATTTTACTTAGTGAAAAAGAAAAAAAACAATTAATTAAAGCAGAGAAAAGAAAAGCAGGATTAACAAATTTTATATTGAAAATCTTCGGCTTTATTGTTGGTGTATTTTTTATAATTTCGATTGGAATAACTACTTATGACTATATTCAGACAAAAAATCATCAATCACCATTGTTATGTTTTAATAAAATTGAACGAAAATGTGAAAGTATAAATAATGATGGATTAATTACTACTTGTCACGGATTTGGTTATAAATCAATTATTCCATCTAAAGAATGTAACAATATTGCTGCGGATCAATACTTCTTTGGCTTTCTTTGGGATAAAGATCCTTATGAAAATATCAAATAAAAAAGTAAATAGTTTTACTATTTACTTTTTGTTTGTTTCAATTATTTTTGTAATTTATTATTAATTTCGGTTGTATTACGCCAAATTTTTATAAACATAAGAATTAATTCAAATAATAAGCGAGATACAACTAATCCACCAAATAGGTAAACAATAAATTGTAAGAAATCAATTGAAATATAGTTAAAAGAATTAAGAATAATGAATATGGTTACGCCAGTGTATAGTGCTTTTAAAATAGTTTCAAGAGCAATAAAATCAAAATTTAAAAAATCATATAACCATTTTGCTGCTCCTTTTAATTTTGTTTTATTATTCTTGTTTAAAAATAGTAAAACAACTAGAATCGCACCAACGACTGCTAAAACCAATGAAGCAACATACCATCCTCCTAATACATTAACCGGTTGATTTTGTTGATTAAGCAAATCATTTAAGTCGTTTAAATTGTAATTTCCCATATATTTTCCTCCTTATAATACAATTATAATACATTAGTTAGATAGAAACAATAATATAAATGAAATATTTAATAAATATATTATTGAATAATTTATTCAATGTGATAAAATGATAATATAGTAAGAAGGTGAAAATAAGTGACAGGTAATTTAATAGAAAAATATTTTGAATACCGTATTAAAAATTTAGTCGCTTATGCAACTTCGTTATTAGAAATTGGTTTTGAAAATAAATTTACTTGGCAAAAACAATTAAGCCAATGTTCTGAATATTATTTTAAAAATTATATTATGATAAGCAATTATAATTTAAGACCAATTATTAAATATCGTCGTTTTTTTGATCAAAACAAAATTAATGATAAAAAATTACAAATTGTTTTTGTTAGTATTTTTGAATCAATGATTGATTATAAATACTTAAAAGAAGAAGAAGTTCAAAATATTGTTTTGTTAATTGGAAAGTGTATATATGTTGCAACTATTATTGATGAAGAAATTAATACTTTTTCAAATGTAAAAACCGATTTTAGTGATATATATAATATTTTAATTAATTATTTTAATAAAGATAATATTATTTTAGAAGTCTTAGATAAATGTAAAAAACAATTACAATTATTAATTAATGGTAATTTAGATCATAAAAGAAAATTTGATAAATTTATTAATAATCAAAATTTTCAATTAGAACTTATTCCATTAATTAGAAAAAATGGTAATAAACAAATATATGAAGTAATACCCAAATATGATATTAAGACATTAAATAAATTTAAAAATAGTGAAGTTGATTATGTTTATACCTCTTCGGATATTGATATTGAATTAGTTTTTATTGCATACACTTATGTTTGTTCAATGATAATTAAAACTTTAGAATTAAAGAAAAGAGAACTTTATATAATTAAATTAAACAGCAAATTTTTTAAAAAGAAAAAATATGCTACTAAATTAGTTGGTTTAATGAGCAAAAACGGTTTCTGCAATTACATTATATTTGAAATTGATGGTCAATTGGTTGATAAACACTATGAAAGTATTAGAACAATTCAAAATATGGGAGGTTTAATTTTAATTACCTCTATTAGTGGTAGAGCTCCAAAAGTAAAACCAAATTATTTAGAAATTAATGAAGAAGACTATGCAAAAGCTGATTTATTCACCAAATATGGAAAAGAAGGAAAAACCATAATTCTTAGTAATGTTTTAGATGAAAATTATCAAAAATTCATTGATTATCGTCGAAGAAAAACTGATTAGATGAAGGGAAATAATTACAATGAAAGAAAAATTAACTGTAAAGGTTAGTGCCAAACAAGTTTATCGAAGAAAAGTAACTATAAGAATATTAAAAATAATTATTGCTTTGGTATTATTGTTTCTAACAGCATTATATGCGATTTTGTATATAATTAACTATGGTGGTAACTTTACAATAAATTTAGATCCAAATTTAAAAGCCACAAAAAATTTAGTAATGTCTGATAAAATAAATTTTAAAAATACTCCTGTAATATTACGAGCTAAAGCATTAGATTATATGGATAATATCACTGAAAGTTGGTTACCAAAAGATATATTGGATCATGAAGGTGATCACAGTGGAGATAATTATATTGCTTATACTTTCTTCTTAAAAAATTTAGGTGAAGAAAGTATAGATTATATTCGTGAAATTAATATTAATTCAGTTATAAAAAAAGTTGATGAAGCTGTTAGAGTTGCGGTTTATATTAACAAAGAGAAGAATTTATATGCTAAAAAGAGTATTTCTGGTTCGCCAGAACCAGGAACAATTCCATTTATATCAGAAACAAAAGTTTTTAATGGTGAGAGATTAAAAATGAAACCAGGCGATATTGATCGCTATACTGTAGTTATTTGGTTAGAAGGTGAAGATCCAGAATGTATTGATGATATTTTGGGTGGTGAAATGAAAATGGAAATGATTATTAAAGAAAAAAGAACTGTAGTAGAAAAATAATTTACTTTTCTAACTATACATAAAAAAACATGATATAATAATTAAAAAATAAAAAACACGCGGAGGAGTAAATGAAAAACAAAAGAATTATCCTATCAACAACATTATTAGTAATATGTATTGGAGTATTATCAGTAGCATCATATGCCTGGTTTACTGTTAATCAAAC
>CAYOMH010000008.1:18270-19698 GCA_964405055.1 uncultured Muribaculaceae bacterium | reverse complement strand
TGGTGCCAATTGACAGACTCGAACTGTCGACTGAACCTTACCATGGTTCTGTTATACCCCTTAACTAAATCGGCATACATAAATTATAGCAAAAAAATTAAGGATTTTAAATCCTTAATTTGTCTTAATAAATGATTTTGTTTCTTCATTATATTCAAGCCATAATGACGAATTAGTATTTTCTGGAAAGAAGTCTTTAATAAAATTACTTTCACAGCGTTCATTTTTTTGATTACATATCATATCAAAACTTGCATAAGTATTGTTGTTATTATAATCTCTAATTTCTAAAATTTTATTTGTATCTAATCTAAACGAATACATTGGTTTTTCAGCATAAACTTGATCACCGGTTTCCTCAATTCGTTTTTTGGCAGCTAAACCTTTTTCACTATCCCAATTAGTTCCTAAACTTCGATTATTTGGATTTATATCATCATTATCAATTGGTCGAAAATAAACTTGTAAAATCGGATTAGTAATCGTTTCACAATTACCATCACAAACACAATCTAGTGGATCTGGACAAGTAATTTTACAGCTATCTGCAGTACAAAAAATTTGATTAGAAACTTCATAATTACAAATATAGGTTGATTTACTATTTTTAGTTCGATCTTGTTGCATTTCCTTATATAATTTCATCATATTACCTTCTTTAGTTCCTAAATTAGTAATATCAAATGAATAATTATAACGTTTTCCACCAAATGTATCATAATTTACCGGTAAGCCATACCCTAAATAATTATATGTATAACTACCACTTACCGAGATAAATCTTTGATCATTTTTTGTTACCGCTAAACCTGTTGGCTTTATTGTATATAATTCATCGCCTAAAGTGTAGCTAGCTTTTACAGTTGATTCACTTTTTTTGATATCAAATATTGACATTACTTGACCTGAATTTCTTTGTGAATTTAAATAATCTTGTTTACTTCCACTTAAATTTGTTGGTAAATTTGCTTTATAATTATAGAAAGTATATTGAGTAGCTTGAAAATTACAATTGCTCATTGATTCATTGCAATAAGATAAAGCTGTTGGCGTAACAGTTTGATCATGAAGATTCACTTTAATTTTTGATAATGCATCAGCAGTTAAACTATTAGTTGTTTTCATCTCATTGTAAAAGAAATTATCAACTTTTGGATAATCAGTTTCATTATATTTATTTTCAAAACTAACACATTGAAAGTATTGATTAATTGCACTTTCAGTTCTATTTACATTAACTCGGTAACTATCTTCAGCAATTACTTTTTGAGCGGCAAATTCACTCTTAATATGATTTAAACGATTAATATTACTTTGATTAGTTTCACCTTGTAATGATTGATTGACTTGATCAATTAGTTTTGTTAAATCATATATTGCCTCAAGTGCATCTTCACTTCTTGAATAATAACCAGTAGATTGTTTAGT
>CAYOMH010000008.1:11449-18170 GCA_964405055.1 uncultured Muribaculaceae bacterium | reverse complement strand
TTTATATAGTCAGATTCAATATATGAATAAATATCGTTAGTTTTATTTTTTAGTAAGCAAGCTAAATTATTACTATTTATACCTTTTTCATTTGCTTCATATATATGACCAGAATCTGATTTTTGAGCACAAATCATTTCATCAATATTTGGTTCGCAAGCATCAGTTGAAGCGGGACAATAAGTATCATAAAAACTTCCCATATTTACTCTTGCATTCGGTGCATCACAACACATTTTTTTATATCTAGTAATATCATTAAGTGTCTTTGAACTTGATTCATATACACTTTTTTCGGAATTTATTCCACTAAAACAAGCATTAATTTCATTAGGTTTAGAGCAATAATCATCATAAAAACTTCCCATTTGATCTTCAGCGCCATTTAAATGACAACATAAATATTTATATCTTGCAATATCTAATTCGCCCTTTTCACTTTTTTCATAAATAATTCTTTCAGATTCGGCACCAGTGAAACAAGTATTGGGTTTTTCAACAACTACTGGACAGTAATCATTATAAAAATCACCCATTTGTAAAGAAGCACCAGGTTGATCACAACATAAATTTCGATACTTATCAACATCGGCCTGAGTTTTTTTACTATTATCATAGTCATGTTTATATGAATTTAAGCCACTAAAACACATTTTACTAGGTTGAATAGGTCCAGTGCAATAACTATCATAAAAACTTCCCATTTGATTTTTAGCATCTGCTTGACCGCAGCAGTTATTTGCATATATACTGATATCGGTTTGAGTCTTATTACTATTATTATAATCATTTTTATACGAATTTACGCCAATAAAACAAGTTTTGGCAGGTTGAATAGGTCCAGTGCAATAACTATCATAAAAACTTCCCATTTGATTTTTAGCATCTGCTTGACCGCAGCAGTTATTTGCATATATACTGATATCGGTTTGAGTCTTATTACTATTATTATAATCATTTTTATACGAATTTACGCCAATAAAACAAGTTTTGGCAGGTTGAATAGGTTCTGCACAATAATTATCATAAAAACTTCCCATATTTGCTTTTGCATCACTTAGACTACAACATTTATTTGCATATCTACTTATATCGGTTTGGGTTTTATTACTTTTATCATAAATAATTTTATCTGAATTTGGGCCAGTAAAACATGTACTTGGTTGAATTGGTGATGTACAATATGTTGAATAAATATTATTACCAACGGCATCAAAATATAAATTTCTAATTGATGGATTACTAATTAAAGGAGCACAACAATTTCGTTGATTAGCACCAATAAATAAATTCCAGTTTGCTGAAGTTGGATTATTATGATATTCACGATAATATGATATTAATGGTGCATCAGCTTCATAGCAATACTGTTGGCTTACATATGAAGATGAACTTGATGAAGATGGTTCATCTGGTCTACTTGAAGTTCCACCTTGGCTACTACTTGGCTTATCACCAGAAGTATTACAAGTTCTGGTGTACTGAATACAACAAATATCATCAAAATTACCGCTAGGTCCACACACATAAAAAATAGTAGCAATATTTGATGCACTTGAAAGTGAACTACCATTTGGACTAGGTTTAACAAATCCAGCTCTTGTATCTCCACATTTTGTTACACTTGTTTTTCGCCAGTCATTCCATTTTGTACATGTTGTAATTGTTCCACCATTAATAAGTTGTTCAGAAGCAGAAGGAGTACTACGAGCAGCAATTATTTTATTGTTAAAAAGATTTATATTTATTTTACTTTGATTAATATTTTCAGTTAATTCAATCACATTACTATCAAGTAAAATAATTAAAGATAGAATACCAAAAATAGTAAAAAACAATATTAAAATTTTTAATTTATAATTTTTCATATTATACTTTTCTTCCTTTTCTTAATAACAATTATTATGAAAATTAGAATTAATAAAGTGCTTCCACTCATTATTATTAATTGATTATTTGTTAGTTTTTTTTCAGAAACATTACTGCTAACACTCTTTGAATCTTGATATTTGTTATAAGCTGTTTCAATAGCCTTTAATTCTTCTTCGGTAATTAATTCATTATCCGGAAGAGTTTGCATACATATTCTTAAATTATTGGGAATATTACACCATTCTAAAGTGGAATATTCATTATATCTTGGCACCTTAATTTTAATTGATCGAATTGCTTCTTCATAACATTGGGGATCATTTAAAAATATTAAAAATTCATAATCAACTGATACCATTACATTGTATCTTAAAAAATTAATAACTTTATTATTTTCATCGATTCTAGCGATTTTTGTTGGATGTTTAGATTCAACAACAAAAAAATCTTCTTCAACATTATATAAACTCATTACAAAATGACGCTCTTTTTCTTCACCATCAATAAATTTTTGACTTAAAATAATATTATTTGCTTTTTCACGATAAGTAGCAATTTCTTCACTTGTACATTGTTTTGCCCTTACATTATTTATATGAGAAAACATTGTAAATAAAATAATTATAAAATAATATATTTTTTTCACTTTATCACCTATCTAATAATTATTATATCAATTATTTATAGTTTTAAGCAATATAATCTATCATATAAAAACCAATTTTCATTTTAGAAAATTGGTTTATTAATTAAATACAACTAATTTTTTTCAATAAATTTCTTTGTTTGTTGATCATATTCAATCCAAGTTCCAGATATTTTATCAGCAAATTTCTCAACAAATTTACTTTCACATCTATCACCAAATTGATTACAGGTCATTTCAAAGCTTGCGTAAGTGTTTTGATCATTATATTTTCTTATTTCAAGAATTTTATTTGTATTTAATGTAAATGAATATTGTGGACTAGCATATATTTCATCGCCATCTTCTTCAATTTTTGCTTTAGCCGCAATACCCTTTTCATCACTCCAATTAGTTCCTAAAGTTCGGTCATTTGGATTAATATTAGAGTTGTTTACTGGTCTAAATACAGCTTGTAATACCATTTGAGTAACGGTATCACAATTTTCCTTACAAACACAATTTAATGGATCAGAACAATCAATCTTACATGTAGTCGGTGGACAAACTATTTTGTTAGATACTTCATAATTACATACATACATTGTCCCTGATTCTGTTCTTTTATCTTGTTGAATATTTTTAAATAATGTATTTAAACTACCATCTGCTTTACCAATATTTTTTACTAAAAATTGATAATTATAACGTTTACCACCAAATGTATCTACATTTACAGGTAAGCCATATCCTAAATAATTAAATGTATATGTATCTTTTATATTTTTGAATAAAGGACTTTCACCAACAACTGTTAATCCTGTTGGTTTAATAACATATAATTCTTCACCAGTTGTATAATTTGTATCAATTTTGGTTTCATTTATTTTATAATCATAAACAAATATTTTTTGAGTTTTATTTTGATTTGCAATAAATCCACCCATTGAGCCACTTATTTTATCTGGTAACGCACTATTAAATGATGATATATCTGCACTTTCTGGTGTTACCTTACAATTATTTAAGCTATCATTACAATATTTTTGATTTTTATCAGCAGTTACAACAGTTTGATCTTTAATTTTCATTTTTATTTTCTTTAATTCGTCACTAACTTTAGTATTTTTAGTTTCCATTTCAAAATACCAGAAGTTATCAACGCTTGGATAATCTTTTTCATTGTATTCGTTGATAAAGTTATTACATTGATTATATTGTGAAATAGCTTTATTCATTTTGTCCACATAATAAGCATATGATTGGGCAACAAAATTACGGAAAGCAACTCTTTCATTTCTTATGGTATTTAATTCGTTAATTTTATCTTGATTAGTTGTTACTTCTAAGACTTTATCAATATTTTGAATATCTTGAGTATAGTTATAATATGCCTTTAAGTAATCTTCAGCAGCACCATAGTAACTAAATGTGTTGGCATTCTTAGTAAAGTTTGTATTACCATAAATATCTAGTGATAAAGTATCTGGGAAAAGATTCATAACACAAGAACGAGATTGATTTATAACTGGTAATAATTCGGATTCAAACGAATTTGAAATATATGGTTTAAATTTGAAATATTGACCAGCAGCAATTAGATATGGATTTTCTGAATTTGGATTTATACCATAACCTGGAAAATAGAAATCAACATCTTCTTTACAAGCTATCTTACAGTATTTATTATCTTTAAATTCAGGAATAACGTAATTATATACATCTTTTGCTTCAACATTAGTTAAACATGCAAGGTTATTACTTGTTAAACCTTTTTCACCAGCTTCATAAATATATCCAGCGTCAGAATCTTGTGAACAAATTATTTCATTGCCAACTGGTGCACATTTATCAGCATTAGGTTCGATACAATTTGTTTGATAGAAGCTACCCATATTTAATTTTGCTTCATCTTCAGTTTCTGGAGCAGCTGGTTTACAACATAAATTTTTATAACGATTTATATCTGCAGTTGTTTTTGAACTATTACTATATATTTGTTTTTCAGAATTTGGTCCAGAAAAGCATAGAGGTTTGATTGATGTTTGACAGTAAGTGCCATATAAATCACCTAATTTTGCTTTTGCTTGACTTACTGTTTCAGGGGCAGGTGGTACACAACAATTTTTTGTGTATTCATAAGCACTTAAAGTACCTTTACCATCATTATATTGTTCCTCATAACTATTTTTTCCAGAGAAACATGCGGTTGGTGTTTCACAGTATTTACTATATAAATCACCTAAATTTTCTTTTGCTTGACTTACTGTTTCAGGGGCAGGTGGTACACAACATTTTTTAGTATATTCATTTACACTTAAACTACCCTTACCATCATTATATTGTTCTTTATAACTATTCGTTCCAGAGAAACATGCGGTTGGATTTATTTGTGGAACACACTTTGTTTCCCAAATCTTATTACCATTGGCATCAATAATAGTGTCACGAATGGTTGGTTCAAATTCAGCTAAATCATCACAACACTTGTAATCATATTTTCCAGTTGTATCAAATAATTGTTCTAATAATTTTATTGAAGGCATTTTCAAATATTCATCATAATAATATAATTTGTGACCAAATACTTTGTTTCCACTCTTATCTATACTGAAACAAATTGGTTCTTTTGTTGGCGGACAATTTTTGTTATAAAAATCTTCGCCCATTCCGGCAATTGCTTCTGCTTCAGGTGTACAACATTTATTTTTATATTCATCTAAAGTTATTTTACCAGCTTCATAATCTTTTTTATAATTATCTGTTCCAGAAAAACATACTTTTTTTACTGGCTCAGCATCACAATGTGTAGTATAAAAAGCTCCCATGTTTTTTTTAGCTTGATCTACAGTTTCTGGAGCAGCTGGTTTACAACATTTATTTTTATATAAATCAATGTCAGTTTGAGATGGTTTTTTTATTGCATCATAATCAGCTTTATAAGAACTTTCACCGCTAAAACACATTTTAGTTGGTTTTGGACAATGATTATCATAAAAATTCTTTCCATCACGATCTACTATTCCCTTACGATCAACAGTGTTGTTTTCTAGTGGTACACAACACTTTTTATCATTAACAAAAGTATCTAATGACATTGTTCCATTTTTATATTGTAAATAATATGAAGTTCCACCGTTTTGAGCATCATAACAAGTTTCAATAGGTTCGGGTTTTTCACCAGAGCCAGGGCCAGGGCCTCCAGAACAAGCACATTCACGAGTATATTTATATATTGTACATTTTGCTTTAGAAATAACTAGTTCTGTTTGTGATGTAGTGCCATCTTCGTTTTCTATTGTCATCATTCGTGATACTTTTGGACTAAAAATTCTGTATTCAAATTCCTTTTCATTTGCTTTGGTTTGAGGAACTGAAAAACCATTACAATTTTTCACACTATAACCATTTGCTGCTGCGTCATATTCAGTTACAACTGGTTTCCAAGCTTTATATGAACATTTTTCACAGTCACGATATTCTATTAATATACGGCAAAGATTTTTTTCTGGAGAATAATATGAATCATCAAGAGTCATTTTAAAATATTTATCACCCATCGTTGTTTTCATGCCAGCTATTTCGTTAGCTAATAATTGTTTACAAGAAATATTATTTGCTGGAAGTATTAATTCCTCTTTAATTTCATTACCATAAATACTAGTACCGAAATCAGTATACTCACAGCAACACGTTGCATCAAAATTTGGAAATGAATTTGTATTGGTGCAATTTGCACAATTAGTCTTAAAATCATCTTTGTTATCGTAATTTAACAATTCATCATCTAAATTAGCTTTTTTTAATAAAACATATACTAATGCTTTACTATATTTTTCGATAATTTCCTCAGTATTTAAAACTTTGTTTGGACTACTTAAATCAGTTAATTGACTTAAATAATTAATTTTTTTAACCTTTTTATTTACTGATAATAAATCATTATTAATTAATAAAAAAGTAAGTAAAATAATTACCGATAGAATAATTGCTACTTTACTAAATCTTTTTTTCATCATATTAAATAATTCCTCGCTTTTTTATATCATTATCTCGATTAATAAAATACAAAGCCACAGCGGTAATAATTACAATACCGATTCCACCAATTAAAATATAATACTTGTTATCAAAAGCAGGTTTTTTATCATCATCTTTTGTTTCAGCTTTTTTACTTTCAGCTATTGCTTTAGTAATTACTTCATTAATTTCTTGAGAGGTAAT
>CAYOMH010000008.1:0-11349 GCA_964405055.1 uncultured Muribaculaceae bacterium | reverse complement strand
GAATCTATATTGAAAATTTTAGTTAAAAAATATCTTTCTTCGGCTTTTTCAGAATCAAAAAATTGATATGAGGCAACAATCTCATTTGCTTTCTGACGATATGCTTCAATTTCTGTTTCACTACATACTTTTGCTTGAACAAAAATACCACTTATTAAAAATGTACATATTCCTAATCCAAATAATAATAATTTTCTTTTCATCATTTCACCTATTCTTTAGTTAATTATATCAATGGAAAAATATAAAATCAATTGTTTTATATTAAAATTTATAATTTGATATTTTTTTTTATTTATGGTATTGTATTTAATATAGAAAGTAGAGAGATAAAATGAATAGTGAACAAAATAATCTAACCCCTGAAGGTTTAAATACTGTTGAACCAGTTCAACCAAACAATCTTCAACCTAATCCTAGTCCAACCCCATCAACAGATGTTCAACCCAATGTAGAACCAATGAATGGAACGCCAAATGTAACTCATCAACCAAGTGTTGCTCCAGTTGTTGAAACACCAAGTGTAACTCAACCAAATACTTTTCAAACAAATTTAGAACAACCAAATCAAACTATGAATATGGCCAATGAAACAAATTATAATAGTGAAACAGAAGGTAAAAAGAGTAAATTACCATTAATTATTCTATTAGTTGTTTTATTAGCTGGTCTTGCTGTAGCAGCCTATTATTTTTTAGGTCAAAATAAATCAAATACAGAAATATTAAGTGCTAGTGCCAATAAACAAATAGCAAACTTTAGTAAAATGATTAACAGTGTTAAATCAGTTGATGTTTTAAGTAATGTTGCTAAAAACAAAGGTACAGCAAAATTACACTTAGAACTTAATTCAACAAGTCCATTATTAAGTGGAATTTCTGGTTATAAATTAGATTTAAATGCTGGTTTTGATTCAGCTAATAATAAAGTTGCTTTAGATGCCGATATTGCTAATTCAACAAATGATAAATTTGGAATGAAATTTCGTGGTTTAAACGATAAGTTATATGTTGATTTAGGTGATATATTTGATAAAAATATTATTATATCAGATTTTTCAACTGATGGTTTATTTGATCAAAGCCTAACCCAACCAAGTGCATTAGTTCAAGACATTGATGTTGATGATTATGCTTATTTAGCAGAAGTTGCTGTTAAAGCTGTTACTGATACAATAAAAGAAAACGAATTAGTTAAAACCAATGTTAACGTTAAAGTTTATGAAGATACTTTATCATTAACAAAAATGTCATATAATTTAACTAAGGAAAGAATGAATTTATTAGTTAAAGCTATTTTAAATAGTATTAAAGCTGATCAAAAAGCCTTAAATATTTTAGCTAAAACTAATGAAGAAATAAATACTTCTGATGCTTGGATTACAGAAATAAATAAAATGTTAGCAGAAGAAAATTTTGTTAGTGATGATTTTACTGAAGCAACCATTTCTTTCTTTATTAATAATAAATTAGAATTAGTTATGACCGAAATTGATGATACAGAATCTACTGTTACTCTAATAGCTTATAAAGAAAAATATACAATTAAAAGTACAAGTAAAACTAATAGTAATGAAACATTTGAAATATATTATGATGATAAAGAAAATGATGTAGTAAGATTTAAAATGAATATGGAAGGTACATTAATTGATATTACTATTACAATCGATGATAAGTCTAGTGGTGATACTGCTGCAGCCGATATAACAATTAATGGTTCATTAACTTCTGAAGGTCAAGCAATCAATTTTACCGCACAAATTAATTTTGAATTAAATGAAGAATATAATTTTAATGCACCAAACACTGCAACTGCTGTTAATTATGAACAACTTACTCCAATGGAAATTTACACTATCGAAGCTAATATAGCAAATAATCCAATCGGAGCAATATTTCTTTCACTATTTCAATCTATGGAATTCTAAATTAATATATTAATAAAATCATTTAAAAAACAGAAATAAGCTTTCTGTTTTTTTTATTAAGGTACTTAATTATTAATATTAATTGCCATCATAATTGCAAAGGTAATTTTCAAGAAAATAAAAAGAGATTTTAATCTCTTTTTTCTTCTTTTATTTCTTTCTTTTCTGGTTTAGGTAGAGCTTCTTTTCTAGATAAATTTAGTCGACCACGATTATCGTATCCTTGAGATTTTACAATAATTTCATCGCCAACTTTAACAATATCACTAGTTTTTTCAACTCTTTCATGAGCAAGTTGAGAAATATGAACTAAACCTTCACAACCAGGCCACAATTCAACAAAGCAACCAAATTCTTCAACTTTAACAACTTTACCAGTATATACTTTTCCTTCTTCAGGAGTTCTAACAATATTTTCAATCATTTGGAAAGCTCTATTTATTATTTCATAATCAGTATGATAAATAATTACTCGACCATCATCTTCAATATCAATTTTTACTGCATCTTTATCACTAACTGAAGTTACGTTACTTGATTCCAAAATAATTTTGGTAATCATTTCCCCACCGCGTCCAATTACTTCTTTGATCTTTTCTGGATCAATCATCATCATTTTTATTTTTGGAGCATAAGGACTTAATTCAGTTCTTGGAGTATCAATTACTTCATTCATTACTTTAAGAACTTCCATTCTAGCTTTTTTAGCTTGAGCAAGAGCTTCTTTTAGAATTTCTTTAGTAACTCCTTTAATCTTAATATCCATTTGTAATGCACATATACCATTTGTTGTTCCAGCAACTTTGAAATCCATATCACCCATATGATCTTCTAAACCTTGAATATCAGTTAAGATTTGATATTTATCATCTTTAGTGATTAAACCCATTGCAATACCAGCAACCGGCGCTTTAATTGGTACACCAGCAGCCATTAGACTTAAACATCCAGCACATATACTTGCTTGTGATGATGAACCATTACTTTCTAATACTTCACTAACAACTCTAATTGTATATGGAAATTCGGTTTCATTAGGAATAACTTGAGCTAATGCTCTTTCTCCTAAAGCCCCATGACCAATTTCTCTTCTACCTGGAGCGCCATATCTTCCAGTTTCACCAACTGAAAATGCTGGAAAATTATAATGTAACATAAATCTTTTAGTATCTTCTAAGCCTAGACCATCTAAAATTTGATGTTCACCAATAGCTCCCAGTGTTGTAGTAGCAAGAGCTTGAGTTTGACCTCTTGTAAATAATGCTGAACCATGAGTTCTAGGCAATAAATCTATATCAGCAGATAAATCTCTTATTTCATCCATTTTTCGACCATCAGGACGAATATGTTGATCAATTATTAACATTCTTACTTCATCAGCTTCAATTTGATCAACAACTTTTTTAACATTTTTTACTATTGTTTCATCGGCTTCATACTTTTCAGAAAAATATAAAACTGTATTATTTTTTACTTGATCAATAGTAGCATATTTTTCTAATTTATCTTTAATTTGAATAGCTTCAAGCATTTGGTTACCAACATATTCTTTAACTTCATTAAATAAAGTTGCATCAATATTAGCAAGTTCAACTTCAACTTTTTCAATTCCTATTTCTTTAATTATTTGTTCTTGAAATTCAACTAATTTTTTAATTGCTTCATGACCAAACATTAATGCTTCAAGCATAACATCTTCGCTTAATTCTTGACTACCAGCTTCAACCATATTAATTGCGGTTTTTGTTCCAGCAACAGTTAAATGTAAAGAACTTTTTTCTAGTTCAACAGTCGTAGGATTAATTATAAATTTATTATCGATCATGCCAATAATAACACCAGCAACTGGACCATCAAAAGGAATATTACTAATACATAAAGCTAAAGATGAACCAAATAAAGCTGTCATTTCTGGCGCATTATCTTGATCAACTGATAAAACAGTATTAATAACTTGAACTTCATTTCTAAAATTTTCATCAAACATTGGTCTGATTGGTCGATCAATTAATCTAGCAGTTAATGTTGCATTATCTGAAGGTCTTCCTTCTCTTTTAATAAACCCACCTGGAATTTTTCCAACTGAATATAATTTTTCATTATATACAACTGTTAGTGGGAAAAAATCAGCAGCACTAACATTACTACTCATAACTGCAGCAGTTAAAACAACTGTATCACCGTAACGAACTAATACAGCACCATTACTTTGTTTAGCTAATTGACCATTTTCAACAACTAATTTACGGCCATAAAAGTCAAATTCAAATATTTTTTTCATTTTCTTTCCTTTTCTAAATAAAAAGGACACTAAAAATTTAGTGCCTATTTTCTTAATTTTAATTTTTCAACGATACTACGGTATCTTGCTGGATTATTTTTTTTCAAATAATCAAGTAAGCCACGTCTTTGTCCAACCTTCTTGAATAATCCTCTTTTTGAGTGAAAATCATGAATGTGGATTTTTAAGTGTTCTGTTAGATCATCAATTTCTTTAGATAAAATCGCAATTTGAACTTCTGTACTACCAGTATCTTTTGGATCTTTACTAAAATCTTTAACAATCTTCGCTTTTTCTTCTTTTGATAAAGCCATATTTAATTCCTCCTTTTCTCTACATATCCGTTTAGTCCTAGTAAAAAGTTAGAGATTCTTTTAACCACGAGAAAACTTCCAGTACTAATTATATATGATAAGAATAATAAATGCAACATTTATAGCATTAAAAATGGTTTAGCCATGGTACTATCTTTATGATATTCTTCATATATTGCAATTAATTTAGTATTTTCATAATATAATTTATATTTAGTTGAAAAATCTTTAGATATTATTGAACCATTAGTAATTAATTTTAATTTATCTGCACTGACAATTTCTTTTGGCATATCATTAAAAATTTCGGCAATGCTAATTAATTTATATTGATTATTAAAAACTTCTTCAAGAGTAACTGCATCAGTTAAATTAAACTCACCTTGTTTGACTCTTTGGAGACTCATCATTGTGGCTCCACAACCTAAATAAGAACCAAGATCATTAATTAAACTACGAATATATGTTCCTTTACTAACTAAGCATTTGAATGTAACTTCATAATTATTAATCTCAATCAATTCAATCGATTTAATAGAAACATTTCTTTTAGGTAAAGCAATATTTTCATTATCTCTAGCGTATTGATATAATTTTTTACCATTGATTTTTACTGCCGAATAAATTGGAACTTCTTGTTCATAATTACCAAGAAAATTATTAAGAGCTTCTTTGATAGATTCTTCAGTTATTACTGGTTTGATTTCAGTAAGTATTTTCCCAGTAATATCATAAGTATCAGTTGTAATCCCAAGTTTCATTTTAGCAATATATTCTTTATCATGACCAGTTAAGATTGAAGTAAGTTTTGTTGCCCTACCAATACAGATAACTAAAATGCCAGTCGCAATTGGATCAAGTGTTCCAGCATGACCAATTTGTTTAGTGCCAAAAAAGTCGCAGAGTTTATTAACCACATCGCGACTTGTTTGATTAAGATCTTTATTTACAATAATAATGCCTTCAATATTATTTTTCATCTTTGATTTTTTTTAACAAACTTTCAATTTTTTGACCATACTCAATTGAATGATCATATGCAAATAATAATTCTGGAGTATGTCTAATAAATACTCTTGCAGCTAATGATTTTCTTAAAAAAGGTTTTACTATTTCTAGTTCTTTTTCAACATCAGCTATTGTTGATGGTCCAAGATATGTGTAAAAGAATTTAGCATAACTTAAATCATTTGTAACTTCACAACCAGTAAGATTAATACCTTTAATTACTTCATTACGAAGTTCATTAGCAATAATAATACTTAATTCTTTTTGCATACTTGAAGCAATTCTTTTAGCTTTTATTTTCATTTTTTCACTTCAACCATTTCGTATGTTTCAAAGATGTCGCCTTCTTTAAGATCTTCAAAATTAACTAAAGTAATACCACAATCAAAACCATTTTTAACTTCTCTAGTTTGATCTTTACCTCTTTGAATAGAGGCAATTTTACCATCGTGAATAATATTTGAATCTCTAATTACTCTAACTGCTGAACTAGCTTTAATTACTCCATCAGTTACATGACTACCAGCAATATTACCTACTTTACTAAATTTAAATAATTGTCTTACTTCGGCATGGCCAGTAATAGTTTCCGCAAATTCCGGATCTAATAATCCCTTCATTGCCAATTCCATTTCTTCAACTAATTTATATATAATTGTATATATTCTTAGTTCAACACCTTTGCTCTTAGCATATTCTTTAGTTGTTGCACTTGGAACAACATTAAATCCAATTACAACTGCTTCACTGGCATGAGCAAGAACTATATCACTTTCAGTTACAGCGCCAATACCACTGCGAATAACTTTAATTTTTACGCCTTCAACATTAATTTTTTCTAAAGCATTTTTTACTGCTTCTTCAGTTCCACGAACATCAGTTTTTAAAACTACTTTTATTTCTTTTACGCCTGATTGAATTTGGGAAAATAAATCATCGAAATTAACTGCTTGACGTTTATATTTTTGATTTTTTTCAGCATTTTCTCTAATTTGCGCAACTTCTTTTCCTTGAGCTTCAGTTTCAAATGCCATGAATTTTGCCCCAGCAGCTGGATTATCATTGATACCAGTAATTACAACTGGCATTCCTGGTAATGCTTCAACTATGTCTCTATTTAAATCATCTTTCATCGTTCTAATATGACCAAAAGTTGAACCAGCAACAATTGGATCACCAATTCTCAATGTCCCATTTTGAATTAATAATGTTGCTGTACAACCAGTATGAACATCACAACTAGATTCAATTACAACACCTAATGCATAACGAGATGGATTAGCTTTTAAATCTAACATTTCCCCAATGGCAATAATATTTTCTAATAATAAATCAATTCCTTCACCAGTTTGAGCAGATATATTGACAAATGGATATTTTCCACCCCAACTTTCTGGAGTGATATTTAATTCAGCCATTTGAGTTAAAACACGATCAATATTTACATTTGGTTTATCAATTTTATTGATTGCTACAATAATTGGTACATTAGCTGCTAATGCATGATCAACAGCTTCCTTAGTTTGAGGCATAACCCCATCATCAGCAGCTACTATAATAATAACAATATCCGTAATACTTGCACCTCTAGCACGCATTTCCGTAAATGCTGCATGACCTGGAGTATCAATGAATGTAATTTTTTCTCCCTTTGTTTCAATTTGGTAAGCGCCAATATGTTGAGTAATTCCACCAAATTCTTTATCAACAACATGTGATTTACGAATATAATCTAGTAGTGATGTTTTTCCATGATCAACATGACCCATAATTGTAACTACCGGCGATCTTTTTACTAAATCTTCCTTAGCATCAACTATTTCGAATTTTTCAAAATTTGAAATATCTTGAGTTTCAGCTCGTTTTAAACTTTTATTATAATAAGCAACAATTATTTCGGCATTATCATAATCAATTTGGTTATTAATTGATAGCATTAAACCAAGATCAATTAATTTTTTTAATATTTCTGAACCAGCAACACCAATAGCAGCAGCAAGTTCACCAACACTCATATTATCATTATAAATAATTACATCATTATCATTAGTAACATTACTTTGTAATTTTTCTTTGTTTTTATACATTTCTTTTTTACGTTGTTGATAATCATTTTTCTTACTAACATAGTCTGGTTTTTTCTTAATTTTTTCGCTAATGACATCGGCATCATCATCTAAAATAATACCTTCTGATAAACTCTCTGCTACTTCATCAAGTTCATCTTCATATTTTGCACTAATTTCATTATCTAACATTATCAGTAAAGTATTATCAAGCACAACAATATCATCATCACTTAATGACGATTCACCATCAGTTACCTTAATACCTAACTCTTTACATTTTTTTAAAATTTCTGCAATGGAAAGATTATTTTCATTAGCGTATTCTTTAATACTCATCAAAATAACCACCTCTTTCTTTTATATTATATCATTTAATTTATCATAAATATCATCAGGCAATTTAAGAGCAAATAATTTATCTATCTTTTTTGTTCTTTTTGCTTGTTCAATTATTTGTTTATCCTTTTTCAAATAAATACCATGGCCATTTATTTTGCCAGTTTCATCAATAATTATTTGACCTTCTTTATTTTTGACAATTCTGATTAAATCACTTTTAGGTAATTGTTCATTACTAATTACACATTTTCTTAAAGGAATTTTTTTAATCATATATTATTCTCCCATTGAAGATTCAGATTTATTTCCTTCATCATTAATTTGTGAAACAGTTTTAACTGATATTTTATATTTTGTTAATCTACTAGCTAAAACAACATTTGAACCTTTTTTACCAATCGCTAATGGTAAATTATCATCATCAACAATAGCTAAAGAAAGTTTTTGTTCTTCATTAATAATATTAACTGTTACATTTTTAGCTGGACTAAGTGCATTAGCAATAAACTTTGTAATATCTGGGCTATAAGGAATTAAATCAATTTTTTCACCGTTTAATTCTTTTAAAACACTAGCTATTCGACTACCTTTTTCACCAATACAAGCTCCAATTGGATCAACTTTTTCATTGTTTGAAAAAAGAGCTACTTTACTTCTAATTCCTGCTTCTCTTGCTACTGCATATAAACTTATAGTACCATCTGCTAATTCAGGCACTTCATTTTCTAATAATCTTTTTACAAATCCATAGTGACGACGAGAAAGTAAAATAACCGGTCCTTTAGGTCCTGATTCAATTTTAGTTACATATACCTTAATACTTGTTCCCATTTTTACTTTTTCATCAGGAATCATTTCACTTTTTGGTAAGATACCTCTTGCTCTACCTAAATCAACATAATAATTTCTTGCATCTTCCATCGCTAAGAAACCAATCATTAATTCATCTTGCTTATCACCAAATTCACTAATAACACTATCTTTTTCAGCTTCTCTAATTTTTTGAGTTAATACTTGTTTTGCAGTACCAGTTGCAACACGGCCAAAATCATCAGGAGTAATTTCTGTTTCAATAACATCACCAACTTTAGCTTTTGGATATTTATCAGCAATTTCTTCTAATAATACTTCAGCACTTAAATCATAGTCAACTGGACTTGTTCCATCTTCATTTAAAATTGAATATTCATCTACTACTACTAAATAAGAAATTACTTTTATTTCGCCAGTTTTTCGATCAATATTTACTTTTACATTAGCTTTAGAGGGAAAATTTTTCTTATATGCAGTAATTAATGCTTGTTCCATTCCATTAAAAACAACATCCTCACTTATACTTTTTTCTTTAACAATTGCTTTAACAGCTTTTATAAATTGTTCCTTGTCCATTAGATATTATTCCTTTCTTTACTAGATATATCTAAAATATATTTTTTCTCTTTAATTTCATATTTATTTATTATCTTATTTATTATTTTGCTAGCTTCAACAATTGAATCTAAATCAATTCCACCAGGTCGATCTAAAACTATTTTTAAAAATAAATTTTTGTCGACTTTTTCAAAACCAATATCATCAACAATCATTTGTTGCTCAAGCAAATTTTCTTCAATTAACTCTTTTAATTTATCTAAATTTGTATTCATTTTCCCCTCCATTTAATAATAAAAGTGGGCTTAAACCCACTTAAATTTCTAAACTGATTATAACAAAATCAATTTACATTGTAAAGATAAACTTATTTACTTATTCCTTTACTGTTTTCTTTTGCATCAATTATTAATTGATGACCAGCTTGATAACCATTGATTACCGCTGTTTTAAATCTTAAAAGTTGTAATCTAATTATTTCTTTTCGACTAATTCTTTCGGTTGGTTCAACCATTGGATCATCATTTTTAACAATTGGTTTATTTAATCCTGGAGATCTTAGTGAACGATCAATACTATTAAAACCTTTTTTAATTTGACTATTCATTTGATTTTCTTGTTTATAATAAGTACTTGCTTCTCTCATATCTAATGTACCAGTTTTCGTTCTTAAATTGCCGATTCTCTCTAATAGAGCTTTTTTTCTTTCAATATTATGATTAATATTATTTTTGGCAACTTCAACTGGAATTAATTTCTTTTTTACATCTTTTATTTTTTTGCGATATTTTTTTAAATCATAATTAATTTTTTTATCAGTAATTATTCTTTGAACTTTTTCTATTTTTGTCTTTTTTCTTTTTATTACTGCTAATTTAACTTCTAATTTTCTGATTTTTTTTAATTTTTTAAGGTCAATAGCATTTGATTTTCGGTTATCACTTAATAATAAACCAGATTTTTTATTAAGTAATTGACTTTCTTTTTCCGATAATCGATCTAGTTTATTACTTACCATTGTTAAGTGAAAACTTTTTAACAGAAAATTTAAATTTAGTTTAGCAGCTGGATCATTAAATTTAAAATAAATTTTAGGATAATCCGCTATTTCCTTTGTAGTATTTGCCAAAGTATCTCTCATTGATTCAAGTAATCTAATATTATCTTCTAAAATAATAAATGTTTCTGGATTTAATCCTTCCATTGATTTGGTATTTTCATTATAGCCAATTAAAGTATTAAGACGATTAATTTCGGCATTATATTTTTTTAGCATGTGTTCTTTTATTACTTTTAGATTATCACTTGAATTAGCAGCTTTTACTGGTGCTTTTTGAACATCAACAGTTTTTTCTTGTTCAGATGAAGGTGTTGTAAACAAATTATCAAGATGATTTGGATCAACTGCCATTGGTGTTACAGCTGGCATACTAAGAATATCTGATGCAACTGAGTTTTGTAATCTTCGAAAAGTATTTAATTTTAATCTTAAATCAGCAACTATTTGACTATATTTTTTTATTTTGGCCGGATTATTTTCTATTTTAGCCGCATCTAAAAATTGTTGATTTATTTCAATCTGCCTTTCATAGAATTCAATCGGATTTAACGCTGTACTTTTTGTTTGATCCATTTTTATTCACCCTCTACTATTATTCTGAATCAGTTCCTAAAATTTCTTTACAAGTTTTACTAATTAATTCTTGATCTCTTTCATCAATTTCTTCTTCTAATAATAATGTATCACCATTTTCAATTAATGAGGAAACATATATTTTATTTTCTTCATCGTTTATATTATCAATTGTATAAAATATATATTCTTTATTGGTAATATCTGATTTAACAATATCTTTGACATCAAGCATTACCTCACGATCATTAATTCTAGCTTTTAATTTTGGATTAGTTTCTTCCATAACTATTTACTCCTTCCATTTCTTTGGTTTGCAAGTTCTCGATTATAAGCTTGCCATCCACGAATAATAGCGTATTTAAATTTTCCTAATTTATCATACTTACTATCTGGAAGGCTTT
>CAYOMH010000007.1:10618-20163 GCA_964405055.1 uncultured Muribaculaceae bacterium | reverse complement strand
GCTCCAAATTTAGAATCAAATTATGAAGCATTAACCTTAATTGTTGATGCTATAAATGGTTCAGGATATAAACCAAGCATTGATGTTGGAATAGCATTAGATGTTGCTGCTAGTTCTTTCTACAATAAAGATACGAATACTTATCATATTGATGGTAAAGACATAACTGGAACAGAATTAATAAACTATTATAAAAATTTAATTATTAATTTTCCAATAATTAGTATTGAAGATGCATTTGATGAAAATGATGAAGAAAATATGATTACCTTAACTAATCTTTTAAGAGATAAGATTATGTTAGTTGGCGATGATTTTTTTGTTACTAATAAAGAATGTTTACAACATGGTATTGAAGTAAAAATGTGTAATAGTATTCTATTAAAACTAAATCAAATTGGGACTGTTACTGAAACCTTAACAACTATTGAATTAGCAAAGGCTAATAATTATAAAACAATTATTTCTCATCGAAGTGGTGAAACAGAAGATACCACTATTGCTGACTTAGCTGTTGGTCTTGATTTAAAATATATCAAAACTGGTTCTTTGTCTCGCGGTGAAAGAATTGCAAAATATAATCGCTTATTAAGAATTGAAGAAAAAATTAATAATAAATAGTAAATTTAGGAGAAATAATGAAAAAGAAATATTTATTAATATTATTAGTAATAATTATGTTTGTTCCTATTATTATAGAAATAATTAATAATATTAGTTTAAAAAGTATAAACTATAAATACCTAGAAGAGGTAATTTCTAAGAAGAACAGTGTAATTATTTATTTAGACTCAAATAGTAGTCCAGTAAAAGATACTTTACTCGAAAATATTAAAAAATTTAATCAAAAAGCTGAAGTAAAGATAAAATATTTAGATTATGAAACACTAGATAAAAATGCTAAAAACAAATTATCAAAACTTGATAATAAAATATCATCTGGTCCTGACTTTATTTTCATTTACAATGGTGAAATTGTTGGTCTTCGTCACGGTGCATTTAGTAATGATAATTTAATTACTTTATATAACAAGTATTATTCAGCAGAAAAAGAAGACATTTATTATAATATAGCTGGATCAACCCAAGAATTTTTTGATCAAGTAGAAAAAAACGAAATCACTATGACTGTATTTGGTGCTAAAAATTGTTCAAATTGTGATTTATATATTCCAGTAATAAATGACTATGCAGAAAAATATAATATTAAAATATACTATTTTGATTATGATAACTATGATATAAATGAATATACAAAATTAGTTCTAAATGGATATAGTGTTCCGGCTAATTCATTAGTAATTGAAGAAAAAGACAAAACAAAACAAAAATGTACTAGATCTGGTGAAAAAAGTTTATTATTAAACGAATATAATCAAGTACCATTAACACTTTTTTTCAAGAATGGAGAACCAATAGACTGTATTTCTGGTTATGTTAATAGTGAAATATTAAATCAAGTGTTTAAATATCATAAAATAAAGAAAAATTAGGAGTGAATTAATGGAAACGGTATATCAAAAAGTAAAACAATTCAAGAAAAAATATCCAAGAACAGTGGCTTTTAGACTTAAAAGGCATTCAAAAGTAGTTCAATCATTTATTAATCCTGATGAAAAACTTACTTTTGCTTTTGCTGCCCAAAAGAATGAAAACAACTATGCTTTATTTAATACATGTGTTGTTGCTATTACAAATAAAAGATTATTAATTGGTCAAAAAAGAGTAACTTGGGGTTATGATTTTAAATCTATTACTCCTGATTTATATAATGATCTACAAGTAAGTATGCGTATTTTATGGGGAATAATTACTATTGATACAATTAAAGAAAGAGTATATTTGGCTAATATTCAAAAATCATCTCTTGATGAAATAGAAACAGCAATTACAACATTTATGATGGCTGAAAAGAAGAAAATGGGATTTAAGCCACCAAAAAATTAAAATATTTTGAAAGGAGATTTACAATGAAAAAACAATTTCTTATATTATTTATTGTTTTAGCATTGTTTTTTGCCTTTATTTATTTTTATATTACACCAAGAAATTATACGGTTTATTATATTGTTGATAATTATAATATTACTGAAAAATACAATGGAAAATATGATTTTGTAATAACAAAAAATGACAAACAATATACTTATTATGTTAATACTAAATATCGCCCTTCAAGAAAAATAATTAAAAAAATATATTCATATAATGATAAAGAATATAATTGCATATATTTAGATATTAAAGAACAAAAAACACATCCAATATGTTATAAAAACAAACAATTAATAGATTTTAGATTAATTAATAGTCAGTCTTTTAATGATTTTTTGGTTAATAAATATCAAAGTAATATCGAAGAAGTTAATAAAAAAATTGAAAACATTATTATTCATAATTTCGATAAAAAGACATATGTTTTTTGGAATTATCGAAAATTAATATATGTTAATCAAAATGATTTGATTAATATTAAATTATTTAATAATGATCAATATAATAATAACTTGGTTACTATGGTTGATAATTATTTATTTATTCCTAATTATGATCAAAAATATTTTTTTGATCAAGTAATAATAATAGATTTAAGAAATGGAACCAAAAACATTTGGAAGTTAAATCAATCAATCAGTTATGAAAGTAAAATATTAGGTGTAGTTGATCAAGAAATATATATTATTGATGAAAAAAATCAACTAGAATATAAAATAGATATCGATAAAAGAAAAATTTTGAATATTACTACTGAAGATGCTTTAGGACTAATATATGAAAATAATCAATTCAAGGAAGTAAAAATTTCTACCATTATAAATAACAATTTAAAATTTTCTTATAAAAATATATGTAACTACTATGTAAAAAATAATAAATTATTTTATAACGACAAATATCGAAATGAATCATTATTAATTAGTAATAATATTAATCCCAAAATTGCATTTATTAATGATTGCCAAGTTTATTATTTTGTTAATGATACTTTATATACATATTATGAAAATGTTGGTGAAATAAAGTTAGTTGAGAACTATGATTGGAATTTTAATTTCGATAATAAAATATTTATATATCAAAAATAATGATATAATTGCAATGGAGTTGATAGGGTATGATTTTTCGAAAACCTTATGCATTATTGATTAAGCGATTTAAGCTAATTCATTTAATGCTGTTTGCTTTGATTTTATATATAGTTATTTCTATCAATCCCATAATTGGAATTTTTGGTGAATTAACAACAAATGGAAAATTAATTAATTATATTAATTTAAGTGCCTTTGTTTATATATCAATAATATTGTCTATAATTTTTAGTATATCAATGCTTTTGCTAATGCTTAATAAGAAAAAACCATCACGCTTTTATTTATTTTCATCAATATATTATTTTGTATTATTAATTGGTTTAATTTTAGCAAATAATGTAGCTGGTGAGTTACTTGATAATAAAGTTATTAGTATTCAAACCGCAAGAGCATATTTTGATATTGCTAGAATTATTTATTGGCCACAAATAATTTTTCTATTATTCAGTTTGGTTAGAGCTGTTGGTTTTGATATTAAAAGTTTTGGCTTTGAAAAAGATATTAATGATTTAAACTTAAGTGAACAAGATCGAGAAGAATTTGAAATATCTATCAAATTTGATTATCATAATCTATTATCAAAAATACGTCATTATTTAAGAGAACTAAGATATTATTTTTTAGAAAATACGATGATTATCATAACAATTATAATTCTTTCAATATTAGCAGTAATTGTTTTAATATTTTTTAGCAGACAGGTTAAAGGAACAGTTTATAACGAATCTGAAGTATTTATGGCTAACAATTTTCAATATTCAATAAACAATTCATATTTAACAAATACTAATCATAATGGTGAAATATTTCCAGATAATAAATATTATTTAGTTTTAGATGTTAATATTAAAAATTTAACTAACGATAAAACCAAATTGGATATTTATAATTTTATTGTTGTTTCAAATAATAAAAATATTTATCCAATTAAAAATAATAATGAAAGTTTTAAAGATATTGGCAATCCATATCAAAACAATTTATTAATTCCGAAAACTAGTACGGATAAGTTATTAATATTTGAAATTAGTAATTATAATGTTAATGATAATTATTTGTTAAAAGTATTTGATTATTTTAAATATGATGATCGCGGATCACAAGAAACTGTTTATACATCAATTAGATTAAAACCAATCACTATTGATGGGTTAATTCCTGGAAGTAAAAAATTTTATGGTACTACTAATAAATTTGATTTAACTTTATTAAAAAATAGTTCTTTAAAAATAATTGATTATAATATTGATGAAATTTTTTCATATGAATATGATAGTTGTGATGATAACAATGAATGCCGAAAATTAACTGGTGTAGTATCTGCAGAAAATAATAAAGTTCTATTAATTTTAGATAATATATTATCGTTAGATGAAACAAGTTTTTACTATAAGAATAATGCTAAAAAAAATAATTTCTTTAGTGATTTTGGTTCAATTAGATATACATTAAATGGTAAATCATACACAACAAAGGTAAAATTAATGAATCCATCCAATTATGATAATAAGGCAATATTACAAACTGTCCCTGGTATAAAAAATGCTCAAACTATTGATTTATATATTACGATTCGTAATCGTCAATATATAATTGGATTAAAATAAATATAATGTTTATTGTGCAAAATATTGACTATAATTTTAATATATAATACAATAGTATTACTTGCTGATAGTAAGTAATTGGAGCCGTAGCCAAGTGGTAAGGCAATGGTCTGCAACACCTTGATTCGTCGGTTCAAATCCGATCGGCTCCTCCAATATTGAAACAAAAAAGATTCCTAATTTTGGAATCTTTTTTAATAATTACTTATTTTTTCTTTTAGTATTATTTCAAGTTGAGAACATTTTTCAATATCCATATCTGAAACATTATCTAATTTATAGGGGATATTTAATTCTTTATATTTCATAGTTCCTTTAGTGTGATATGGTAATAATTCGACACGTTCTACATTTTTAATTTTACTTATATATGCTGCAAGTGATTCTATGTAGTTAATGTTATCGTTATATCCTGGAATTATTACTTGTCTAATCCAAATTTTTTTATTTAATTTTTGGCATATATCTAAAAAATTAAGGGAATCAGAAATATTATAATTGACTAAATCTTGATATTTATCTTTTTCAAGTGCTTTAATATCGTATAAAACTAAATCAGTATATTTTAGTACTTCTTCAATATTTTTTCCAACTCCAGAAGTATCTAAACAAGTATGAATATTATTTTCCTTAAGAAGTTTTAAACACTCAATTAAAAAATCACTTTGTAATAATGGTTCACCACCACTGAAAGTTACGCCACCATTATTTTTAAAATATGGGACAAATCTAAGACAAAAATTTAATATTTCTTCTTTTGTCATTTTATTTTCGGTATTAGGAATCCAAGTATCAGGGTTATGACAAAATGAACATCTTAATGGACAACCTTGCATAAATATCGTTACTCTAATTCCGGGTCCATCAAGTAATCCCATCGTTTCAATGGAATGGATATTTCCTTTCATATTGCCTCGTGAAATGTTCGATTAATTACTTCCATTTGTTGATTTTTATTTAATTTAATAAATTTAACAGCATAACCGCTAACTCTAATTGTTAAATTTGGATATTTTTCTGGATTTTCCATCGCATCTATTAACATTTCTCGATTTAAGACATTAACATTTAAATGATGGGCTCTTTTTGAAAAATAACCATCTAGAATGTTTTTTAAATTATCTATTTGTTCATCTTTTGAACGACCTAAGGCTGATGGAATAATTGAAAAAGTATTTGATATTCCATCTTCGCAACCATTACAATAAGGAATTTTAGCAACTGAGTTTAATGAAGCTAAGGCTCCGTGATTATCTCTTCCATGACTTGGGTTTGCTCCTGGGGCAAATGGATATTTTTCTTCTCTTCCGTCAGGAGTTGCACCAGTATTTTTTCCATAAACTACATTTGATGTAATTGATAAAATTGATAGTGTATGTTTTGCATTTCGATATAGTTGATGTTTTTTTAGTTCAGTAATAAATTCTTCGGCTATTTCAACTGCAATATTATCTACACGATCATCATCATTTCCATATTTTGGATAATCGCCTTCAATTTCAAATCTAACTGATATATCATTATCTCTAATTACTTTTACTTTAGCATATTTTATCGCTGATAAGCTATCAACTACAGTTGAAAAACCAGCAATTCCAAAAGCCATTAAACGATCAAGAACTGAATCGTGAAGTGCAAACTGACTTCTTTCATAAGCATATTTATCATGCATATAATGAATAATATTCATGGCATCAACATATAAACTTACTGTTTGTTGTAAAACAATTCTATATGATTTTCTTACTTCTTCATAATCCAAAATATCACTATTAATTTTTGGAATATTATTTATTATTTGTTCTTTACTTACTTCGTCATGACCACTATTAATTGAATAAAGTAATACTTTGGCTAAATTACATCTTGCTCCAAAAAATTGCATTTGTTTTCCAATACTCATTGCTGATACACAACAAGATATTGCGTAATCATTACCATAAATTGGTCGCATTACATCATCATTTTCATATTGAATTGCATCTGTTTCGATTGACATCTTAGCACAGAATTTTTTGAAATTTTCCGGTAATTTTTCACTCCATAATATTGTCATATTTGGTTCTGGAGCCGGTTCTAAATTAACTAAAGTATGAATGAAACGATATGAAGTCTTTGTAACCAATGAATTATTATCATCTAACATTCCGGCAATACTTTCTGTAATCCAAGTTGGATCACCAGCAAATAATTCATTATATTCTGGAGTTCGTAAATGACAAACAAATCTTAATTTGATTACTAATTGATCAATTAATTCTTGTACTTCACTTTCAGTTAATATTCCTTTTTTTAAATCATGTTCAAAATATATATCAAGAAAGGTTGAGGTGCGGCCAAAACTCATTGCGGCACCATTATTTTCTTTAACTGCAGCCAAGTAACCAAAGTATAACCATTGAACAGCTTCTTTTGCATTTTCAGCAGGTTTACTAATATCAAAACCATATTTTGAAGCCATACTTTTAATTTCATTAAGTGCTCTAATTTGTTCATTTATTTCTTCTCTAAGTTGAATGGTATCATTATTAATTATTTGACTGTTTTTTTCCAAGTCTTCTTGTTTTTTTTCAATTAAATAATCAATTCCATATAAAGCAACACGACGATAATCACCAATTATTCTTCCTCTACCATAAGCATCAGGTAAACCCGTAATTAACATGGCTTTTCTTGCTTTTCTTATTTCTTTTGTATAGGCATCAAAAACACCTTGATTATGTGTTTTACGATATGTTGAAAAATGCTTTTCAACATCTGGATTTAATTGATATCCATATGCTTTCAAAGAATCAAGGGCCATTCTCATTCCACCATTAAGATTAACGGCTCTTTTTAATGGTTTATCGGTTTGTAAACCGAATATTACTTCGTTTTCTTGATCAATATATCCAGGTGAAAAACTATCGATTCCAGAAATAATATCTGTTTCAATATCTAATACACCTTTTATGTTTTCTTCCTTCTTTAATTTATTAAAAATGGTCAATAAAGCTTTAGTTTTATTGCTTGCTGATGTTAAGAAACTATCGTTATCTAAATACTCTCTATAGTTGCTAACAATAAAATCAGCTACATTTATTTCTTCTTGCCATTTTCCTTTATTAAATTCATTCCATATCATGTTTTTTTCCTCCTTGCGACATCGATAATTATATCATAATTTTTTTTTTAATAAATAAAAAAGTATTGGTTTACTATATTTTATATTAAAAAAGTATTTTACTGGAATTGATAAATGTTTTTTGATATAATAAATATGCTAAAGGAGTGAAGTTATGACTTTAGGGTCAATATGGAGTGTTTTTACTAAGGTAATCGATATATGTATTGTATGGTTGATGGTTTATTATGTTCTTAAAAGTTTAAGAAACAATATTAAAATGACATTAATATTTAAAGGAATATTATTAATAGTACTAATAAAAATATTAAGTAATATATTAAGTTTACATACAGTTGGAGTGTTATTAGAGTATGTAATAATGTGGGGACCACTTGCATTGATAATTATTTTTCAACCAGAAATTAGAACAGTTTTAGAACAAATTGGTCGAAGTCAATTATTAGGAAGACATAAAACTTTGACTGTTGATGAAAGAGAAAAAGTTGTTTATGAAATAGTTGAAGCAGTTGAGTATTTAAAGAAAAATCGTTTTGGGGCATTAATTGTTTTAGAAAGAGATATATCTCTTCAAGAATATATTGCTCCAGCAAATAAAATATATGCTGATATATCAGCAGGATTAATTTGTTCAATTTTCTATCCAAATAGTCCACTTCATGATGGTGGAATTATTATTCAAGGTGATCAAATTACTTGTAGTAGTGCTGTTTTTAAAACAAGTATGGACCCTACAATTAGTAAAAAATTAGGAACAAGACATCGTGCAGCATTAGGTGTTGCTGAAGATACTGATGCGATTGCTTTAATTGTATCAGAAGAAACTGGTCGAATTAGTATTGCTGCAAATCATAAATTAGATTATAATTTGACAATTGAAGAATTTAAAATGAAATTAATTGAAGAATTAAAACCTAAGGTAGAAATCTTTTATAATGCCGATGATAATGAAGGTGATGATAATGAAAAAAATAATTAAAGTAATTGGTAACTTTTTTATCGGTTTTTATAATTTATTAGACAAATATATTATTGAACCAATTTCAAAACTAGTTTATTTTATATATAAGCGTTTTCCTTTAAATCAAGGTTGGTTTGATAAATTATTTAGTAGATCTCATTCAATAATATATATTTCATTAGTATTTGCAGTAGGTATGTTCTTTTATATTGACAATCGAGCTCAGACATTAATTGAAAATGAAGCTGATGTAATCGAAAATCAGCCATTAACAATTATATATAATGAAGAAGCTTTTGTTGTTGAAGGAATACCAAAAACGGTTGGCATTACTTTAATAGGTCGAAGAAGTGATTTATATTTAGCAAAACAATTAGGAAATCATAAAATTACTCTTGATTTATCAAATTATGGTGTTGGCCAACATAAGGTAAAGTTAAAATATAATCATGCGGTAGAAACAGTTCAATATAAACTTGATCCATCAACTGTAAATGTAAGAATAAGTGAAAAGGTTAGTTCTTCAAAAGCATTAACATTTGACTTATTGAACCAAGATAAATTAAATCCTAAATTAGCAATTGAAAAAGTTAATTTAGAAACTGATACTATTGTGGTAAAAGGTTCAGATACAACCCTAAATAAAGTTGCAACGGTAAAAGCATTAATTGATGTTAATAATGATAATTTTACTAAAGCTGGAAACTATAAGCTTGAAGATATACCTTTAGTTGCTTATGATGATAGTGGTAAGATTGTTA
>CAYOMH010000007.1:7279-10518 GCA_964405055.1 uncultured Muribaculaceae bacterium | reverse complement strand
ACAAGAGTAGCGGTTATTGTCAAAGGAGTTAAAACAGTTTTAAATACCATAACAGCTGAAAACATCACTGCTTATGTTGACTTAACTGGTTTAAGTATTGGAACCCATAATGTTCCGGTCCTTGTTGAAGGTGAAGATGTTAGAGTATCATACACTTCAAAAGTAAAAACAATATCAGTAATTATTAAACAAAAATAAATATATAAAAATATTTAAACAGGCAAAAGCCTGTTTTTTTGATATTTTAATAATATTGACAATAATAAAGGTTTGTGATATTGTAAACGACATTAATTCAAAGGGGGATTATATATGGGTAAGGGAAAACTATTTAAAGAACGATTATTAGAACTAATAGCTGATGGCAGACCAATTGTTTTGGCTGGTTTAATATTATTTTCATCAGCAGTACCAACAATTGTAAGTGCTCAAGCACAACAATTAAGTAATGATGAAGAAGTAGATTTAGTAGATACAATAAATCTAACTCAAAAAACAACTACTGATTATAGCACTAAAAAAAGTAGCATATCTTATTATGATGTGTTTTCTGATCAAGAAGTAAATGCGAGAGCTGAAGAATTTTTAAATACTATTGATCCATTAGTAAAAACAGTAAAATTTACTAAAGAAGAAATTGCATCAAATATAATGATATTAGGTGGTAGAAATCCATTTAATCGTGATATTCAAGATGCTGATGTGATTTTTGCTTTAGATAGATTAAATCGAATAATGGATGCGGAAAGTTTGTTAGTAGCTGCCAAATTCAAAGGATTTGGCGATGGCTCATCAACAAAAGTAATTGTACCATATTCTAGTTTATTACCGGATGATTCACATGGGAAAAAACATACTGATATAATTCAAACTATGCGTGCAAAAATGTTGTTAAGTAATACACCTGAAGAAGCATATCCTGTTGTTCAAACATTTATGAGTTTCATTTATAATTATTATTTTGCCAATGGTATGGGGGTAACTCCAGGTTGGGATGAAGCTGAAAGATCTGGTTATCGTTTATTAAATATTGCTTTAGTTTTAAATACTGCTAACTTAGCAATTAGTATAGCACCAAATGCACACTATCAATTTGAAGTAAAAGGTGACGATGGTAAAGTAGAATATTGTGATTGGGATTTACCATTTATGATAAATCAATTATTAACTACTAGTTGCCAAAGTAATGCTTGTGTTGATGATTATGAAGCAAAAGTTAATTATTTAACAGATGCAATTTTGGGTACAAAAGCACAAGCTGTAAAACCATTAAGTTTAAAATAACATATTTTGAGGGGGAAATTGGAATATGGAAGACGACAAAGTATATTTTAATTGGAAGGATTTAGTAATAAAGATATTATTTTTGGTAGGTTTTATTCTTATTTTATTGTGGCTATATCCGAATAATAATTTAAAGACTTTTTATGATAAAGTATTTAATGAAAATATTCAAACAATGAAAAATGCTGCCAAAAGTTATTATGTTTTAGATCAACTTCCAAGTGAAATTGATGAAGTAGAAAAAATGACTTTAGCAGACATGCTTGAAAAAGAATTAGTATTACCTTTCACTGATAAAGATAATAATTCTTGTAATGTTAACAAGAGTTTTGTTGAAGTAACTAAAATTGGTAAGAACGAATATTCATTAAAAGTTTCACTAACATGTGGAAAACAAACCGATTCTATTAAAGACACCATCATATTAAATAATTGTGTTAATTGTGGAAAAGATGATACATCTTCAAGTGATGTTGTTGATGACGATGATGATGACGATAAAAACTTTTGTACAACTAAAGAATACGAATTCAAAAAAGTTACAAAAGAAGAAGAATATACATGTCCAACAGGTTATGTAAAAACAGGTTCTTATTGTTCAAAAACAAATTTACTTGATAAAATACCTGCCAAACTTATATATTTAGGTGATAAAAAAGTCGTAAAAAATGCTGATGTTAATACTGGTGGCAGTTATAAAGTATATGCCACACCATTAGTAAAAGTATCTTATACATGTTCAAGCGAATATGATAATGCTGGAACATACAATGTTCCAACAACATGTATTAAGAAAAAAGTTGAAACAACTGATGCAATTAAAAACACTACTTACACATGTGGGCCAGCATATGTTAATGCCGGAACATATACTACTTATACAAAATGTTATGGAACAGGATCAAAAACTGAACCTGCAGTATCAAAAACTGTATATATATGTTCAAGTGAATTTGATAATGCTGGAACATATAGTTACAAAGCAGTTTGTAAAAAAACAACTATTGTTGAAAAATCTGCAGTGTCAAAAACCGTATATATATGTTCAAGTGAATATGATAATGCCGGAACATATGATGTAAATACTATCTGTTATAAGAAAAATAAAGAAACTGCTGCTGCTAAAGAAAACATAAAAATCACATATACATGTTCAAGTGAATACACTAATGCTGGAACATATAATGTTCCAACAACATGCTTAAAAAATAAAACTAATACAGCTCCAGCTAAAGAAAACATAAAAATCACATATACATGTTCAAGTGAATACACTAATGCTGGAACATATAATGTACCAACAACATGCTTGAAAAATAAAACCAATACGGCTCCAGCTCAAGAAAATACAAAAACAACATATACATGTTCAAGTGAATATTCTAATGCTGGAACATATAATGTACCAACAACATGTACTAAAACCGGCGCGCCTTCAGTAAATACTACAGCTGGATATTATACTTCTTGGAGTTGTGGATCATGTAATACAACAAGATATACTGCACCAAAAGGAAATACAAGTCTTAAAAAATACGAACCTAAAGGAACAGGTTATGGTTACTCTTGTAGTAATATAGTTAATTGTCCAAATGTTGTTTTCTATTATTACTATATTGTCTATTCAAGAAGCTATGTTGATCCAGTAACAACATATACATGTCCAACTGGATATGATAATGCTGGAAGTTATTCATATTATGTTACTTGTAGTAAATCGGTTGCAGCAACACCTAATACAAAAACAACATATACATGTTCAAGTGAATTTGATAATGCTGGAACATATAACGTTCCAACAACATGTAAAAAAGTTGTCCCAGATAATGCACCAGCAGTTCAAAATACTATTAAGACTTATATATGTTCAAGTGAATATGATAATGCCGGAACATATAATGTTCCAACAACATGTAAAAAAGTTGTCCCAGATAATGCACCAGCAGTTCAAAATA
>CAYOMH010000007.1:6062-7179 GCA_964405055.1 uncultured Muribaculaceae bacterium | reverse complement strand
ATGTTCAAGTGAATATGATAATGCCGGAACATATAATGTTCCAACAACATGTAAAAAAGTTTTAACTGCAAGTGCCTATGCTGTTGCAAAAACAACATATACATGTTCAAGTGAATATGTTAATGCTGGAACATATAATATTCCAACAAATTGTGTTAAATCTTTTACTACAGAAACAGAACCAACAATAAAAAATCAATATGTATGTAGTAATTTTTATGATAACAAAGGTATATATAATGTTCCAACAACATGTGTAAGCACAACTCAAATGAATAATAATGCCGAAGTTATAACAAATTATTTTTGTCCAACATCATATACTAGCAGTGGAAGTGGAAATTCGTTAGTTTGTTATAAAAATATGAAAAATGATGATCAATATTATTGCAGTGATTCATCATCAGAATTAATTGGAACATCTTGTGTTACATATGTTAAAGGTTCAACAAAAGAAAAATGTGATACAGGATACTTGTTAAGTAACGGAACATGTTATAAATATGATAATCAATTAATTAAAGCTGAAATGACAACCTGTAAAGAAAAAATAGAATATATTTGGAGTCCAACTGAAACATTAGATGGTTGGGAAAAAACAGGTAATACTCGTAATAGCAAAGTAAAATGCCCAGAAGTAATTGAATGTATTGATAATGATGACAAATCAAGTTGCGATGACGAAGTCGAATCAAAATAATTTAAAAATAAAAAGTACTTAATAGTACTTTTTTAATTGGTAATTTTATGCTAAAATTATTATGAAAGAAGGTAAAAAAATGGAATTAAAAGGTAGTAAAACAGAAAAAAATTTATTAGAAGCTTTTGCTGGTGAAGCAATGGCAAGAACTAAATATGATTATTATTCATCAAAAGCAAAAAAAGATGGTTATGAACAAATCTCAGCTATTTTTGCGGAAACAGCATTAAATGAAAAAGAACATGCTAAGTTATGGTTTAAACAATTACATAATGGTGATGTTCCTTCAACTATCGATAATTTAAAGGATGCCGCAAAAGGTGAAAATTATGAATGGCAAGATATGTATGCAAGATTTGCCGAAGATGCAGATGCTGAAGGTTTCGTCGAAATTGCTCAATTATTTAGAGGTGTTGC
>CAYOMH010000007.1:2169-5962 GCA_964405055.1 uncultured Muribaculaceae bacterium | reverse complement strand
TGGCTGAAAGTGCTTTTTGATAAATAACTAATGAAATTCAACCTTGGAGTTTTAATCGTTTAAGGCGTTAACTTATTAAGTGCTAGTAATCTAGAATTTGGGTGGTACCGCGAAAATATTTCGTCCCAATTTTTAGATTTTTTTATTGGAGGAAAAATGAAAGAAAAAATTAATGAAATATTATTAACTGCAGAAAGAGAATTAAACTTAGTTCAAAATGAAATTGATTTACAAAATGCTAAATCAAAATTACTTGGTAAAAAAAGTATGCTAAATGAATTATTAGTTTCACTAAAAAATGTAAGTATTGAGGAACGAAAACAAATTGGTCAAACTATTAATGATCTAAAATATGATCTTGAACAAATGATAAAAACCAAATATGATTTACTTACTGTTACCGAGTTACAAGATTTTGATGTAACTTTACCAGTAAATAAAAAAATCGGTTCACTTCATCCAATTACAATAGTTGCTAAAGAAGTAACTGATATTTTGATGCAAATGGGTTTTATTATTTTTAATGGTCCAGAAATAGAAAATGAATTTTATAATTTTGAAGCATTAAATATTCCATCTAATCATCCAGCTAGAGATATGCATGATACATTTTATTTAAATAATTCTTTATTATTAAGAACTCATACATCAACTAATCAAATTAGAGGAATAGAAAAATATGGCGTACCATTAAGAATATGTGCTCCAGGTAGATGTTTTCGAAATGAAAACATTGATAATTCACATGATAATACCTTTTTTCAACTTGAAGGTATGGTAATTGATAAAGATGTTTCAATTGGCAATTTTATTTATATTATGAGAGAACTATTATCAAAAATATTTAAAAGAGAAGTAAAAGTAAGACTTAGACCTGGATTTTTCCCATTTGTTGAACCAGGATTTGAACTAGATTGCAGTTGCTTAATTTGTGAAGGTCAAGGTTGCCCAACATGTAAGGGAAGTGGTTGGATTGAGCTTTGTCCAGGTGGCATGGTTCATCCAAATGTATTAAGAATAAGTGGAATTAATCCTGATGAATATAATGGCTTTGCGTTTGGCTTAGGACTTACTCGTTTAGCTATGATGAAATATAAAATTGATGATATCAGAATATTAAATTCTGGTGATATAAGTAAACTAGAAAAGTTTAATGTAAGGTAGGTGATATTGATGAAGATATCTTGTAATAAGTTAAAACAACATATTAATAATTCCGAAAATATTGATTGGATTTCAATTTGGGAAATATTCACTGTTAAAGTTGCCGAAGTAGAATCAATTGAAATAAAAGGTGAAGGTTTTAAAAATATTGTTGTTGGTCAAATTGTTGAATGTGAAAAACATCCAACTAATCCTAAATATAATTTATTAAAAGTTGACAATGGTCAAAAGATTATTGATATATTATGTGGTGCGCCTAATGTAAGAAAAAATTTAAAAGTAGCTTTAGTAAATGTTGGTGGTCAAGTTCAAGGCATTACTATTGAGGAAAAGGTTATAGCTAATTTTAAATCATCTGGTATGTTGTTATCATCAGAAGAATTACAAATTGGTAATGATCATAGTGGAATAATAGAACTTCCTGATGATTATATAGTTGGTCGAAATATTAAAGAATACATTCCTATTGATGATATAATCATTGAAATTGATAATAAATCTTTGACTAATCGTCCTGATTTATGGGGGCATTATGGTATTGCTAGAGAAGTGGCAGCAATTACAAATAATGAATTAAAGCCGCTAGAATTATTTACTATAGAAAACAATAAACAAGATCTTGATATCAAAGTTTCTAGTGATTTATGTTTACGATATAATGGTATAAAAATTAACAATATAAATATAACTAAAACCCCATATGAAATTCAAACATTCCTAACTTATGTTGGAATGAGAAGTTTATCTTTATTAGTTGATTTAACTAATTATATTATGCTTGAATTAGGAATGCCTACTCATGCATTTGATTCATCTAAGGTAAATAATATTGAAGTTGATCTTGCTAAAGATGGTGATGAATTTACTACTTTAGATGGTGAAAAAAGAATATTAAATAAAGATATTTTAATGATAAAAAGCAATAACGAATATTACGCTATTGCTGGGGTAATGGGAGGAAAAGATAGTGAAGTAGTTGAAAATACTAATTCAATTATTTTAGAAAGCGCTGTCTTTGATGCAACAAGTGTTAGAAAAACTGCAAGTGCATTGAATTTAAGAACCGAAGCTAGTTCTAGATTCGAAAAATCATTAGATCCTAAAATGTGTAATACAGTTATTAAACGATATATTTATTTATTAAACTCTATTGATTCAAATATTGAAATTGCATCAAATTTAACAGATATATATCATAATAATGAAGAAAATTTAGTAATCAAATTAACAAAAGCAAAATTAAATTTATATTTAGGTGTTGAATTAACTGATGAAAGAATTACAAATATATTAAATAGTCTTGATTTTAAAACAACAATTTATGATAGCCATATTGATGTTGCGGTACCATCATATCGTTCAACAAAGGATATAACAATTGAAGAAGATTTAATTGAAGAAATAGCAAGAATATATGGTTATGATAATATTGAGGCTAAACCATTACATGTTACTTTGGGAATTAATGGTGAAGAAAAGAGTTATCAACAAGGTTACGAAGTTAAAAATTTATTAGCAACCAAATATAATTTAAATGAAGCTCATACATATCTTTGGGAAAAAACGGCTATCATTAATAAATTAAACATTCAAACAGAAAATGTAAAAGTATTAAATAAAACAGAAGATAATATTATTAGAAATGATATGTTAGGTTCTTTATTTGAAGTATTAATAAACAATTATAAGAAAACAAAAGCAATTGGTATATTTGAAATTGGGACAGTTATGCATAATAATGAAAATAAAAACATGTTATCAATAATGCTTATGGATGACGAAAAAAACATAGAAAAAAATTATTTTTTTGGCAAAGAAATAATTACTAATATTTTTTCGGCATTAAAGAATATTAATGTTAATTATGTAATGATAAAACCAGAAAACTATTTTTATGATTCGTCTTCACTTGGAATATTTGTTAATGAACAATTATTTGGATCAATTAATATACTTAAAAATAGTTATTTGAAAAAAAAGGGTATTATATATATATCAATAGATTTTGATTTATTCTTAAATCTTGATAAAGAAATAAATCTATATGAAAGACAAAGTAAATATCCAATTGTTGAATTAGACTATACAATCATTACCCCTAAAAATTATTCATTTAATCAAGTTAAAGAAATTGTTGATGAATATATAAGCGAATTGTTAATGGAAACAACATTTGTTGATATATTTAATAATGAATATGAAAAAAGATTAACATTTAGATTTAAGGTTGGATCATTTGAAAGAACACTTACAAGCGAAGATTTAGAAAAGTTCAAAATATCCTTTATAGATTATATTAAAAGTAATAATTTAAATATTGTTGAGTAATTCTAGTTAAAATGAAAAAAATATTATATAATAATGAATAGGTGATAAGAATGGCAAATAAAATAAAAAAAGTAATTAAAGTAAAAGAATCAACAAATGATGATATTAAATTTAAACAATTAATAATTATATTTATTGTGATGATCTTAATAACTGGTGGAGTTTATTATTTAACGGATGTATTAATTAAGAAAGATAAAGATGATTCACAAAGTAGTTCAGAAATCACAATTGATTATAGTTTAATATTATTAAGTGAATTATTAAATCAAAGTGCAAAAAAATATTATGTTTTAGCTAT
>CAYOMH010000007.1:0-2069 GCA_964405055.1 uncultured Muribaculaceae bacterium | reverse complement strand
GGCGATAATGCAAATAACGAAGTTTATGTTTATGAAGTATTTGCAAATACTCCAGCAGAAAAAGCCGGAGTATTAGTAGGAGATATATTTTTAAAGATTAATGACGTTTCTGTTGCAGGAAAAAATTTAAATGATATTTCCAAACAGATTAAATACGGAAATGAAGATACATCAAAAATTTTATTAAAAAGAGGCGATGAAGAAATTGAAGTATCTCTTACTAGAGAAAATGTAATTATTCCAACAGCGATAACTCGTGTTATAAATTACCGAAGAAATAAAATTGGTTATATGCAAATTAGTACGTTTGCTTCAATAACTTCCGAACAAGTTAAAACAGGAATTGCCGAATTAAAAAATCAAGATATATCAAAATTAATTATTGATTTAAGGTCTAATACCGGTGGTTATCTTGATAGTGTAACTGATATTGCTCAACAATTTTTAACTAAGGATCAAATAATTTATTCAATTAAAACTAAAGAGGATTCGGGAACGGTTAAAGATTTAACTGATGATAAAACTGATTTTAAAATAGTTATATTAGTCGATCAAAACACGGCGTCTGCTTCAGAAATATTAGCTGGGGCTTTAAAATATAGTTATGGAGCTCTTTTGGTTGGAACAACAACATATGGAAAAGGGAAAATGCAACAAACCGATTCTGTGTCAACTGGTGGAGTAATAAAATATACAACTGGTGAGTGGTTTTTACCAAATGATCAAAACATTGAAGGAATTGGTTTGATTCCTGATATATCTATAAATTTAGACGAAAAATATTTTGCTAATCCTAACGATGCTAACGATAATCAATTACAAAAAGGATTAGAAGTAATTATAAAATAAGTGATAATCACTTATTTTTTTGTTAATAAATGATTATTTTGATATAATGATTTTAGAAATGAGTTACAAAATGACAGAATTAAAAAAAGGTGATAAATTAAAAATTCATTGTTATAAACATAATGGAAAAATTCATCGTGCTTGGGATGAGGCAACAGTTATTGAAGTTAATGAAAATATGTTAATCTGTGGGAATTTAAAAACAAGAGTTACAGAAAGTGATGGCCGTTCACATAAAACAAAGGAACCAGCGATAATGTTTTTCTATAAAGACAAATGGTATAATATAATTGGCCAATTAAAAACTAGAGGTCTATTTTATTATTGCAATATTGCTTCACCATTTTTAATTGATGAAAACATAATAAAATATATTGATTATGATTTAGATTTAAGAGTGTTTCCAGATGGTGGTTATAAAATACTAGATCAGAATGAATATGAATATCATAAAAGTATTATGGGCTATTCTAATGAATTGGATGAAATATTAATAAAGGAATTAAATGACTTAATTAAGAAAAAAATTAATAATGATTTTCCATTTAACAAAGAAACGATAAATAATTACTATAATATATATAAACAAATTAATAATTTATAAGACAAAAAAAGCTATATTTCACATGTTTTTTATCAAAAAACGAATTAAAATGAATAAAAGTGCAAAATTAGCTAAATAATTGTTGACAAAAAAATGGCTATTTGTTATATTAACAATGCACAGGAAAAGAATGTGCAAAATGATCTTTGAAAACTAAGTAAAATGTCAATTTTTATAAGTAGCTTTGATTAAATTCTAAAATATTTTATTTTGAGAGTTTGATCCTGGCTCAGGATGAACGCTGGCGGCATGCCTAAGACATGCAAGTCGAACGAGGGAACCTGATGAATCTTTGAGTGCTTGCACAATGAGATGATCCAGAATTCCCTAGTGGCAAACGGGTGAGTAACACGTGGGTTACCTGCCTCTAAGTTTGGGATAACAGTTAGAAATGATTGCTAATACCAAATGTGATAATTTATCAAAGAAGCCCTTAAAGCTTCGCTTAGAGATGGGCCTGCGGTGCATTAGCTAGTTGGTGAGATAATAGCCCACCAAGGCGATGATGCATAGCCGAACTGAGAGGTTAATCGGCCACACTGGGACTGAGACACGGCCCAGACTCCTACGGGAGACAGCAGTTAGGAATATTCGGCAATGGGGGAAACCCTGACCG
>CAYOMH010000006.1:18535-21732 GCA_964405055.1 uncultured Muribaculaceae bacterium | reverse complement strand
CAATATGGTAATGGTTCAATATTTATGGTTCAAATACCCCAAAAAATTGCAGTTATG
Source organism: uncultured Muribaculaceae bacterium (assembly GCA_964405055.1). GTDB lineage: Bacteria > Bacillota_I > Bacilli_A > RF39 > UBA660 > JAAZHN01. The sequence continues at coordinate 21,675 of CAYOMH010000006.1, read as the reverse complement.
ACAAAACCGTTAACTGAGAATCAAATACTATCTACACTTGAAATAAGAAAAAATGAAGTTCAAGATAATGAAAAATTATTTGGTAAAAAAGTTTTAATTGTTGATGATAATTTATTAAATATTAAAGTAGCTAATGTGGCATTAAAAGATTTTAAACTAAATATTGATAGTGTAACAAGTGGTGAAGAATGTTTAAATAAGATAAAAGCTGGTAATAAATATGACATTATTTTAATGGATATAATGATGCCACATATGGGTGGAAATGAAGTATTAGCAGAATTAAAAAAAATAACTGGTTATAATACTCCAGTAATTGCTTTAACTGCCGATGCAATATCAGGATCAAAAGAAAAATATCTTGCTAGTGGATTTACTAGTTATATATCAAAACCATTTACTAAAGAAGAAATAAGGAATGAATTGCTTAAAATATTTAAGTAATCAATTGTTAATTATCACAAATTAAGGTATAATTATTTATTGTAAAGGAAAATAATATGGGACTATTTAATGAAATGAAAAGAATAATAAATGAAGAAGAAAATCCATCTGCTATGGCAGATATTTTAGTTGATATAAATACTTTAGCAGACAATATTGAATTATATAAAATACTTTTTATTAATCCTGAAATGTATAAAAAACTGGATAAAGAAATAAAGCGAATTCGTCAAGCATTGTTGGATAATGAGTCAAAAAAAATTTACAGTGTTAAAACAGATATAATTAACTCTTCAGTTAACATGCGATATGAATTAGAAAATTATATGACTAAAGCTGGTAATGAAGCATTAACAAAATTATTTATTAAAGAAACAGATGATAATTGTAATAATCTTTTAATTAGTGTAAAAAGTAATCCAACCAAAGTAATTGAATTAATAAATAGTTTAGATAATTTACAAAAATCTTTCGCTAAATATGATTTTTTAGTGAATAATAATTATCTAAATGAAAAAATAAATAAAACAAAATATGAATTGATTAAAGAAGGATATTACTTAAATAGAATAGTAAATAGTCAATTATTTAATGTTGATACTATTATGATGTTTAGTCAATACATTATTTTTGATGCTTACAATTTTATTCAAAGTTCTAATTTAACACCGCCACTTTTAAAAATTAAAGAAGAATTAGAGCTTGCTATTTTATTCGGATCATTTAGTGACCCAAATAATCTAATAAAAATAATGGAATTATTAAGAATTGTTAGTAAAGAAGCATTTAAAAATGGTTCACAAAAATTAGATGAAAATAAAACAGAAGTGATTACTAATCCAAATAGTAAAGATCAAATTCAAGAACTATTTGATAAATTAACCAATATAACTAAACAAATTCAAGAATTAGAATTATATGATATTGAACACTATAAGAAGTATTTAGATGAATTAACGAAATTAAAAATAGATTTTTATAATGACCAACAAAATCCAAAATATATGGAAATAATAAACAGTTTAATAATGGAAATCAATGCTCATTTTAATGGTGTTGCTGAAGATAAAGAACAAATGAAAATAATTAATATAACTGTTAGTCGGATAAAATCAGCTAAAAATATTGCAGAATTAGATAAAATTGCTGATGAAATAAAACTTGATAGTGTATTAAACACAATGCCAGTTATTACAGAAACAATTGCTGAAACTCGTTTAAATATATTAGAAAAAAATTATCAGGAAATAAAAAATAATGGTGATACAACTAATATTTTATTGTATAAAAACAACATTATTGAAAATGCCAGAGAAATAATTACTAAATGTAACCAAAATCCATTTGCCAACAAGAAATTGGTTGAAGAAATAAATAAATTAATTAAGTTAGAGCCATCATTTGATGTATTAAGGCAATTATTGGTAATAATTAATTCTTATGAAAAAAACAATCTTAATTATTATGAATATAGTCAAATATTTATGGGTTATTCAGATGAAATAATCAAGATGATTGTTAGAAACACTGAATATTCGTTTGAAAAAGTAAATATTGATAGTTTTTATACAACTATTAAAATTGACAAAGAAGATAAATCTGATCGAATGAATTGTGCAACTCATAATATTTTAATTAATCAAACTGATAATCATTATCAATCACTATTTAATCAAAGTATTATTAATAGTTATTCTGCATACCGTTTATCACAGATGTTTGGTTCTCATCAAGATAATGTTATTTGCCTAATAAATGAAAGTGCAAATTCAGTTATTAATGATGGATTAATACCAGTTTTTATGATCAATCGAGCTAGTCAAAATAACGTAAATATTAATCAAACTAGAGAGTATATTCGAAGTAAATTACTTGATTTAAAATCAGATCAAGTTATTTACTCAGCTCTAATGAATGATGATACTTTTGAAAAAATAAGATATATAGTTGATGAATATAGTTTAAATAATTCTGAAACAAAAGCTGAAAATATGTTACTTGATTTAATACCGGGTTTAGCAAATGTTGATGTAACTTATTTATCACTAAAAGTATTCTTTTCTTATTATCATGATTATAAATTTTATGATGATTTATTTAACACTTATATGTTTGTAAATAAAAAAAATAATCAATATAAAATATAATTTTTATGTTATTATTAAATAGTAGGAGAATAAAATGAAAAAAATATTAACAACTTTATTAATTTTAATAATTTTAGCCGGTGGTGTATATTATGCATTAACAGCTAACAAAAATAGTAATGAATCAGAAAGTAAGGATGAAGAATCTTCTAGTTCAGTACAACCTGTAAAAAGATTAAAAATAATTGATGTAAATTCTGATTCTAGACCTTATGCAATAATGATTAATAATATTAATGTAGCAAGACCATATCAAGCTGGGTTACAAGATGCATATATTGTTTATGAATTAATTGTTGAAGGCGGAATATCTAGAATGATGGGTTTATTTAAAGATGCATCTTCAGTTAGAATTGGTTCAGTCAGAAGTGCACGTCATTATTATTTAGATTATGCTTTAGAAAATGATGCAATATATGTTCATTGGGGACAAAGCCCACAAGCAGAAATTGATATAAAGAAACTTAATTTAGCTGAAATTAGTGGTAATAGTATGTCTGACACTTGGTCATTTCGTGATAAATCTTTAAATGTTTCTTCAGAACATAC
>CAYOMH010000006.1:10895-18435 GCA_964405055.1 uncultured Muribaculaceae bacterium | reverse complement strand
TGATTATTTAACAAAAAAACAATATACATTTAAAAATATTATTGCTTATGCAGTTAATAATCATGATTTAGCTGATAACCAAGACAAAGATCGTCAAGAAATAGAAAATATTGGAAGTGGAACCGGTTATTATTTTTCAAATGGTATTGCCACAAAAATAAAGTGGACTAAAAAAAGTCGTCAAGAACAAACAAAATATGAAACAGAAGATGGAAAAGAATTAATTGTTAATGATGGTAATACTTTTATTCAAATTTATCCAACAAAAGGGAGCATTAATTTTGAATAAAGAAAGGAAGTAAAAATGATTAATTTTCTTATAAAAAATTACAGTTTATTTTTAACAATCGCTATTATTTTTGGTTTTGCTTTTGCTGGTTTAATTATTGAAAATAATCGTAACAAAGAAAGAAAGATGAAAATAAATAGTAATACACCAGAAACTGATTTAGCTGCATTAACTTCAGCTAAAATGAAACTTGGTGATATCCTAGATAAAAAAGATGAATCAGATGTTTTAAAAGATGGTCAAGCAACATTAACCAATATTATTGATGAACCAAAATAAAAAGACCTTAAGGTCTTTTTTTATAATATATTATCATCATCAAAACCAATTTTATTTTTAATTAAATAAATTGGTCTTTTTTTAGTTTCAAAATAGTTTCTACTTAAATACTCACCAATTAAACCAATACATAGTATATTTGCTCCACCAAAGAATAATATTAATACAATTGTAGATGAATAACCACCTAATGTAGTAGGAACAAAAATCTTTTTAATAATTACTCCTAATGCGTAAATAAATGAACCTGATGAAATAATTAAACCAAATCTTGTTATATATTTTATTGGTTCAACACTATAGTTAATTATGGCATCAAAAGCATATGAAAATAATTTTTTATAAGTGAATGATGATTTACCAGAATTTCTTTGACTAACATTATAAGGTAAACAAACACTTTCAAATCCTACCCAAGAAAATAAACCTTTAGAAAATCGATTTACTTCATTCAATTGTAAGATTGAATCTTTCACATTTTTTCTAAATGTTCGAAAATCACTAGCATTTTCAATAAAATTTGTTGAACTAGAAGAATTTATTATTCGATAAAACCATTTTGTTAATTTTTTTCTTAACCAAGAATCTTTCCGATTTTTATTTATCATAATTACTTGATCAATATTTTCATTTTTATCTAAATAATTAACCATTTCTAATACATATTTTGGATGTTGTTGTAAGTCAGCATCTAAAATGCAAGTATAATCACCAGAGCTATGACTTATTCCAGCATAAATAGCGGCTTCTTTTCCAAAGTTACGACTAAAACTTATGCCTTTAATTATTGGATTATCTTTAGATAAATCTTTAATTTTTTCAAATGTTTTATCCGAACTACCATCATTAATAAATATTAATTCAAAATTAATTTTCTCTAGTTCTTTTTTTATCAATTCATATAATTTTTCAATATTTTTTTCCTCATTATGGCAAGGAATAACAATACTTAATTTCATGATTGACCTACTTTCTTTCTTTTAATTATATAATAACCTACAAATATAATCAATGTTCCAGAACTTACTATTAAACCAATATTTAATCCCTTTGGAAAATAATCAACAGTAATAAAATTTGTGCCTTCGGTTAATTCAAGACCAACGAAAGTATCAAATACTTTTATTGGTTTTACTTTTTTACCATCAACAGTTATTTCAAAACCTTCTTCATAAGGAATTGATGTAAAAAATATATTTTTTTCTTTCGTACTAACAATTGATCCACTTACTAGATGACCATCATTTTCTTTTACATCCCATAAATTTGTACTTAGCTTTTTTATATTTTTTTCATATAAATTTAGATCGAATAAATCAAATTTAAAATCTGAATCACTAACCATATTTCCTTCAGTAGCTGTATAAGTTACTTTAAGTTTGTCACCTTTTTTTAAATGAATAAATTTTCCAATATTCATATTATATCTAACATTATTAATTGATATTATTGAAGAATCTTTAAATAAATCTTCACCATATAACAAATAATTACTATCACTTAAATAATTCATAGTAACAAATCCAGGTAAATTTTTATCGATTACTTTGTAGTTGGTACCAAATGTTAAGCTAATTTTTTCAACATTATCAAATTCGTTAATATAACTTAATCGATCAATAAATTTAAAGAATGATTCATCTTGATTTAAAAAAGAGTTATAAATAGAATCAATACTTACTTCTAATCCTGAATTATATAATTTAGTGTCTAAAACTTTGTCATTAACCATAAATCCAAGAGATAAAGGATATTTATTTTGATAAATTGATTTATCAAAATTATCAATTAATTTATCATAATAATCAATTTCACCAATTAAATATTTAATATTTAATAATGACATTAGAGCAGGATTATAGTCTTTTAATTTAACCCCACAACCACTATCAACATTCACACCAAGTTTATACTCTAAAAAATCAATTGCATTTTGATTTCGACTGGAATTAAAATAATTTATACCATGGTAATCAAATAACATGCCATCATTTGTGGTATTTAAATCCATAAATTCTAAACGATAAAAACTATCATCAATTGCTTTTATATGATTTAATGGATTTTGATATTCGCTAATTTTATTTTTAATATCTTTGGCACTATTATTAAAATCATTTTTATTTAAATTATTAAATAAATTTAATGATAATTCTAAGCCAATTAAAGTAATGAAAAACAACTTTAATGATTTGTTTCCATATAGTAAAACATAATAACAAATTAATATACAAGAGATAATTATAAAAAAGGTAGTTGCAGTTTGGTGAGAATAATTCGAAATAAACATAAATGAATAAAATGCTGAAGCAACAACAATAATAATTGAAATTAATATTAATCTAAGTTTCTTTTTTACATCAATATTTATTTGATCCATCTTTAATGTACTTTTAAAAGCAATAATTATTAAAAATGTACTGAAAGTAAAAGAGTATCTACTTTGCCACCAGATAGGTTTTTGAAATAATTGCCACCCATAATCTAATAAATTATATGAGAAGGAAAAATAGAAGAAGGCAAGTATACAAGCAACAATAATTTTTTCTTTTTTTCTAAATCCTTTATTATAAAAAAACATAATAACTGCAATAACTGCATAAATAGTAGTATAAACCATAGCCGGACCAAAAGCTTGTTCAGTAGTTTGAAAAGACGCCGGAGTAAGTTTATAAAAAATCGCTAAATTATTAATATTAAATTCAAAATATTTTATCCAAGAAGAACCATATATTTTAGCTTTACCAATAATCAAGGCAAAAAATGTTGGAATCAGGACAAAGGCTGATAATAAACCCGAACAAATTGAGCTTATTATAAAATTGATAATAACTTTTTTATAATTAACATTTTCTTTGGTCAACAGTTTATATAAAAAGTAAATAATCGAAAAAATACATAACATGACGCCAATATAATAATTAAATATAATTCCAAGGGCTAATGATATGATATAAAAATAACATTTTTTTCCATCAACAATTTTATCAATTCCTAACATTATTAATGGTAACATTACAATTGAACTAATCCACATATAGTTATAATAATAACAACTTAAATATCCCATTAAAGCAAATACAACACTAAATACAATTACCCAAATTGGTTCACGTTCTTCTTGATTATTTAAATATATTGACATGGTTAAGCCAGCTAAACCAAAATGTAGGTATATAACTACTAAATAAAAATATGTTAATGATTCAGCATTAAATAATGGTAGTAATAAATTCAATGGACTCATCAAATAATAGGTTATTGTTCCAAGAAAATTAAATCCCAAACCACCATTTAATGAATAAAAAATACTATCGCTAGCAAGACGACTTTTTAATTCAATAAAAAAACCAGGATATTGGTGTCTAGCATCAAATATTTGGTATACTTCATCAAAAAAAGGAACATAACCACTAATCAGTGAAACAATAAAAAATATTCCAATTGGAATTAAAAATGCTAATAAATAAATATACCTTTTTTTAATTTTATTCATATGATTATATTATCATATTTATTTCTAAAATACACGCATATTTATTTACATTAATAATTCATATTAATTGCTGAATATGAACATTTGTGATACAATTTTTTATTATAAGGAGAATAATTATGGGTTCAATTAATGGGTTCAATAAAAAGAAAAATATATTTGTTTATATTTTAAAAATTATTTCTTGGGCAATTTTTACTCTATTTTCGATAATAGCTGTATTTTTAATATACTATTTTATTGAATCCAAAATTTATAATAACAAAGGTCAAAAATATACACCAGAAATATCAATGTATACTATTATTAGTGGTAGTATGGAACCTCAAATAAAAGTATATGATGTTGTATTTGATCAAAAAGTAAAAAACTTTTCAACCATTAAAGTAGGTGATGTTATTACATATACATCTGAAGATCCGGCCCATCCAGGAATGATAATTACGCACCGAGTAACAGAATCAATTAAAAAATCTGATGGTTATTATTTTCGAACAAAAGGTGATAATAATAGTCAAGAAGATTCAAAAGAAGTATTTGAATCACAGGTAATTGGAAAAGTAATAATGAAATTTCCTCAATTGGGAAGAATTCAAATGATAGTAACAAATAATTTAGGTTGGATAATATTTGTTCTAATACCAGCTTTAGCTATTATTATCTTTGATGTCATAAAAGTAGCAAAGGCTTTAGATTTAAACAAGCGAACTGAACAAATAATTAATCAGAATAATAACGATGTAGAAAAAAAAGATTTATCTGTATTAAAAGAACAATTAATGGCTAAACATAATTTGTCAGAAGTAGAAAACAAAGATAAAGATATAAATAAAGAATTGTAACTATTCTTAAAAATTGCTAATAAAAAATATTTATTGTATAATTATCTTACTTAAGAGGTGAATAATGAAAAGTTTTTATAAAGAAAATCGTGTTTTTTCTATATTGATGATTGTTGCTGCATCTTGTTTATTAGTAATTGTTTCATTTTTAATTATTTATTTTTTTAAAGGCCAAGGTACTGATAAATATGGTGATCGTTTAAGTGGAATAAACACTGTAAAAATAAGTAAAAACAAATTAGAAGAAATAAAATCAACATTAATTAAGGAAAATAATATTGATCGTGTTGAAACTAATGTTGAAGGAAAAATAATATATACAACTTTTTATTTAAAAGCTGAAGGTGTAAGTAGTGATGGTGTTAATGCATCTTTAAAATTGTTAAACTTATATTCAGAAGAAGAAAAGAAATTTTATGATTTTCAATTTATTGTTGAAAAAGAAAACAAAGATGCTGCCGAAACATTTCCAATTATTGGTGCTAAGAATTCTAATTCGGCAAATGTTGTTTGGACAAAATATTAATAGTGAGGTAAATCATGATAATAAAACGAAAAAAAATTATTGCACTAACATTAGTTGGATTTATTTTAATTGCATTAGGAATTTTTTCATTACTAAAAGATAATAATAAATTAACTGCTCAAGAAAAAAAATGGTTACGAGATAATGAAAAAAGATTAGTCGATATTAGAATAATAAATAATGCTAATACTTTTGGTTATAACGGTGAAGGAATATTTTTTGATTACATTAAAGATTTTCAATCAGAATATAATTTAGATATTAATCTAATTACATATGATTATGGTGCTATAACACCAGGAGTTGCTTTTAAATTAAGTAATACTGTGTCACCAGAAGACGAAATATTTTATAAAGATCATTATGTAGTTGTGGGTAAGAATTCAACAATAATAAATAATATTAATAACTTAAACAATCGAAAAATTGGTGTTTTAAACACTGACTTATCATATGTCAGTTATTATTTAAGTCATAATCAAATAACTTTTGAACAATTTAATAATTTAGATTTGCTATTTTCTGGTTTAAATTCTCTTGATTATATTATTGTTCCACTAAATCAAACTTTAGATATTATCCTAAAAAACAATTACCATATTAATTATCATTTAAGCGATATAAATCAATTCTACTATCTTGGTTTTACTGATGATTCTCCATTAAATAGTATTTTAAAAAAATATTATCAAATTTGGAAAAAAGATAATTTTTCATTATCATACGATAAAAATTTATTAAAAGTTTTTATTAGAGGTTTAGATTATTCTGAAGCAGATATGCATACTATAACTAGTAAAGTATATAATTATGGATTGGTAGAAAATGAACCATATGAGATAATGTCTGGTGAAATATATGGCGGTATTATTGGTAAATATGTTACTGATTTTTCAAGAATATCTGGAATAGAATTTAAATATAAAAAATATAATAATTATGAATCATTAAATAAAGCAATTAATAGTAATAAAGTTGATTTATATTTTAGTAATATTAATTTGGCTAATCAACTTGCATCAATTGATACAGGAATTGATATTCCGTTTGTAATTATTACTAAAAATGAAAATGATACAATCATTAATTCCTTAGAATCATTAAAAGGTAAAACTGTTCATATATTGAAAGATTCTGTTTTACATCGCTATTTTAATGATTTAGCTATTGCAACAGTTGAAACTTATGATAATCAAAAAGAAATATTTAATTTAGCTAAAAAAGATGGTAATGTGATTATATTAGATGAAATTTATTATGAATATAATCATAATAAATTCAATAAATCATTTGTAAAATATCGTGATGTGGTTAAAATTTATGATGCAAGCTTTAGAAGTAATGCTGATGAAAAATTCAATAAATTATTGTATAACTATGTTAGAAGTGTTGATAATAATTCAATGAGATATATTGGAATAAACGAATATAATTTACTTTTAAATAGTAATTCATTAGTTAGCACAATATTTAAATATATTTTATATCTTTTACTGATTGGACTTGTTATTTCTCTTGTAGTTTATCGATATACAACGAGAGTGAAAATATCTAATCGAATAAAAAAAGATGATAAAATGCGTTTTATTGATCTTTTAACTTCACTTAAAAATCGTAATTATTTAAATGAAAACATATCAAAGTGGGATCAAAATAATATTTATCCACAAGCTGCAGTCATTGTTGATTTAAATAATATTAAATTTATTAATGATACTTATGGTTATGAAGAAGGCGACCGACAAATAAAAGCCGCTGCTGATATATTAATAAAAACCCAACTTGATAATAGTGAGTTAATTAGAACTGATGGAAATGAATTCCTAGTATACTTAGTTGATTATAATGAAAAACAAGTAAGTAGTTATATTTATAAATTAAATAAAGAATTTAATAATTTACCATATGAATTTGGTGCTTCTATTGGATTTAGTATGATTGAAAACGACTTAAAACTTGTTGATGATGCAATTAACGAAGCAACATTAGATATGAGAAAAAACAAATCTATTGGAGCCCATAATGTTGAAAAGGACTAGAAGAATAATTAAGGAAGTATTTGGAATTATAAAGAAACCAGAAATGAAAGTATTACCTGGTCATCTGGC
>CAYOMH010000006.1:0-10795 GCA_964405055.1 uncultured Muribaculaceae bacterium | reverse complement strand
GTATTTATGACAACATTTATTGTTGCCTTAATGATTTTTTTAATTATAGTACCGGTATTTGGTAACAAAATTTTTGCTTTAATTGCTAGCACTTATCCAGATATTTCCCAGTTTAAACAAATTTTTTCTTATCTTTCCCTACCTTTATCTTTTTTTATAGTGTTTATCTTTTTAAAAATCATTTATACAATGGCCCCTGATAAAAAAATACCAAGTTTTACTGTAAATAAAGGAACAATCTTTGCAACAACTATGTTTGTTATTGTAACTGAAATTTATACATATTATGCTCATAACTTGGCAAATTATGATATTTTTTATGGTAGTTTATCAAGTATTGTTATGGTTATGATTTGGTTATATTTTTTAGCAAATACAATTACAATTGGTATTGCCTTAAACTATAGTAGCGAAAAAGATTATATTAATAACATGAAATCAGTTGAAAAACTGAAAAATATTGCTGAAGAAGCAAATAAAGATAATACTTAATATATCTTTTTTTTTGACATTTTGCTATAATTTTACTAGGTGATAATTAATGTACAATAAAGAAAAAGATTTAACAAGTATCTATATTATTACTTTGTTATTTCTAGAAATTTCATACAGAATAATAACATATGGATTTACGAAATTATTTAGTTTTGAATCTTTAGTTTCGATTCTATTTATTTTATTTGTTGCGTGTTTTTTATCGTTAATAGGTAAATTTTTTCCACCAAAAGCTAATCGGATAATATTTTCAATTGTTATTTTTATTATTTGTGTTTTATTTTGTATAAATTCCGTATTTATTAATGTATATAATGTTAATTTTTCATTAATGTATTTTGCCATTGCTGGCCAAGCAATAAGCTTTAAAGATTCACTTATTGATAAAATTATTGCAAATACAATTCCAATTCTTATCTTACTATTACCTTTTATATTTATAATTTTACAAGGAAGCAAAATAAATTTTAAGCGTCGAACTTTATCTCAATTCATTAAATTGGGTATTATAACTTTCTCTTTTTTGGGTTCATTTTATTTAACCGTATTATTAACAAAAAACAAATTAATGAGTTATGAATTATTATTTAAAGTTGATAACATGGCTCTTACTCATGAAAAAATGGGAGTAATTGTTTCAACAAATTTAGATTTAAAAAGGATAATATTTGGGTTTAAGGAAGAAATAATTGTTCCAGAAAAACCAGATGATAAGCCGGTAATAAAAGATCCTATTTATACAGCTAATAATTTAAATATTGATTTTGATAGTATTATTTCTAAAACTAACAATGAAGAAATTAAAAACATGAGTGAATATTATAAAAATGATTCAGGAACATTTAAAAATGAATATACTGGTTTGTATGCTGGTAAAAATTTAATATTTATTGTTGCTGAAAGTTTTAATGAAATTGCATTATCAAATGAATTAACACCAACATTATATAAAATGGCAAATGAGTCTTTTGTATTTGAAAATTTTTATACACCAATAAATTTAAGTACTTTAGGTGGAGAATTTCAAGTTTTAAATAGTCAATTTGCTAACGAAACGGTATTAAATTCTCATTGGAAAAAAGCAAAAATTGCTACTCCATATGGACTTGCAAATGTATTTGAAAATGTAAATTATCAAACTTATGCCTTCCATAATGGTGAATATTATTTTCAAGGAAGAGATGATTACTTAAAAATATTTGGATTTGATAATTATATTGGTTGTGGAAATGGGATGGAAAAATTAATTGATTGTACACCATGGCCAAGAAGTGATTATGATATGGTAAAAGCTACAACTAATAGATATTTAACAAACAATGATAATCCTTTTTTAACTTATTATATGACTAATGCTGGTCATTTTCCTTACGAAACATACGGAGTAATGTATAAAAGATACCGTTCTCAATTAGAAAATTTACCTTATTCAGGAAATGTCAAAGCTTACCTTGCTTCACAAATTGATTTAGATAAAGCAATGGAACAATTAATTAATGATTTGACTTTAGCTAATCAATTAGATGATACAGTAATTGTTATTGTTGCTGATCATTATCCATATGATTTAAATCTTGATCAAATTAATGAAATTTCAGAAACTAAAAGAGATGATAAAATCGAAATAAATCGTAGTAGTTTAATTATTTGGAACAGTAAAACTCCAACAGTGAAAATTTCTAAAGTTGCTAGCCAATTAGATGTTATTCCAACGGTATATAATTTATTTAATATACCTTATGATTCAAGATTATTTTCTGGTAAAGATATTTTAAGTAGTGAACCAGGATTAGTTTTTTTTGGTAATCGTAGTTGGGTTTCAAATCAAGGAACATACCTATCAACAAGTAATACTTTTACTCTAAACGAAGGTAAAACAGTTAATGAAAACTATGTAAGAGATATAAATAATTTAGTTGCTAATCGAATTAATTTAAGTAAGTTAATTATAAAAAATGATTACTATAGTTTAATAGGAGGTAAATAATGTGTGGAATAGTTGGGTTTGTAAATAAATCGGAAAATAAAGAAGAAAATTTAAAAAAAATGATGAAAAGAATTAAACATCGTGGACCAGATGGTGAAGGAATTTATATTCATAATGATTTTGCCTTAGGTCATTTAAGATTATCAATAATTGATTTAAAAACTGGAAACCAACCAATGTTTAGTTCAGATAAAAATCTAGTAATTGTTTTCAATGGCGAAATATATAATTATAAAGAATTAAAAAAAGATTTAGAAAAAAAGGGTTATAAATTTAAAACTAAAAGTGACACAGAAGTAATATTGGTTATGTATCAAGCATATGGAGCAAAAATGCTTAATAAATTAAGAGGAATGTTTGCTTTTGTTATATATGACCAAAAAAAGAATGAATTATTTGGAGCTCGAGATCATTTTGGAATAAAACCATTATATTTTTATCAAAAAGAAAAAGTATTTATGTTTGCTTCAGAAATAAAAGCTTTTCTTGATCATCCAGATTTTCAATGTGAATTTAATGAAAAAGTATTACCACTTTATTTATCATTTAATTACTCACCAGGGACTGAAACTTTTTTCAAGAATGTTAGCAAATTAGAACCTGGTAGATATTTTATATATCATAATAATAAATTAACTATTAAACGTTATTTTAATTTAGAATTTAATGAACAAGAACAAAATTATGATGAATTAGTTAATAAAATTGATGATGTAATAAAAGATAGTGTTGAAAAACATATGATAAGTGATGTTGAAGTTGGCTCATTTTTAAGTAGTGGAGTTGATTCATCATATTTAGTTGCACTAGCTAAACCAGATAAAACTTATACGGTTAATTATGATATAAAAAAATATAATGAATCTGATTACGCAAAAGATTTAACTGATAAATTAGGAATTAATAATCAAACATATAAAATTACTAAAGATGAATATTTTGCAAGTATTGAAAAAATTATATATCACATGGATGAACCAATAGCGGATCCTGCAGCTGTATCATTATATTTTGTTTCAAAATTAGCAAGTAAAGAAGTAAAGGTTGTATTATCAGGTGAAGGTGCTGATGAATTTTTTGGTGGTTATAACTACTATCGTTCATCAGTTGATTGGGGTTTTTATAATAAAATTCCTTATCCAATTAGAAAAGCAATTGCTGTGATAGCGGGATTGTTTCCTGAAAGATATGGAATAAACTTTTTAATTAGAAGAGGTCAAAAATTAGAAGATAATTACATTGGTGTAACAAAAATATTTAGTGAAAAAGAACGAAAGAAAATATTGTTAAATAAAAAAAATATTGTTCCAAATAAAGAAATTACTAAGGATGTATATGCAGAAGTAAAAAATCAAAGCGAAGCAATTAAAATGCAAGCAATTGATATTAATTTCTGGTTAATTAAAGATATTTTACAAAAAGCAGATAAGATGACAATGGCATCTTCAATTGAAGGTAGAGTTCCTTTTACTGATGTAGAAGTATTTAATGTTGCAAAAACCATTCCACTTTCAGCAAAAGTAACAAAAGAAAATACAAAAGTTGCATTAAGAAGTGCAGCAAAAAGATACATTCCGACTGATGCATATAATAAGAAAAAACTTGGATTTCCAGTTCCACTTCGTGAATGGATGAAAGAAAAAGACATATATGATATAATTAAACTAGAATTTAATAGCGAGATAGCTAAAAAATATTTTGTAATTGATAAAATAAACAATTTACTTGAACAACAATATCAAGGCAAAAAAGATAATTACAAAAAGATATGGACTATATACTGTTTTCTGATTTGGTACAAAGTATTTTTTAAAGAATAAGGAGAGAAAAAGAAATGAACAAAACTTTACTGATCATGGCAGCGGGTATGGGCAGTAGATTTGGCGGACTAAAACAAATAGAACCAATTGGACCAAATGGTGAGTTCTTAATTGATTATTCAATTTATGATGCAATTAAAACTGGTTTTACAAAAGTTGTTTTCATAATTAAAGAAGAAAACTTTGATATTTTTAAAGAAACAATTGGTTCAAGAATTGAAGGAAAAATTGCTGTTGAATATGTATTTCAAAAACAAACTGATATTCCAACTGGATTTAATTTACCTGTAGGAAGAAAAAAACCTTGGGGAACAGCTCATGCAATTTTAAGTGCTAAAAATCATATTAATGAACCTTTTGCTGTAATTAATGCTGATGATTTTTATGACTATGATGCTTATAAAACTGTAAGTGAATTTTTAAATAATAATATTAATAATAATTGGGCATGTATTGGTTATGAAGCCGCTAATACATTAAGTTTATATGGTTCAACTAAACGTGGTGTATGTAATGTTGAAAATGAAAAATTAGTTAATATTATTGAATGTATAATTGAACGAGTTAATGACAATATTTTAGCAACTCCATTAGATGGTAGACCATCTTTTAACATAGCTGATAATTCTTTAGTTTCAATGAATATGTTTGGTTTTACACCAGATATTTTTCCAATTTTAGAAAAGGGATTTACAGAATTTTTAAAAAATTGTAAAGATTTAGAAAAAAATGAATATCTAATTCCTGATGTTGTTCAAAAATGTGTAAAAGATCAAACTAAAGAAGTATTTGTTCGAAAGACAACGGCTAAATGGTTGGGTATGACATATCAAGATGATAAAGTTGAAGTAATAGATACAATTAAAAAATATATTTCTGAAGGAAAATATCCAAATAATCTTTGGCAATAATAATTTAAAATAACCTCTAAACATGATATAATTTTATTAGATAAACTGGAGGTTACAATGAACTATTTAGACAATCTTAATCCAGAACAAAAAGAAGCGGTCATGCATTTAGATGGTCCTTGTTTAGTTATGGCTGGAGCCGGATCAGGAAAAACAAAAGTATTAACAAATAGAATTGCTTATTTGATTGATCAAGGAATTGAATCATATCATATTTTAGCAATTACATTTACTAATAAAGCTGCGAAAGAAATGAAAAAAAGAGTTGATTTGTTAGTACCTGATCATAATGCTTTTATTAGTACATTTCACTCACTTGGTGTAAAAATATTGAGAGAAAATACTCAAGCATTAGGACTAAATCAAAATTTTTCAATCATTGATTCTGATGATGCTCTTTCAGTAATTAAAAAAATAATGAAAGATATGAACATTGATGTTAAACAAATTAATCCTAATTATGTTAGAAATAGAATTAGTTTTATTAAAAATGAAATGTTAGATGATAATGAACTAATAAAGTATTTCAGTACTACGATTGAAAAAAAAGTTGTTGAAATTTATTATCAATATCGAGAAATGCTTAAAAGAAATAATTCAGTAGATTTTGATGATTTATTACTACTACCAACAAATTTATTAATCGACAGTCCAGATGTATTAGCTAAATATCAAGAAAAATATCAATATATCTTAATTGATGAATATCAAGATACAAATATGGTTCAATATCGTTTTAGTCGTCTTCTTGCAAGTAAACATGAAAATATTTTTGTTGTAGGTGATTCAGATCAATCAATCTATGCTTTTAGACAAGCAAATTATATGAATATTCTTAATTTCGAAAAAGATTACCCAAATGCTAAAGTAATAATTTTAGAACAAAATTATCGAAGTACTAATACTATTTTAAAAGCAGCTAATTCAGTTATAAAGAATAATAAAAAAAGAAAAGAAAAAACTTTATGGAGTAATAAAGGTGATGGCTTAAAAATCAAGTATTTAAGAAGTTATGATGGTAATCATGAAATTACTTTAATTATTGAAGAAATTGATAATTTACTTAAAGAAGGATTTTCTTATGATGATATTGCTATTTTATATCGAGCAAATGCTCAAAGTCGTTTAGTTGAAGAAGGTTTATTAAAGAAAAATATTCCATATCAAGTATTTGGTAGTTATTATTTCTATAATCGTAAAGAAATTAAAGACTTAATAGCTTATCTACGTTTAATTGCTAATCCAGCTGATGAAATTAGTCTAAGAAGGGTAATAAATGTTCCTAAAAGAGGTATTGGTTTAACTTCAATTGAAAAACTAGAAAAGAATGCTAAAGATGAAAATATTTTATTGTTTGATGCCCTTAGTACAGATAAAGAAATTGATTTTAAAAACTTAATTCTAAAATTACAAAAAAGAAGTAAAGAATTATCATTAACAGAGTTGGTTGATGAAGTATTAACTGAATCTGGACTAATTAAAGATTTAGAAAATGAAAAAACTTTAGAATCATCAATTAAAATTGAAAACTTATATGAATTTAAGAGTATAAGTATTGCTTTTGAAGAACAAACCGGAAATATAAATTTAAATGATTTTTTAGAAAATATAAGTTTAATAACTGATATTGCAAATGAAGATACAAAAGGTCCAGCCGTTACTTTAATGACTCTTCATAGTGCAAAAGGTTTAGAATTTCCAATTGTTTTTTTAATCGGAATGGAAGAAGGAATATTTCCAAACAATAATGCTATAAATGATTTAGAAGAGTTAGAAGAAGAAAGAAGATTATGCTATGTTGGAATTACTCGTGCTGAAGAAAGAGTAATTATTACTAATGCCAAAAGAAGAATTCTCTATGGTAATGAACAATCAAATTCTCCAAGTAGATTTATTGATGAAATCGAACAAAATTTAATTGAAGCTAAAGAAAAAAATATTTTTGAAAATAAAATAGATGTTGAACAAATGTATTATGAAGATGAAATATTTTTGGAAAAAGGCGATATTATTAATCATTCTACTTATGGATATGGGACAATTATCAGTGTTGATGATACATTTGCTAACATTGCTTTTAAAAGTGGAGTCAAAAAATTAGTAAAAAATCACAAAAGTATAAAGAAGGTATAAAATGAAAGAACGAATAGAATATTTAGTTAATTTATTAAATCAAGCAAGCTATGAATATTATATTCAAGATAATCCAACATTAACTGATCAACAATATGATAATTATCTAATTGAATTAATTGCTTTAGAAAAAAAATATCCCGAATTAATTATGCCTTCATCACCAACTCAAAATATTGGTAGTAAAATTATTGAAGAAAGAAATAAAATTGTTCATAAAGTAGGAATGTTTAGTTTAGCAAACGCTTTTAATGAAGAAGATCTTCGCCTGTTTGATGAACGAGTAAAAAAAGAAGTATCTCAATATAATTATGTATGTGAATTAAAAATTGATGGTCTTGCTTTCTCTATTACTTATCAAAATGGTAAATTAATTTCAGCTGCAACTAGAGGTGATGGTAAAATAGGTGAAGACATTACCGAAAATGTTTTAACCATTAATAATGTTCCCAAAAATCTTAAAGAACCATTAACAATTGATGTTCGTGGGGAAATATATATGCCTAAAACTAGTTTTAATAATTTAAATAAAGAAAGAAAATTAGAAAATTTGCCTTTATTTCAAAATCCAAGAAATGCAGCTGCTGGAAGCATTAGACAACTTGATCCAAAAATAACAAAAAAAAGAAATTTAGATGTTTTTTTATATCATGTGGCAAATTATTTAATGCCTAGTCACTATGAAAATTTATTAAAAATTCAAGAATTAGGATTCAATATTAATCCTTATATTGAGAAATGTAACAATATTGATGCAGTAATATCTTATATAAAAAAATGGACTGAAAAAAGAAATGAATTACCATATGAAATAGATGGTATTGTTATAAAGGTCGATCAAATTAGTAGCCAAGAAATATTAGGATATACAAACAAATATCCGAAATGGGCAATCGCATATAAATTTCCAGCAGAAGAGGCTGAAACAAAATTAATTGATGTTATTTTTACGGTTGGAAGAACTGGCCAAATTACTCCAAATGCGGTTTTAGAACCAGTTAAATTAATGGGGAGTACAATAAGAAAAGCAACACTTCATAATGAAGATTTTATTAATAAAAGAGACTTAATGATAGGCGATACAGTACTAATTAGAAAAGCTGGAGATGTTATTCCAGAAGTAATAAAAGTAAAATTAGAAAGTCGTTCTGGTACAGAAAAAAAGATAGTATTTATTGATAAATGCCCAATTTGTCATACGGTTTTAATTCAAAGTGAAAGCAAAATTGATTTGTTTTGTCCAAATAATGAATGCTCGGCAAGGAACATTGAAAAGTTAATTCACTATGCAAGTCGTAATGCTTTAAATATAACCGGTTTGGGCGAAAAAATAATTGAAGATTTTTATAATTACAAAATTATTCAATCTTATGAAGATATTTATGAATTAAAAAACCAAAGGGATCAATTAATTGAATTAGAAGGTTTTGGTCCAAAAAGTGTTGATAATTTACTTTCTTCAATTGAAGAAAGTAAAAAAGCTTCGCTAGAAAAATTAATATTTGCTATTGGCATAAGTGGAATTGGTGAAAAGAATGCTAAAATTTTAGCCAATAAATATAAACATATTGATAATTTAATTAATGCTTCGATTGATGAATTAAAAGATGTTAATGATATTGGACCTATTCTAGCTAATAACATTGTTAATTATTTTAATGATCAAGAGAATATTGATTTAATTAATAAATTAAAAATCAAAGGTATCAATATGGAGTATATTTCAACAAGTAATAATAATTATTCGGAATTTAATAATAAAAAAATAGTTATTACTGGAGTATTAAATAATTTAACTAGAAATGAAATTACCAAAATAATTGAAGATTCCGGTGGTCAAACAAGTAATACAGTAAGTAAAAATACCGACATCGTTATTGTTGGTGATAATCCCGGTAGTAAATATGAAAAAGCGCAAGAATTAAAAATAGCTATTATGAGTGAAGAAGATTTATTAAAAATAATAAAATAATTATTTCTTTTTTGTGACTGAATTATTAATATTTAAACGATTTTTAAATTTGATTAAATTATCGTAATTAGTGTAAATTTGAAAAATGGTTCCGATTGACCAAACAATGAAAAAAGGTATTTCTAAATACTTATATTCTGTAACAATAATTCCAAAAATAATCATTAAAAATAAAACAGCAGTTTTAGTTTTTCCAAGCACTGACGAAATGGCCCAATGTTTTATTTTATTTGATTTATGGGTTATAACTATTGAGAAAAACAATTCTAATAATAAATTTATCAATAAATAATGATTGCCTAATATTACAGCAGCAAAACATATTAATATTTCAAATAATTTATCGGATAATTGATCAAGTTTTGCTCCTAAAATACTTATTGCATTAAATTTTCTGGCCAAAAAGCCATCAAAAAAATCGGTAAGTGCAGCAATAATTAATAAAATTATTCCTTGGTTAAAACTATTATTTAACAATAAAATAAATGCAATTATCACTAAAATTATTCTGGTACCAGTAAATAAATTTGGTATACTTTTTAGTAATTTGTTTTTCATAATTAGTCTCCTATCATTAATTAAATTATAACATATAATTTATGTATATTTTTTTTAAATTGATATGATATAATTATTAATAAATGATAAAGGAGAAAGAAATTATGAATGATGACTACAGTGTTAATGATGATTTTTCGACTATAAAAAAATATAAAATAGCTACTATCATATTATCGGTAGTTGTTTTAATAATGGGTTTTTATATTGTTGTTGATAAGGTAAGTAAACCAACTATAGATAAACCTAGTGATAAAAAATCAAGTGAAAAACCATCAAGTTCTATTTCCTCAATTGATGATATCTCTTCATCTAGTGATGAAGAAAATAGTAATGATGATGACTCTTCAAGTTCAAGTGATAAATTGATAAAAATTGATTTATCAAGAATTCAAGAATATTTAGGAACATTTTTGAATATATATTCAAATCAATCTATATCTTTTTCAGAAGATAAAGTAAATTTATTTGGTTATTTATATTCAAAAGAAAAGTTAGAACTAGTCAATTTTGATAATATAGCTCTACTTAGAGGTTCAGCTACAGTAATATTTCAAACGACTAGAAAATCAACACCAATATCTACCGTTACAATTCCGGCATCAGAATTAGAAAATACGTTAAAAGATTTATTTGGTGGTGATATTAAGGTTACTCATCAATCATTTAAATATCGTTATGGTGATTTTGTTTATGATAATGTCAAAAATGAATATTCAGTTAATTATAATAATTCTTCAACATTAAAATATGATTATTATATTCATAAAATAGTTTCCCAAAGAAGAATAAAAAATCAATACGAAGTAATTGTTAAGGCCGGTTATATTAAAGAAAGTGAAAACACCTTATATAAAAACTATCCAATTACTGATAGTAATAAAATTGGTGTAGTTAATACCAAAGTAACTGAAGAACA
>CAYOMH010000005.1:10969-22115 GCA_964405055.1 uncultured Muribaculaceae bacterium | reverse complement strand
TCACGGAAAATAACTTTTTTAAATGAATAAGGTTCGATATATATTCCGCCACGAGCAAATGTTGCGTAAGCAGCAGATTGGGTTAGTGGACTGACACCATCAAAACCGCCAACTGCAGCTGATTCATAAGTTGTTCCATCTTCTAATACTGGAAGAGTTACACCTAATGATTTTGCAAACTTAACAACATCTTTATTATTTAATTGTTGAAACCCTTGAATAGCCGGAATATTACGACTTTTTGCTAGGGCATAATTTAATGTTACCATTCCACGATAATTATTATCAGCATTCCTTAAATTAGCGCCTGTAGCATAAGACCATGGTTCATCAAAGAACGGAGTAGCTGTTGACCATTTTTCAAATTCAAATCCTGGTCCATATACCATATAAGGCTTGGCGGTTGATCCTGGATGACGTTTTATTTGTGTAGCATAATTTAGTGTTCTTTCACCAACTTTGTTTCTACCACCACCTATTGCAACGATTGAACCATCTTTAACACTTGTAACAGCAACGCCAAGTTGAACATCATCATTTACAAATGTATATTTTTTACCATTACTTACATCATTAACTACATCTTGTACTTTTGGATCTAAAGTAGAGTAGATAATCATTGGTATATTATATGGATCCTTACCAGTTTGCTTTAAAACATCTTCAGTAACTGTATCAATGAAAGAAATATATTTATTTGCTTCTTGTTGATAAGTTTGAATTAAAGTGCTTACTTCCATCTTTTGAGCTAAATCACGTTGATCTTTATTTAAATAACCATGACGATACATTAAGTTTAAAACAGTATCTTTTCTTGCTTCTGTCGATGCTGGATTTTTGAATGGGTTATAACTATTTGGAGCTTGAAATAAACCAGCAATCATTGCTGCTTCTGGCAGTGATACATCACGAATAGATTTACCAAAATATGTTTGTGCGGCTTCTTCAACACCATAAATACCTGCACCTAAGAAAGGCCTATTAACATAGAATTCAATTATTTCTTGTTTAGTATAATCTTTTTCTATTTTAAATATTGATAAATAAATATCAGTAAATTTACGAACTAAGCCTTCAACTCCAGTAGCAACATTGTTTGTTAAATAATTTTTTGATATTTGCATTGTAATAGTTGAACCACCACCGGCTCCAGAATTACCAGATAATTGTCCGAGTGAAGCTTTAAAAAATCTGGCTATATCAAAGCCATTATGTTGGAAGAACCTTGAATCTTCAGTTGCAATTAGGGCATCAATAAATACTTGTGGTAATTCTTCATAAGATATTAATTCTCTTTTTTGTCTTCCTAATTTGGCAATTTCATTACCATCTTTATCTAAAACAATTGTTGATTCAGAATTATAAAACTCTCTTTCATTAAATACTGGTGCAGTAAATATAACAAATAAACCAAAACCAATTATGGAAATAAAGAAAAATATCAAGAGTGACATTAGAGTAATAATAACATTATTACGTCTTTTTTTACCTCGAAAACGATTTTTCTTTTTCTTCTTTTTCTTAATGTTTTTTTTCTTAATAGGTGTAGTAGCTTTCTTTGTTGGCTTAATCGCCATCTTCTTATTTTTAGCTTTGTTTTTTTTCTTTGGCATTTAAATACCTCCTAAATATATATCATCAATTATATCTAAATAATTTATTATTGGATTATAAGTATATTTTATCAAATATCCGTTTGATAGGAAATAACTAATTGGGATTGATTTACGTTCATTTTCATTAATAAATTCAATTAATTTTTCACCAGGTAATAAATAAACATCATCCGCTAACTTCACAATTAAAAAACCAATACCACCATGTTCAATAATTTTTTTAAGATGTTCAATTTGATGCAACTTAATATTACTCAGTGGTAGAGCGGTTTTACTTTTACTTTCTTTGGCATCAAATTCTATGTATTTTGCTCTATATATACCATTATAATCAAGAGTTGAATGTTCTTTAAAAAAAGCACTTTCAATAACTGGCGATGGATTATATTTCATTTTATTTATCCCAATTGGTGTTGGCTTTTTATATATGACAGCCCGGTTAATATCAAGATAATATTGATTGGATGAATCAATTAATCGTTCTAAATCCATTCCACGATTAGCATATGAAATACTTTTTGAGTAACTAACTTTCTTTTTATCTGGGTATTTCATCTTTTTATCACCAATAATATTATATAATAAAATATACAATATTACCACTTATGAAAAATGCCATTTTCTTGACAAAAAAATAAATAACAGCTAAAATTGATTATGTAAGAAGGGTGATAAATGTGTATACAGAAAAGTTATTTTTAACACCACAAGATATACTTGAAAAAGAGTTTAAAGTTGACGCTCGAGGTTATCGTCCTCAAGAAGTAGATAAGTTTTTAGATATGATCATTAGAGATTACAGTGAATTTGTTAATATTATTAAAATAAAAGATAAAGAAAATCGTGAATTAGCTGATGATAATGTTAAATTGAAAAAAGAAATAAGATACTTACAAGAACAACTTGAAACAAAAAATGAAACTGAAGGAAATCGTGGTGTAAATAACCTTGATTTATTAAAACGAATTTCTAATTTAGAAAAAATCGTTTATGGTAAAGAAGAATAATATCAGGACAAATGCTGCAATAAGTTAATTTGTAGAGGAAAGTCCATGCTCGCACAATCTGAGATGATTGTAGTGTTCGCGCAAAGGGAAAAAATAACCTTTGGCAGTTTACTGACGGCTTTGAAATTGCCTGTTAAATGGCAAAAGTAAATATAAAAGTGCAAAAGAGACGAGTCATGAAGGAAACTTTATGAGTGGAACGTTGTAAACCCCGCGAGTGAGAAACCCAAACTATGGTAGGGGAACTTTTACAAGGTAATTGAACTAAGTAAGAGACTTGAAAGAGTAGATAAATATTTGTCGCCTAATTTATTAGGAACAGAACATGGCTTATATGATATTATTTTAATTAGAAAGCGAGAGTAATTTTTTTGAATGAAATTGGATTACTACTAAAAGAAACACGTGAAAGCTCTGGTGTAACTTTACAAGAGGCAAGTAATGATGTCAATATTAGTGAAATTATCTTAAAAAATATTGAAGATGGTAATATTGGCAGTTTTAAAGATATTTCTTTATTAAAAGATTATATAAAGGAATATGCCAAATATTTGGGAATTAATTCTCAAGCGGTAATTGATGAATTTAATAACTTTATGTTTGAATATACTTCAAAAATTACCACAAAGCCAATTGAAAAAGCTATTCGCGAGAAAAACAGAATGGAAAAAAAAGAAGATCGAATTTATTCGCCATATACAATTAATCGTATCGATAATAAAATGATTATGAAATATGTGGGAATTGTAGTTGGCGTTCTATTTATCATATTTACAATCTTTATTATTATTAAATTTATTATAATGAATTAGGAGAAGAAAAATGAATTTACCAAATAAAATTACTGTATCAAGAATATTTATATCAATCTTTTTATTAATATTTTTGATTTTCCCTTTTTATCAAATTGGGATCGAAATACCAATATATAATGTTTCAGGTTATTATGAAATTAGTTTACAATATATAATTGCTGGATTCTTGTTTATTGTTGCTTCAGCTACTGACTTTGTTGATGGTTATTTAGCTAGAAAAAATAAAATGGTTACTGATTTTGGCAAAACCATGGATGCAATTGCTGATAAAATGTTAGTAAATGGAGTCTTAATAATTCTTGCTTATAATCGAAATATATCAATAGTTGTTCCAGTAGTAATAATTATAAGAGATATTATTGTTGATAGCATAAAAATGATTGCAGCTAACAAATCTGGAAAAGCTGTGCCGGCGAGTATTGCTGGTAAAATAAAAACTATTTGTATGATGACTGGTGTTTCATTTATATTTTTTAATAATTTACCATTTATATTATTTAATTTTCCAATTGGTGATTTATTAGTATTAATTGCTACTGTATTATCAGTTTATTCTGGAGTCGAATACTTTATTAATCATCGTGATGCTTTTATGAATGATAAATAGTTAAAACTTTATAAAAAAATACTATAAAAAAGGAAAACTGCTTGGCAGTTTTTTTATTTTTGTTTAAAAATACATTACCAAACACTTGTTTGATTTTTTACTTGACAATAATTAATAATAATTATACAATTGTTTTATTAGATAATAATTTAGGAGGAAAACGTGAAGGAAAATAAAACATTAGACCAAGTAATGGCTGATATTGAAAAACAATTTGGTAAAGGTGCCATAATGAAACTTGGCGAAGATCATCACTTAGAAGTTGAAACTACATCAAGTGGTTCGCTTGCTTTAGATATTGCTCTAGGTGTTGGTGGTTATCCAAAAGGAAGAATAATTGAAATATTTGGTCCAGAATCATCAGGGAAAACAACTATTGCTCTTCATGCAATTGCTGAAGTACAAAAAGCAGGAGGAAAGGCTGCATTCATAGATGCAGAACATGCTCTAGATCCAATATATTGTAAAAAGTTAGGAATAAATATTAATGATTTACTGTTATCACAACCCGATACTGGTGAACAAGCTTTAGAAATATGTGAAGCTCTTGTTCGTAGTGAAGCAATAAATATTATTATTATTGACTCTGTCGCAGCATTAGTTCCACAAGCAGAAATTGAGGGAGAAATGGGTGATTCACACATTGGTTTACAAGCAAGACTTATGAGTCAAGCCTTAAGAAAACTTTCTGGAACGATTAGTAAGACCAAAACAACCGCAATTTTTATTAATCAATTAAGAGAAAAAGTTGGCGTAATATTTGGTAATCCAGAAACAACACCAGGTGGTCGAGCATTAAAATTTTATTCAACAATTAGATTAGATATTCGTCGTGCTGAACAAATAAAAGAAGGCGAAAATGTTATCGGTAATCGAACAAATATAAAGGTTGTTAAAAACAAAGTTGCACCACCATTTAAATCAGCTTCTGTAGATATAATTTATGGCGTTGGTGTTTCAAAAGAAGGCGAAATAATTGATTTAGCAAGTGATGTAAATATTATTGAAAAAAGTGGTGCATGGTTTTCTTATAATGGTGAAAAAATTGGGCAAGGTAAAGAAAATGTCAAACTTTATTTAAAAAATAATCCTGAAGTATTTGCAGAAATTACGGCAAAGGTTAGAGACCATTATGGTTTTGCAAAAAGCAAAACAAATAAACCTACTACTGAAGCTAAAGAAACTAAAAAAGCAGTTAAAAGCAAGGAATAATATTTCTTGCTTTTACTTTGATTAAACTATATAATAAAAATATAGACATTTATTAAAATAAAATTTCTATAAAAATATAATTTGGAGGAAGTAAAGTGGTAGAGAAAATATTAAATCTTTATACCATTTTAGCTTTGGTAATTGGAATTCTATTTGGAATTGGCATTTATTATATCTTAGCTTATTTTAGAAATAAGAATGTAGAAAATAAAGCCGAAAAAATAATTAAAGAAGCAAAAATTGAAACTGAAAAAGCTAAAAGAGATTCGCTTTTAGAAATTAAAGAAGAATCTTTTAAGTTGAAACAATCTGTTGATCAAGAAATAAAAGAAAAAAAACAAGAGTTAAAAGCAAGTGAAGAACGTTTACTTCAAAGAGAAAACTCTTTAGACAAGCGTGAAGAATTATTGCAAAAACGCGATAATTTATTAAATGAAAAAGAAGAAAATGTTAATGGTCTCCAAAAAGAAATCCAAGAAAAAAATGCTAAAATGGACAATTTATTAAAAGAAGAAATGGAAAAATTAGAAGGCATTGCCAAATTTTCCAAAGAAAAAGCTCATGATTTGATTATTGAGCGAGTCGAAACCGAAATGGTAAAAGAAATAGCTGAGTTAATCAGAGATAAAGAAGCAGAAGCTAAACTTGAAATTGATAAAAAATCAAAAAATTTATTAGTTGAAAGTATGCAAAGATATGCAAATGATGTTACTGGTGAACAAACTGTTAGTGTAATAAATTTGCCTAGCGACGAAATGAAAGGTAGATTAATTGGCCGTGAAGGTCGAAATATAAGAACTATTGAAGCAGTTACCGGTGTTGATTTAATTATTGATGATACACCAGAAGTAATAGTAATATCAAGTTTTGATCCATTGAGAAGAGAAATTGCTAAAATTACTATTGAAGGTTTGATAAAAGATGGAAGAATTCATCCAGCCCGCATTGAAGAATTATATGATAAAGTGTGTGCGGATATGAATACTAAAATAACTGAAATCGGTAATCAAACAATTACTGAATTAGGATTAAGTAAAATTGCCCCAGAAATAGTTAATTTAATTGGAAAATTAAATTTCCGCTATAGTTATGGACAAAATGCATTACAACATTCAAAAGAAGTAGCACATTTTGCAGGTATTATGGCTAGCGAATTAGGTGAAAATCCAACTTTAGCTAAAAGAGCAGGATTATTACATGATATTGGTAAAGCTGTTGATTTTGAAATTGAAGGTAGTCATGTTGAAATTGGTGCTGATTTAGCTAAGAGATATCATGAAGACGAAGTGGTAATTAATTCAATATTATCACATCATCATGATCACGAAACAACAAGTATTATTTCATCTTTAGTAGAAATTGGTGATACACTTTCTGCAGCTAGACCAGGTGCTAGAAACGATAGTTTAGAAAACTATGTTAAACGTTTAGAAAAATTAGAAGAAATTGGTAATTCATTTGCTGGTGTTGAAAAAACATTTGCAATGCAAGCAGGTCGAGAAGTTAGAGTAATGGTTAAACCAGAAACTGTTGATGATATGTCAAGTTATAAAATGGCTAAAGACATAAAAGATCGAATTGAAAAAGAATTACAATATCCGGGAACAATAAAAATAACTGTTATCAGAGAAACAAGAGCTCAAGAAGAAGCCAAATAAAAAAACTGTAATTAATACAGTTTTTTTTTATATATCTTTTATTTCCATAATTACTGGTAAGATAATTGGTCTTCGACCAGTTAATTCATTAATGAATGGATTTAATTCAAATATTATTTGATTTTTTAAATCCACATAATTATAATCTGATTTGCCTAAGTAAGAATTAATTATAGATTCAATTTTATTTTCTACTTTTTGAAGCAATTCTTGACTTTCATTAACTAAGACAAAGCCTCTAGTTGTTACATTTGGTTTGATAAGTAGTTTCTTTGTGATTGGGTTAAGATTAATTATTGCTATTAATATACCATCTTTACTCATTAATTTTCGATCTTTAATAACAATATTTCCAATTTCACCAACACGAGATCCATCAACATATACATCGCCAGCAGTAACTTTTTTATTCTTAAAGACTTGACCATCTTTAATTGATAGAACATCACCATTTTTTAAAATAAATATATTTTCTTTTTTTACATCACAATCAATAGCTATATCAGCATGACTTTTTAACATACGATATTCACCATGAATTGGCATAAAATATTCAGGTTGAACTAAACGTAAAAGAAATTTTAAATCTTCAATTTTACCATGACCAGAAGTATGAATATCAGATAATTCTTGATTAGTATAAACTTTTACTCCTTTTAAGTATAATTTATTAATAATTTGATTAATGCTTGAAGCATTTCCTGGAATTGGACTTGAAGAAAACACCACAATATCATCAGGAATTAATTGAATTTGTTTATGTGATCCGTTAGCAATTCTAGATAAAGCCGCTAAAGGTTCACCTTGACTACCGGTGCATAAAAAACACAATTCTTCTTTTTTTAATTTTTTAGCTTCATTAGCATTAATAATTGTTGTACGGTCAGTTAATAATCCACTTTCAAAAGCAATATCAACAGTCATTTCCATACTACGACCAAAAACTAATACTTTTCGGTTATATTTTTTACATGTTTCAATAATATGTTTAATTCTAAATAAATTTGAAGCAAAAGTTGCAATAATAATTCGACCTAAATGTTTTGAAAAAATATCAGATAGAGCTTCATCAACAACACTTTCACTTTTGGCATAACCGTCTACTAGGGCATTAGTACTATCACTTAATAATAACTTTACACCTTGTTTGCCAATTGCCGCAATTTTATGTAAATCAGCCATTGGTCCAACTGGAGTTAAATCAAATTTAAAATCACCGGTTGTTAATATTGTCCCGTTTGGACTGTGAATTACAATACTGAAACTATCAGGGATAGAGTGAGTCATACTAATAAATTCAACTTTAAAATATTTTGTATCAATAACTGTATCCTTATCGTAAATTACTAAATTATCATATTTAGTGCTTCGATCTTCTAATTTGTGACGAATAATTGCCGCAGCAATATTCGGGGCATAAATAACAGGAATTTTAATACTTTGAATCAAATAATAAATTCCGCCAATATGGTCTTCATGACCATGAGTTATAATTAAAGCTTTTATTTTATCAGCATTACTAATTAAATAAGATATGTCTTGAATAACATAATCAATTCCCATTAATTCACTTTTTGGAAACATTACTCCTGCATCAATAATTATAATTTCATCATCATGTTGTATAACATACATGTTTTTTCCGACTTCGCCTAGACCACCCAAAGCAAAAACATCGGTTGTTTTTTCGTTTTTCATAAATTTTCCTTTCAATCATTAAAAAAAGTTGTATGACTTAGTAATTATACAAAATTTTTTGTTAAATGTCTAGCGGTTTCGATTATTATATACTATAATTAGTTAAAGGTGATAAAAAATGATAAAAAATAATCGTGGCTTTACATTGATTGAAATCATTGTTGTAATAGTTCTTCTAGGCTTAATAATTACTTTAACAATTACTAATAATTTCAGAGCATCTGATAGCGTAAAAAACAAACTTGATCAAATCGCTATTAATAATTTAAAAGAAGCAACTATTATATATGCAAAGGATAATAATTTACGTGATTGTGGTAATTGTGTTGATTATTCATTAAATATGGAATGCGTATCATCTAATACTCAAAACAATGAAAAGACAGCATGTAGAAATAAAAATAAATTGACAGTAAGTTTGGCATATTTAAAAACTAATAATTATTTTCAAGATGCATCTGATAAATGTTATAAATTAGATGCAAATAAAAATAAGATTAATCCCAATGACATAATAATTACTATTTATCGATATAATACTGATTATTTTGTTGAAATAGATAATGTTTTTTGTGCTAAATAGAATATGAGGTAAAAAATGGGAATCTTTGATCTGTTTAAGAAAAAAATAAAAACTAAAACTGCAACAGATTTAGTTCAATATGACCAAGCTCTTGATAAAACTAGAAAAGAATTTATATCTAAACTAGATATTTTAGGTTTAAAATTTGGTAGAGTAAATGAATCATATTTTGATGAATTAGAAAGTATTTTAATTGGTGCCGATTTAGGTGTTAATACAACAATGTTATTTATTGAACGTCTAAAAAAAAGAGTAAATAAAGAAAATATTACTGATCCAACTTATTTAAAAGAAGTAATTGTTGATGAACTGTTAATTATTTATGTTAACGAAGAATCATTAAGTGATAAAATAAATTTTAATGATAATGGTCCAACTATTATATTAATGGTTGGTGTTAATGGTGTTGGAAAGACTACAACCATTGCTAAATTAGCTTATAAATATCGTCAAGAAGGAAAAAGTGTAATGTTAATTGCTGGTGATACATTTAGAGCTGGGGCAGTAGCTCAATTAGCTGAATGGGCAGAAAAAACTGATTCTTTATTTTACGGTGAAGAAAATAAAGATCCGGCTGGAGTTGTCTTTGACGGTTTAGTTTCAGCTATAAAAAATAATGTTGATATTGTTTTAATTGATACAGCTGGGAGACTACAAAATAAATTAAATTTAATGAAAGAATTAGAAAAAATTAATAATGTAATTAAAAAACAAATTCCAAATTTTCCCCATGAAACATTGTTAATTATCGATGCTACAACTGGTCAAAATGGAATTTTACAAGCAAAGGGGTTTAAAGAAATAACCAATTTAACTGGAATTGTTTTAACAAAATTAGATGGTACAGCCAAAGGTGGAATTGTTTTAGCAATTAAAGAAGAAATTAATTTACCAGTTAAATTTGTTGGTTTAGGAGAAAAAGCAACTGACCTAAAACCATTTGATATTGAAAATTATATATATGGATTATTTAAGGATATGATGTAATGGAAGAAATTGTTTATTTAAATAGCTTATTTGATTATTATGGTGAATTACTTACCAAAAAACAACAAAATTATTTTCAAAAATATTATTTTGAAAATTTAACTATGCAAGAAATTGCGGATGAATATGCCATTAGTAAAACTGCAGTTGCTAATCAATTAGAATTAATTAAAACCAGATTATTAGAATACGAAAAAATATTAAAAAATAACGCTCGTAAAGAACAAATAATTGAGTTATTAAAAGAATTAGATGAAAAAACTAAACAACAAATAATAGATTTACTTTAAGGGGTGATAATATGTTTGAATACATGGGCGATCGAATAACAAAGGCCATTAAAAACATTAGAAATATGGGCAAAATTAATGAGACAAATATAACTGAAGCAATGCGAGAAATTCGAATGGCTTTATTAGAAGCTGATGTTAATTATGAAGTTGCTAAAGATTTTGTTAATCGTGTTAAAGAAAAAGCACTAGGTTTAGAAGTTGAAAAAAGTTTAAAACCCGATGAATTATTTATTAAATTAGTTAAAGATGAATTAATAAGTCTTTTAGGTGGTGATTATGTTGCAATTGAATTAACCAAAAAAAGACCAATATTAATGCTAGTTGGATTGCAAGGTGGTGGAAAAACCACAACTGCTGGTAAGTTGGCTAAATACATTAAAACTAAACATAGTCGCAAACCACTATTAGTTGCCGCTGATATTTATCGACCAGCAGCGATTGATCAATTAGTTGAAATAGGTAAACAAATCGATGTTGAAGTTTACACTGAAGGAAAAATAAATCCAGTTGAAATAGTAAAAAACGCTGTTAAATATGCTGATGAAAATAATAATGATTACATAATCATCGATACTGCCGGTAGATTGCATATTGCTGATGATTTAATGAATGAATTAGTTAATATATATAACGAGGTAAACCCTGATGAAGTAATATTAATTGTTGATGC
>CAYOMH010000005.1:7289-10869 GCA_964405055.1 uncultured Muribaculaceae bacterium | reverse complement strand
GCAAAAGATACTGCTAAGAAAATGCAAAAAGGTTCGTTTGACTTAGAAGATTTTTTACAATCAATGAAACAAATAAAAAAACTTGGCCCACTAGAAAATATTTTAAAAATGTTACCGCAAGCAAGACAAATGGGCTTAAATAATATCAATATTGATCCAAAGCAATTAGCTCATGTTGAAGCAATAATTTTATCAATGACAAAAGAAGAACGAGCAAATCCTGATATATTAAAAGCCCAAAGAAAAATAAGAATTGCTAAAGGTTCAGGCCGAAGTGTTGAAGAAATTAATCGCTTATTGAAACAATTTGAACAAATGAAATTAATGATGAAAAAAATGGGAAATAATCCAAAGTTACCATTTTAGGAGGTATTATGGCTGTATCAAAAACCAATTTTATTAATTATACAAAATGTAATCGTTATTTAGCTCTTGATAAAATAAAAAAAGACAAAATTAGTAGTAAAATGTCATATCAAGATTATTTATTAGAATTAGAAGAAGAAAATAAAAAAGAAATGATTAATCAAATGTATGAAATTAATGAAGATGGTGAAGAAATTGATTTGATTGACAGTGTTGATGAATCTTTAGAAGCAATGATGGGTTATTATAAAAAAGTTGAAGAATATGCCGCTATCGTTGTAAATAAAGTATTTGGTGGTAGTACTAAATCAGCAGTAAATAATCAAAATCAAGAATCATTTGATTTTAATCATAATGGAATTAGATACATTTGCTATGTTGATGTTATTAATGAAAGTGAAAGCCATTTAAATATTATTGAAGTTAAAGCTACTACATCGAATAGTTATTATAAAATTGGTTCAAAAGTAGATGGTGAATTTTATCCTATTTTTGCTTTTAATCACGGAATTGATTATTTAAAAGAAGATTTAGGTTATGAAATAGAAAATGAAATTGGCACTGATAATTATAATAAGAATCGCTTAAAATTGTTTAATCGTTATAAAGAAGGAAAATATATATATGATTTAGCTGTCCAAAGAATGATTATTGAAGGCGAATTTAATGAAACTAATAATAGTCATAAAATTACAACTACAAAATATTATTTAGCAGTATTAAATCATGAATATGTTTTTGATGGAACCTATGTCGATAATGAACCAGTATATAATCAAGATGCTAATGGTAATGAAATAATTAGAATTTTTGATATGACTAAAATAACTGAAGAATATCAAGCAAAAATTATTACCGATCGTGATATTATGGAAAATAATCTTTTTAATCCAAATGATAAAGAAGTTCCTTTAGGTGAACATTGTCAATATAAAAAACCAGTTGAATGTAAATTTTTTTCAGCAGTGTGTGCTTCGAAAATACCAAAGAAAAATTCAGTATTAAATTATTACCGACAAATAAATTTTGTCGATGATCATAACGAAAAGATAAAAGACAAATTAGAATTAATTAATCAAGGATATTATCATTTATTAGATGTTCCTGAAAGATGGATTACAAATAGTAATCATCTTTTACAAAGAAGAGTAGTTGAAACAAAAGTACCATATGTTAATAAGGAAATGATTGCAATCATGTTAAATCAATTACAATATCCAATTTATCATTTAGACTTTGAAACATTTCCTTGTCCTTTTCCACGTTTTAAAGGTGAAAAATGTTACGAACAATCACCTTTTGAATTTAGTTTACATATTGAAAATGAACCTGGTAAATGTGATAAGGATCGAGATAATTATGTATATTTAAATAAAACTTTAGCTGATGAAAGAGAATTAATTGCCAAAAAACTTGTTGAATTAATTAATCCTGATCGTGGTATGATGTTGGCTCAAAATGTTAGTTTTGAAAAAAGTGTTTTAAAAAGATTA
Source organism: uncultured Muribaculaceae bacterium (assembly GCA_964405055.1). GTDB lineage: Bacteria > Bacillota_I > Bacilli_A > RF39 > UBA660 > JAAZHN01. Next base: position 9,010 of record CAYOMH010000005.1, on the reverse strand, counting down.
GCTAATTTATACCCAAAATATCGCGATGAATTATTAAAGATTGTTGATAATTCTTTTGATTTATTATATATAATTCAAGGTAATAGTTCTTTATTAAAAAGAATGGGAATTGAAAGTAATAGTGATACATTTAATTATTATCATTATGATTTAAATGGTTCTTTTTCAATTAAAAAAACACTAAAAGTATTTAGTGATTTATCATATGATAATCTTTTAGTAAAAAATGGAACTCAGGCTTATATTACTTATTTAAAATACCCATTATATAGTCCTAGTGAATTTGAAATCCGTTATAATGCGTTAGTTACGTATTGTAAGCAAGATACTTGGGCAATGGTCGAAATACTAAATGCTTTAAGAAAATTAGTAAATTAAAATGTAAATGTTTTGTATAAAAAACACTCTTTTTACACTAGTAATACAACTATCATAGTAAAATGAGATTGTAGGAGAGTGATTAATATGCTTTTTCCATCAATTGATAAAATATTGAATATAGTTGATTCAAAGTATCAATTAGTTCACATAGTTGCAATCAGGAGTAAACAAATGACTAGTAATAATCATTATCAATTAAGACAAGAAGAATATCGTAGTCAAAGAGGACTAGGACGAGCACTTGAGGAAGTAGAAAAAAATTTAATAAAAGTAGTTAAACCAGATAAAAATTAATTCATATTTGAATTAATTTTTTATTTGACAATCATTTAAACAATATTCTTTCATATCAACAGTTTTAATATTAAATGTATCAGCTAAATATTTATTTAATGCAACAATTGTTTGACAAGAAACAACTTGCATTATTTTTTGTGCATCTTTTCTTGCAACATTTTCAGATATTTTTAATATTTCAATAAAAAATGTTGTCATAGTTTTTTCTCTTTCTTGATAATTATTTGCATATTTATGACCAATATCAGTTAAAAATATTTTTCGATTATTATACGTTAATAGCCCTTGTTCTTCTAAAGTTTTAACTGCTTTAATTACACTTGGCTTTTGATAGTTAAGATATTTAGCAATTTTGGTAATTGTAGGATCTTCTAATAAGTTAATAATATATAAATAATTAATTAAAGAACAGCTTAATTGTATCATCCTAAACTTCCTTCCATTTCCATTTTTAATAATTCATTTAATTCTATTGCATATTCCATTGGTAATTCTCTAGCGAATGGCTCAATAAAACCACTAATAATAAGTTCATTAGCATTTTGATAATTAAAACCCCGACTCATTAAATAATAGAGTAGTTCTTCATTAATTCTTGAAACTTTTGCTTCATGTTCGATAGTTGAAGTTCCATTTTTAATAATATTTATTGGGATGGTATCAGATCTTGATTTAGCATCTAAAATTAATGTATCACAAACAATATTTGATTTAGCATACATTGCTTTTTCATCATGGACGATTAAACCACGATATATTGAATTACCACCATTTTTTGATATTGATTTGGAAATAACATTTGAAGTTGTATAATTTCCTAAATGAATCATTTTACATCCAGCATCTTGAATTTGATTATATGAGGATAGGGCAACTGATATTACAGTTCCTTTTGAATAATCTCCTTTAAGGATAATTGCTGGATACTTCATATTTACTTTTGAACCAATATTTCCATCAATCCATTCCATATTGGCATTTTCATAAGCTATAGCACGTTTAGTAACTAAATTATATACATTATTACTCCAATTTTGAATAGC
>CAYOMH010000005.1:3337-7189 GCA_964405055.1 uncultured Muribaculaceae bacterium | reverse complement strand
GCAAAATCAATTTCATTTAAATTAGGACCAAAGTTTGGTTGACTCATTTTTAAAAATATTTCGTATGATGCTAATCTAAAATCTAATAACCATTTTGGTTCATTTTTATATTTAGAAATTTGAATAATTTTCTCTTTTGATAAACCTTTAGTTAATTCAAAAACAGCTTTAATTTCATCATTAAAATCATATTTTTTTTCATCATTCATTGGTATTTCCTCCAATCAACTCAGCTAAAGCTTTATAGCCTAAAGTTGCACATTTAATTCGTGGGGGAACATTAACTACACCTTTTAAACAAACTGCTTCTTGTAATACTTGTTCGGAAAAATCCTCACCAATAACCATTTTATTAAATTCACTAATAAAGTTATTTGCTTCTGTAATGGTCTTTCCAATTAATAAATCACTTAGTATTGAAACACTTGATTTACATATAGAACAACCAACTGCAATGTAAGTTAAATCTTTTATTTGTTCATCAGCAATCAGTGCAAATAATTCAATTTCATCACCACATGCAGGATTTTTTAATTTACAATGTGCATAATTTTCTCTTGGTTTATTTTCATTTCTGGGATTAGCAACATGATCTAAAATAATTTCTCGATACATTTCTTCATTTAAAGAAAACATTTAAATAATCAGCCATCCTTTCTAAAGCAGATATAAATAAATCACAATCTTCTTTAGTGTTATATATACCAAAACTTATTCTGAGAGTGGAATTAACTTTTAAATAATTCATTAACGGTTCAGCACAATGATGTCCAGCTCTTAATATTATTTTTTGACTATCTAAATAACTTGCAACATCGTGAGCATGAATATTATTGACATTAAATGTAATTAAATTACTATCAACATTATTTTCATTATATATGATTAAATCATTTCTTTTTTCTTTCATTTTTTTAATTGTATATTCTCTTAATGTTTTTATGTGTTCATTAATTTTCTTTAATGTAACTTGATTTAAATAATCAATAGCCGCTCCTAAACCAATTATTTCTGGAATCATTAAAGTACCAGCTTCAAATTTATATGGAGCATCTTTATAAATTGTTTTTTCATAAGTTACTTCGCCAACCATTTCACCACCAAATATTAATGGTTTCATTATTTTTAATAGTTCTTTTTTTCCATATAAAACCCCAATACCTTTTGGTCCATATATTTTATGAGCAGAGAAGGCATAAAAATCAATATTTAATTCTTTAACATTAATATTTTCATGAATTATTCCTTGAGCACCATCAACTAATAAATAACAATTATATTGATGAACAATTGCACTTATTTTTTTTAAATCATTAATACTTCCTAGTACATTGGAAGAATGATTTATAGCAACTATTTTTGTTTTATCATTAATAATATTTTCTAATTTAGCATAATTTATTTCGTAATTTTCATTTAAGTCGACTACTATTAATTTTGCTTTTTTTCTTTGAGCAAGTTCTTGCCATGGTACAAAATTTGAATGATGTTCAGAAACAGAAACAATAATTTCATCACCAGCATTAATTACTTCATCGCCAAATGAATGTGCTACTAAATTAATTGAATCAGTTGTTCCTCTTGTAAAAATTATTTCTTCTTGATTAGCACCAATAAAATTTGCTACTTTCAATCTAGATGCCTCAATTAAAGAAGTTACTTCATATCCTAGTGAATCAATACCTCTTCCGGCATTTGCACCTAATTTATGATAATATTCATTCATTAAATTAAATGAGTATTTATTTATGTACGATGTTGATGCACTGTTTAAATATACATAATCGTTTTTAGTAATAAAATCATCTTTATTCATTGTTAAACCTCTCTATAAGCATATTTGTAATTTCTTTTTGCATGTATTTAGGAATATTAATCATTAAATTACCTAAGGCTAAAATTTGTTTTGCTTCTTTAGTATTAATACCTCTTGATTTCATATAATAAATATCATTATCACTTATTTGCCCAAAACTTGCTCCATGACCGGCAGCAATATCAAATTCATCAATATACAATATTGGATTTAAATATGCTTTTGCCTGATTACTTAAACTAATAACTTTTGTTTTTTGGTAAGCATTGGATTTATTCATTCCTTTTTTTATCAAACTTTCAATATTTATTTTTAAAGTTGCTGAATCGGTTATAACTCCATAATTATAAAAATTACTATTGGTATTTGGTAAAGCATGTTCGACGGTTAGGTTATATTTTTTTTGATTTGTTTTATCAGCATAAATAATTGTATTAGCTACTAAACTAGCATTATTTTCATTGAGAATTGTTTTTACAGTTAACTTACTTTCATTACTTAAATCAATAAAATAGGTATTAAGTTGGCCATGATTTATAAATTTTTTAGTAATGCTATTATCTTTAATGATAATACTAAAATAATCAACTACCGAACCGCTTTCAATGATTATATTATTTGAACTTGGATTATCTTCGAAAATTATTACATCAATATTTTTTTTAATCGTAAAATTATTATTATTTTTGGTAATTATTTTGTAGATTCCAGAGTTACTAATTTCTAAATCACTTTCAGCAATTAGTTCAGTTATTTTATTATTATTTTCGTATAAATAATCTAACATATTAGATACCCTCATAACCTTTTGTTTCAATTTCCGTAATTAAGGAAATGTCGCTTGTCTTTACTATTTGGCCATCTCTTAATATATGAACATAATTTGGTTTAATATATTCTAAGATTCGAGGGTAGTGGGTGATAATAATTATACTGACATCATTATTTTGATTAAAATATTCCGTAATTACTTCACCAACTATTTTTATTGCATCTATATCTAAGCCTGAATCTATTTCATCAAGTATAATTAATTTTGGTTTCAGCATTAATAGTTGAAAAATTTCATTTCTTTTTTTCTCACCACCAGAAAAACCAACATTCACAAATCTACCTGGAAAATCTTTTGGCATTTTTAATTTATCTAAATTCTGATTAAATTCTTGATAAAAATCAACTAATTTAATTTGGTTATTTTTATCTCTTTTTGAATTAATTGCTGCTTTTATAAACTGAGCATTATTAATTCCATCTAATTCACTTGGATATTGCATAGCTAAAAAAACACCTTTTCTAGCTCTTTCATCAACTGACATATTAAGGAGGTCTTCTTTAAAATAACTAATTTTTCCTTCAGTTACTTTATAGATTGGGTTACCCATTATAATAGAGGCTAGAGTGCTTTTACCATTACCATTAGGACCCATTACAGCATGAATTTCACCAACATTTATATTTAAATTAATTCCTTTTAATATTTTTTTATCACCAACTGATACATGTAAATCTTTTATATTTAATATTTCTTTCATAAATCCTCCTGTTTAAATTATATCATTAAAAATGAAAAAAGTTAGCCAAAACTAACTTTTTTTTAAATCGATAAAAAAACTACTCAGATAATGAGTAGTTAATAATTCAAAATTTTGGTGGAGAATAAGGGACTTGAACCCTTGACCCCCTGCTTGCAAGGCAGGTGCTCTAGCCAGCTGAGCTAATTCCCCAAGACAAGTATCATTCTAGCACAGCTAATAAACATTTTCAAGCATTTTGTTAATATAGTTGTTTTATTAATTAGCATTATGACCTTTTACTTTCTTATTTCTTTTCATAATTGTTGAATCATTTAGTAGAGAAGATGCCTTAATAATGCAGTTATTACCATATCTTCTTTTAATTTCGTCAATAACTTTTAATTCATTTTCTTTTTTTATTAATTCATTATTTTCTTCAAATAAATTTAATTGTAAACTATCCTTATCATCTAATTTTCCCAAAGAAACGCTTACTTTTCTAATGGGTTCTTCATTATAAAA
>CAYOMH010000005.1:0-3237 GCA_964405055.1 uncultured Muribaculaceae bacterium | reverse complement strand
CATCTAATTTTCCCAAAGAAACGCTTACTTTTCTAATGGGTTCTTCATTATAAAACTTATTGAGTATTAATTCACAACTATTAAAAATAACTTTTGGATCATCGGTTAAAACATTTAACTTTTGACTATGAAAAAAACCACCACCATATTCTTTTGAATAAGTTAAACCAAAACCAACTAAACCCGTTAATTGGTTTTCTTTTCTTAATCTTGCAGTTATTACTTCAATCATTTCTTCAATAATTAAATTAATATTATGACTAAAATAGTCCCGATATAATACTTGCGAAGCACTGAATGATTTTTCTTTGGGGTTAACTTTAAAATCGGCAATTTTTGTTAAATCAATTCCATTAACTCGATACCATAATTCTTCACCAACGATACCTAATCTTTTTGCTAATAAATTTTTATTTATTTTAGCAATATCACCAACAGTTTTAACACCCATGGCATTCAATTTTATTTCTGTTTGTTTCCCAATTCCCCAAATTTTTGAAACAGGACTAATTGGCCATAATTTATTTTGCAAGTCATCATAAGTCCATTTAGCAATATTATCGTGATTATGTTTAGCTTCAACATCCATTGCTACTTTTGCTAAAAAAAGATTTGGTCCAATTCCACAAGTGGCAGTTAAGCCAGTACTTTTTTCAACATCTTTAAGAATCATCTTTGCTATTTCATAATCACTCATTTTATAAAAATTCATATAATTTGTTAAATCAATAAATACTTCATCAATTGAATAAGCAAAAAGATCATCACTACTAACATACTTTAAGTAAACATTAATTACATCTCTACTCATTTTTGCATATAAATTCATTCTTGGTCTTGCAGTTATATATTTAATATTTTTTGAAATTTCAAATATTCTTCCTCTGGATTTGATCCCGAGATTTTTTAAATAGGGTGTAACAGCTAAAGTGATGGCACCATCTTTTCTTTCGGGATCAGCAACAACTAGTGGAGTACTATACATATTTAATCCTCGATCAAGGCATTCACAAGCGGCAAAGAAACTTTTTAAATCAATACAAATAATATTTTTGTTTTGATAAAATTCATCCATAAAATCACCCCAAACACTTGTTTGTTTTATTATATAAGAAAAATTAGTAATTAGCAAGATTAATTAATATAGTTAGTTGCTAAATAAATATATATTATGATATTATATGGATAGAAAAGGTGATTATCTATGCAAATATTTTTAATTAGTGGTAATGCCAGAAATGGGAAAGATTCAACCGGAAATTTTATTATTGATTATTTAAAAGAAAATAATCGTTCTTTTGTAAAAACTCAATATTCAAAATATATAAAAATGTATACCAAAGAATTAACTACTTGGGATGGTAGTGAAGAAACCAAAGGTGATTATCGAGATTTTCTTCAAGAAATAGGTACTGAACTAATTAGAAAAAAAATGAATCAACCACAATTTTTTGTAAATCGAATGATAGATGATATAAAAGTATATGAAAATTATGTGAATAATGTTATTATTACTGATGTTAGATTTCCAATTGAAATAGAGAAAATTAAAAGTAATTTTGATCATGTTTATTCAATTAGAGTTATTAGAGAAAATTTTGAAAATAATTTAAATCAAATTCAAAAAAAGCATGATACCGAAACTTCACTAACTGATGAGATGGATTATGATTATGTCTTAACTGCATCAAATTTGGATGAGTTAAAAAAAGAAGTAATTAAATTAATAGAAAGTATTGATGAAAATGAAAAAATTAACTAGCAGAGAATTAAGAAATTTATATTTAGATTTTTTTAAAAAATATAATCACAAGGTAATTCCAAGTGCATCTTTAATTCCCGAAAATGATCCTACAGTATTATTTACTACTGCGGGTATGCATCCATTGGTTCCTTATTTACTTGGTGAAAGTCATTCCTCTGGAAACAGATTAACTAATGCTCAAAAATGCATTAGAACTGGTGATATTGATGATGTTGGTGATAATTCACATCTAACTTTTTTTGAAATGTTAGGTAATTGGAGTTTAGGCGATTATTTTAAAGAAGATGCTATTAAAATGAGTTATGAATTTTTAACTAGTGAAGAGTACTTAAATATTCCAAAAGATAAATTATATTTTACGGTTTTTGGTGGTGAAGATTCAATTCCCAAAGATGAAGAAACATATAATATATGGAAAAATCTTGGTGTAAGTGATGATCATTTATTTTATTTAGGTAAAAAGAATAATTTTTGGATTCTCGGTTCGGGAATTGGCCCTTGTGGACCAGATACAGAAATGTTTTTTGATACTGGTAAAGAAAAATGTTCAAAAGATTGTGATCCATCTTGTTCCTGCGGGAAATACTTAGAAATATGGAATAATGTTTTCATGCAATATAATTCTGATGGTCAAGGTAATTACTTACCACTTAAAAAACCAAATGTAGATACCGGAATGGGCCTTGAGCGAACTGTATCAGTATTAAATGGTTTATCTTCAGTTTATGATACTGATTTATTTTCCAATTTAAAATTAAAATTAGAAAGTATTGCCAATAAAAAATATGAAGATAATATAATTAGTATGAGAATCATCTTAGATCATGTTCGAACCGCCACCTTCATTTTAGGTGATGATTTGGGTTTAACACCATCTAATATTGGTCAAGGTTATGTTTTAAGAAGAGTAATAAGAAGAGCTATTCGTCATTTAAAAAAATTAGGAATAGAAGAACATGTTTTCAGTGAATTAGCTAAGGTAGTAATTACTGATTATCATGATATTTATCCTGAATTAAAAAGAAATGAAGAGTTTATTTTAAAAGAGTTATTAAAAGAAGAAATTAATTTTAATAAAACACTAAAAGATGGTGAAAAATTATTTTATAAAGTAATTAAAAATTTAAACGGTAATAAATTACCAGGAAATGAAGCTTTTAAATTATTTGATACTTTTGGTTTTCCATTAGAAATGACAGTTGAACTGGCAAAAGAAAACAATATTGAAGTTGACATAGATGGATTTAATGAATCATATAAACATCATCAAGAAATTTCCAAAACTTTAGATGCAGGTACATTTAAAGGTGGATTAGCTGATGATAGTTATGAAACAACAAAGTATCATACTTTAGCACATATTATGCTAGCTTCTTTAAAGGAAATGTTTGGTAAAGATACTGTTCAAAAAGGAAGCAATATTACTCATGAACGAATTAGATTTGATTTTAATTTAGATCATAAAATGACTG
>CAYOMH010000004.1:17900-25472 GCA_964405055.1 uncultured Muribaculaceae bacterium | reverse complement strand
ACCTGTGAAAATGCAGGTTACCCGCGACTGGACGGTAAGACCCCGTGGAGCTTTACTGCAGCTTGATATTGGGATTCGTTTAATTTTGTAGAGCATAGGTGGGAGACTATGATACTAAGATGCTAGTCTTAGTGGAGTCACTCTTGGAATACCACCCTGAATTAAATGAATTTCTAACCTGATACCGTAATCCGGTATAGGGACAGTGTCTGGTGGGCAGTTTGACTGGGGCGGTCGCCTCCCAAAAAGTAACGGAGGCGCCCAAAGGTTCCCTCAGAATGGTCGGAAATCATTCATTGAGCGTAATGGCATAAGGGAGCTTGACTGCGAGACCTACAAGTCGAGCAGGTGCGAAAGCAGGGCATAGTGATCAGGCGGTAGAACATGGAATTGCCGTCGATTAACGGATAAAAGTTACCCTGGGGATAACAGGCTGATACCACCCAATAGTTCACATAGACGGTGGTGTTTGGCACCTCGATGTCGGCTCGTCACATCCTGGAGGTGGATTCGCTTCCAAGGGTTCGGCTGTTCGCCGATTAAAGTGGCACGCGAGCTGGGTTCAGAACGTCGTGAGACAGTTCGGTCCCTATCCGTCGTGGGCGTAGGAAAATTGAGGAAAGCTGATCCTAGTACGAGAGGACCGGATTGGACATACCTCTGGTGTATCTGTTGTAACGCCAGTTGCAGTGCAGAGTAGCTATGTATGGAAGAGATAACCGCTGAAAGCATATAAGCGGGAAGCTCATTCCAAGATGAATTTTCCCATATTTTATATAGTAAGAATCCTTGTAGACTACAAGGTTGATAGGCTGGAGATGGAAGAATAGCAATATTTTGAGTTGACCAGTACTAATAATTCGAGGATTTAATCCCATTTAATTTGTTGAGTACGCATTATCTAGTTTTTAAAGGACAATAAATCCTTTTATTGGTGACGATAGCTTAGTGGATATACCTCTTCCCATACCGAACAGAGAAGTAAAGCACTAATACGCCGAAGATAGCGAAAGTGAAAATAGGTAGTTGCCAATATTTTTTTTTGCAATAAAATAATTGTTCAATAACTATAATTAATGGTATAATTGTTTAATATAATTAATTTTTATATTATTAATTATGTCTAATTGACAATAAATAATTGATTTCAATTTATTAATTACATATAATGATAATAGGTGATAGAAGTGGAATATAAAATAACAAGTCATAGTGATATAGAAACAATTCAAATAGCTGAAAATATTGAATCAGAAAAATTTCCAAATATGGTAATTGGTTTGTCAGGAGAACTTGGCAGTGGCAAAACTGTATTTGTTAAAGGCTTTGCAGCCTCTTTAGGGATATCCGAAGTAATAACTTCGCCAACTTTTAATTTGGTTAAAGAATATCAATCAGGTGAACTGCCTTTGTACCATATGGATGTGTATCGTTTAGACACAGAACCAGAAAAAATTGGCTTATGTGATTACTATAATCAAGGTGGTATTACTATTATTGAATGGTCAGATTTAATGCAAAGATCTTTACCAAAAGAACGATTAGAAATAAAATTTAAAATCGTTGATGAAAATACCAGAATATTAATTTTTACCCCTTATGGTAAAAATTATGAAGATATTTGCAATTCCGTATTATAATGTAAGAAGAGGTGATCATTTATGTTTACACTATTGATAGATACTCATGGAAGTGATGTGTTATTAGTCTTATATAAAGATAATAACGTAGTTAAATATGAATCAATTCCATCAGAACAAAATCATAGTACTAATACCCTTCCTAATATTGACAAGATGTTTAGCGAAATCCAATTATCGATAAGAAGTTTAAACGAAATAATTGTTGTAAATGGTCCTGGTAGTTTTACTGGTGTTCGAATTGGTGTAACAATTGCTAAAACGCTTGCATATGCCTTAAATATCCCAATAAAAGTATTAAATACTTTATTATTATATGCAATTAGTAATAACCCAAATAGTGGTAAAATAATTGCTATGGCAGATAGTAAAGGTTATTATTTTAATATGTTTAATCAACTGAATAAACCAATGTGGGAATATGGATATTTATCATTTGATGAATTTCAAAAAATGATTACAGAAAAAAAAGTTGAACGAATGGTAATAAAGGATGATTTAAAGATAAATTTAGATGTAATTCCTGCATTTATGGAAGATATTGAGCCCATAAATCCACATGAAGTAAATCCTTTATACATAAAAAATATTGGCTTTGGTAATGATTAGAGAAGCAAAAATATCCGATTTAAATCGGATAAATGATCTTGGAAAATTAATTAATCTTAAATATGAAAAATTATTTATATTGTTTGATATACTAAATAGATCATATGAAAAAATATTTGTAATTACTGATAAAGAATATATATTAGGCTTTATTCATATAATTAATACTCAAGATGAAGCAGAAATAATTAATATAATTATTGATCCTAAATTTCAACAATGCGGTTATGGTGAAAAATTATTAAATTATGCAATTAACAGTTTAGATGATTCAGTTAAATCAATTACCCTTGAAGTATCGGCTAATAATTATGTTGCTCAGAATTTTTATGAAAAACATAATTTTAAAGTAATAAATGTTCGAAAAAAATATTATAATGATATTGACGGATATATGATGATAAGGTGGTTAAAATGAATAATGTTGATATTTATATACTAGGAATTGAGACTTCTTGTGATGAAACAAGTATCGCAATTGTAAAAAACGGTCATGAAGAAATTGCTTCTACTGTTTTAAGTCAAATGGATGTTCATGCTAATTTTGGTGGTGTTATTCCCGAAGTAGCTTCAAGAATGCATACAGAAAACATCACTATGGTTTTAGAAAAAACATTAACTAAGGCAAATATGCGTCTTGATCAAATAGATGTTTTTGCTGTTGCATATGCGCCTGGATTGCTTGGCAGTTTAATTGTTGGTGTTGAATTTGCTAAAACTCTTGCATATATTTATAAAAAGCCATTAATTAAAGTTCATCATATTGCAGGGCATATTTATGCAAATAATTTAGTTGCACCGATGAAATTTCCTTTATTAGCATTAATTGTAAGTGGTGGGCATACTGAATTAATAATCATGAAGAGTGATTATAAATTTGAAATTCTTGGAAGTACTTTAGATGATGCGATTGGTGAAACTTTTGATAAAGTTGCAAGAGCAATTGGAATAAATTATCCAGGTGGTCCAAATTTAGAAAAATTAGCACTTGAAGGAAAAACAACCTATAATTTTCCAGTTCCATTTGATGAAAGAAACTTTAACTTTAGTTATAGTGGCTTAAAAAGTGCAGTTATTAATCATGTAAATCATGAAAAACAAGCTGGAAGGACAATTGAAAGAGCTGATATTGCTGCAAGTTTTCAAAAAGCAGCTGTTGCTCAATTAACAAAAAAATTAGAATTAGCAATTAAAAAATATAATCTTAGAAATTTAATTGTTGCTGGTGGGGTGGCAGCAAATAATTATTTGAGAAATGAAATTAGTAATATTGCCACAAAACACGGCTTATCATTATCTGTTCCCCCAATCGAATATTGTACAGATAATGCAACTATGATTGCTTGTGCTGCTTATCCATTATTTTTAAAAAGGGATTTTGAAAGATTAACATTAAATGCAAAAAGTAATGATGATTTCTTCGCGATATTTTCTGAAGAATAAATAAATTTTTATTAAATAAAGTTATTACTTTATTGTTTTTTCATGTTATAATTTCATTGGAGTGATTATTATGAATCAAAATGGTATTTTTTTAACATTATTTGCAGGAGTATTTTTTATTGTTGGTTATTTATTGACAATAATAATTAAAAAAACAAATAAATTATGTGATTTTACTAATGGCATGGCTTTTTCAGTTATGATAATATTAGGAATGCTTGAATTAAGTCCAGAAGTATGGGATAGTTTTACTTCTTATTACAATAATAATATTTTTCTTGCACTAGCTTTAACACTATTATCAATATTTGTTGGAATAATAATTATTAAATTAATAGATAAATTGATTCCACATCACAATCATTATGAAGAAAAGCAAAATCATCATAATCATTTATATCATATTGGAATCATTACTTTTATTTCTTTAATAATTCATAATCTCATCGAAGGAATGGGTATATATCATCTTGGAACCGTTGATTATAAATCAGGAATATTAGTTGCTTTTGGTATAGGATTACATAATTTACCATTTGGAATTCAATTAGGTGCAATTATGAAAGATGAAAAAAAATACACTAAAACAATTTTAATGATAACTGGTTTAGCTTTATCAATGACTATAGGTGGACTATTAATGTTTATAATAGGAGAAATTAATCTTCTAGTAAACGGTGTATTAATCGGTATTACATTAGGAATGATTATTTATTTGATAATTTTTGAATTACTAGTTGAAATTAAAGAAAGTAAAAATAAAAAATTAACATACTTAGGAATATTAGTTGGAATAATATTAATGGTACTAAGTAACTTAATATAAGGAGATAACATGAATTTAGATATTAAAGACATATTTATTAACATCGATAAATATATGAACCAAGAAGTTGAATTATATGGTTGGATAAAAAATCATCGTAAACAGAAGGATTTTGGATTCATTGATTTTTCTGATGGAACATATCAACAACCATTACAATTAGTTTATTATATTGATAATATAAATTTTGAAGAAATATCAAAGTTTAAAATTGGCTCAGCAATAAAAGTAAGTGGAACTATTGTTGAATCAAGCGGTAGTAATCAAAAAATCGAATTAAAAATTAATAAAGCTGAAGTTGTTGGTACTTGTCCTGATGATTATCCGCTACAACCTAAACCCCATAGCATGGAGTTTTTAAGAGATATAGCTCATTTGAGAATGCGTGCAAATATATTTCAAGCTGTTTTTAGAATAAGAAGTGTTGCAGCAGTTGCAATCCATGATTATTTTTCTTCACATGGTTATGTATATGTTCATACACCAATAGCTACTACTGTTGATTGTGAAGGCACTGATCAAATGTTTAAGTTAACAACTTTAGATTTTGCCAACATTCCGTTAAAAGATGGAAAAGTAGATTATTCTAAAGATTTATTTGGTAAAAAAACTATGATTACTGGATCAGGTCAATTACATGGTGAAACTTTTGCAATGGCTTTCAAAAAAATTTATACCTTTGGGCCAACTCTTAGAACTGAAAATTCAAATACTAAAATTCATGCTAATGAATTTTGGATGATTGAACCAGAAATAGCTTTTTGTGATATTAATCAATTAATGAATATTGAAGAAGATATGTTAAAATATGTAATTGGTTATGTAATGGATCGTTGTCAATTAGAACTTGGTGTTTGTGATCGCTTTGTTGAAAAGGGATTAATTGATAAATTAAATAAATTGTTAACAAGTAATTTTACTAGAATTACGCATCATGAAGTAGTGGATTTACTTTTATCTTCAGGTAAAAAATGGGAGTTTACTCCAAGTTATCTTGATGATATTGCCAAAGAACACGAAAAATATATAACAGAATATTATAACGGACCAGTATTTGTTACTGATTGGCCAAAAGATATAAAAGCTTTTTATATGAAACAAAATGTTGATCAAAAAACTGTTGCCGCTGTTGATTTAATTGTTCCTGGATCTGGTGAATTAATTGGTGGTTCACAAAGAGAAGAAAATTATGATAAATTATTAGAAGTGATGAAAGCAAGAGGCTTTGATTACGAAAGTGTTCAATGGTATTTAGATTTAAGAAAATATGGTGGATGCGTTCATTCGGGATTTGGAATGGGATTTGAAAGGTTAATTATGTATTTAACCGGAATAGATAACATTCGTGATGTTATTCCATATCCAAGAACACCAAATAATTGTAAATATTAATGAAAAGAGAGATATAAATGGGAAGAGCATATGAAGTAAGAAAAGCATCAATTCAAAAAACTGGTGCTATAAAAGCAAAAACATATTCATTATATTCAAAAGAAATATATTTAGCAGCAAAAGGTAATCCGGATCCAAGTGCTAATATTAACTTATCTAGATTGATTACTAAAGCTAAAAAGAATCAAGTGCCCAGTGACATTATTGACCGAGCAATTGCCAAAGCAAAGGGTTCAGCTGGAGATGATTATTTTACTGTGGTTTATGAAATATTTGGACCAGGAACATCGACATTAATTGTTAAATGTTTAACTGATAATGTTAATCGTGCTATTAGCTTGGTTAGAGCAGCATTAAATAAAACTGATGCTAAGTTAGGTATAACTAACTCTGTTTCATATAATTATGATAATTTAGCAATTTTATCTTTTAATACCAATGCAAGTGAAAAAATTTTGGATGCATTGGTTGAAGCTAATGTAAATGTAATTGATTTTGAAGAAGAAGAAGGACATTTAACTATTTCTGTTAATCCACAAGATTTTCATTTATTAAAAGATGTTCTTGATAAAGTAGTAGAAAATATTGAATATGAAGTAGATGAAATTGGTTACTATGCAAAAAGCATAGTAACATTGGATGAAGAAAATCAAATGTTATTTGAAAGATTATTAGGTTTATTAGATGAAATTGATGATGTTAGTGAAGTTTATCATAATGTTCAATTGACAAAGTAACAATCATAATATATTATACATAAATTAAGAGGTGATAAAATGGTAGTTAAACACATTAATAAAAAATTATTTGATAAAATAAGTATGTATCCAATTTATCGTGGTGGTGAATCAGTTTTATTAATAAATCCAGATAATCCTTCACAATTATTAAAAGTATTTAAAGAAGACGTTGCGAAAAAAGAAAGTACTTTTATCAATATTGCAAAAGCAGCTGCAATTCAACCAAAGATAAGTTATACAGATTTACCTTTAGGAGCATTTTATGTTGATGATCAATTTAAAGGTTCAATCATTAAGCATTACTTTATGGCCACTCCAATCGAAAGATTAAGAGGATTAACGCCAAAAAATCAAACAATAGTCTTAAGAAATTTAGTAAAAGCTGTCAAAGAATTAAGTGATAATTATGTATATCCTATTGGTTTAAGTTTTGATCATAGTTTAGAAAATAAAAATACAAGCTCACTTTTTTCAAGAGATTTAAGTGTTCACTTAATCGATCTTGATGGAAGTTCGGCCGAATATTCTGATGAAAAAATAGACTCACTTGATCAATATATGTTAATGTCTACAAATGCTACAATTGTTAGTCTGTTAAAATCAGTATTAGGCTACGAAATTTGGGAAAAATCATTTACTAGTGAAAAATCACTAGCAAAAATAAATGTTTCTCCAGAAGATTTTGTTGCTTTCAAACATAATACTCTACCTTATGGTCAATTGGAAGAAATTGTTGCACCAATATTAAGTTTAAAAAACTAAGGATAACTTAGTTTTTTGTTTCTTGAATATTTACTCATAATAATGTATATTTAATAGGTAAGATAATATATATTTTACTAGGAATGAGCATAGTTATGAAAGAAAAATTATCATTATTTATTAAAGGAATAATTATCGGTGTTGCCGCAATTTTACCGGG
>CAYOMH010000004.1:16504-17800 GCA_964405055.1 uncultured Muribaculaceae bacterium | reverse complement strand
ACCAATTATTGATACGATTTCTTCTTTATTTAAGTTTAAAGATATCATCAGTAATGTAATGATATTATTTCCATTTGGAATCGGTATAATAATTGGCATAATACTAATATCAAAATTAGTAAATTATTTACTTAAAAAATATTCAAGTCAAACTTATTTTGGTATATATGGCATAATAATTGCATCAATAGTAAGTATTGTTATTCCTTTAATTAATGAACCAATTAGTAAATTGTTAATCGGTGGATTACTTATGATAATTGGTATAATATTTACATATAAATTAGGTGGTGAAAAATGAGAAATGTAGGTACAGTCGTAAGAGGTATTAGAACTGGTGTAATTAAAGAAGGTGATAACTTAATAGAAATAGTTATTAATTCTGTTTTAAAAGCTAGTGAGAGTGAAGGATTTAAAATTAAAGATAGAGATATAATTGGTATTACTGAAGCTGTAGTGGCAATTAGTGATGGTAATTATGCAAATATTGATCAAATTGCTTTAGATGTAAAAAGTAAGTATCCAGATGGAACGGTTGGTCTTATTTTTCCAACTCCAGTAAGTAGAAATAGATTTTCTCTTATTTTAAAAGGAATTGCTCGAGGAAGTAAAAAAATTATAATTCAATTTAGCTATCCTGATGACCAAGTTGGTAATAAATTATTTGATCCAGAGTTACTAGAAAAATATGATATTAATCCCAATATTGATATAATTAACGAAACTAAATTTGATCAATTATTTAAAAATACAACCCATATTTTTACCGGAATAAATTATGTCAATTATTTCCGTGAAATTGCCAAAGAAGAAAATTGTGAAGTAGAAATTTTATTATCAAACAATTTAGATAGTATATTTGATTATACAAAAAACATTTTAATATGTGATGTTCATAATCGTGAGAAATTAAAAAAATATTATCAAAAAAGAAATGCAAACATAGTTTATGGAACAGATGATTTACTAAAAGAAAGTATAAATGGTAGTGGCTATCATCCTTTATATGGATTGTTGGGGTCAAATAAAGCTACTGAAGAAAAATTAAAACTATTTCCTAGAAATGCCAAAGAAATTGTTTTAAGTGTTCAAAAAAGAATGTTTGAAGTTACTGGAAAGAATGTTGAAGTATTAGTTTATGGTGATGGGGCGTTTAAAGATCCAGTTGGTCATATTTGGGAATTAGCTGATCCAGTTGTTAGTCCAGGGTTTACTGATGGTTTAATTGGAACACCAAATGAAATAAAATTAAAATATTTTTATGATAATAAATATCGAAATTTAAGTGGAAATGAA
>CAYOMH010000004.1:0-16404 GCA_964405055.1 uncultured Muribaculaceae bacterium | reverse complement strand
AATAAAATTAAAATATTTTTATGATAATAAATATCGAAATTTAAGTGGAAATGAATTAAATAATGCAATTAAAAATGAAATAAAAAATAAAAATAGTGATTTAAAAGGTACCAATGCTTCTTTAGGAACAACACCACGTCAATTAATTGATTTAATTGGTTCACTTTGTGACTTAACTAGTGGTAGTGGTGATAAAGGTACTCCAGTTATATACATTCAAGGATACTTTGACGATTATGCTACTGAGGAGGATTAATAATGGATAACAATATCCAAATAGCTCTTTTTTTTGATCAAACATATTACATTGATACTGTTTTAATTGCTGGTAAATTAAAAGAAAAAATTGAACTTCTTGGTGAAGGAACAGTTTTGCCATATGATAAAAATGCCAAAACACCAATAGTAATATTTGATAATTCAGAACAAATCAGATTATTAATTTTTACTAATCAGGTATTAATTACTTTTTTAACTGATGAAATGTCATTTATTGAAAAAAATTTAAAAATAATTTTTGATTTACTTAAAAAAATAAAAATGAATATATCTCGAATTGGTTACATAAAGACTATAACGTTAGGATTACAAGAAGCAACTTTATTTAAAAATAATGCCTTTGATGATAATGAAATACTTCACGCCGATGAATATTTAGTTTCATATTATAAATTGGTTAAAATAAATAAAATTAATGTCAATTGTTGGAAAAAATATTCAACAAATAATAATGATTTTATTATTTCTTTTGATTTAAATACTTTAGTGGATGAAGATCAAAATGTTGATTATAATTATACTATTTCTTATATAAAAAGTTGTAATAAATACATTGAAGAGAATCAGATTGTTAATTTATTTTAGTTGATTATAATTAGTTAAATTGCTTAGATTATGATATACTATTATTAGTATAATTAGGAGTCGAAAAATGAATGTAAAAAGCAAAATAAATAATATTACCAATCACTATAAAAGATTAGTTCAAATGGCAGATAATCATCTTTTTGTAGGAATAACGAACGAATGGTTATTAGACAACTATTTTTTAATTAATGATCAAAAACAACGACTGATTAAATTTAATAAAGGTAAACAAATTAATAAAAATATTAATATGTTAAAAGTAATAGAAAAATTATTATCAAAACATAATTATCGAATAAATGAAGATATTGTTATTGAAGAATTATCAAATTATCAAAAAGAAAACAATTATTGTTTTTTATATGAGGAATTACAATTAGTTCCTAATTTAATTGCAACAATTATAATTGATAAAATTAGTGATGTATGTATTTGTGAATCTCAAGAAATAAATGAAAAAGAAGAGATTGATAACATAATTTTTTTAATGAAAAAAGAACTTTCAAATAATGAAAAAGTTAAATTAAGTGATTATGTTAATATAAATTACGATACAAGTAGTAATTTTATTGTCTATTTTAACGAACAGATAAAAGAATTTGGCAATAATAGTTCTGATATTTTTAAACAATTTATAACGATTCTTAGTAAAAAAAATATTCAACTACGAGATATAATACATGAAGAACATATCAACAATGCTGAAACCAGTGTTTTTATTACAAATGCTTTTTGGACACTAAAAAAAGTAAACTTGATTCAAATTGATAAATTGTTTAATAAAGTTAGTAAAATAGAAAGAATATTATTAAATGATTTTGTTTATTTAAATATGGATGACCAAACAAAAAATATTTATCGCAATAAATTATTAGCTTACGCAAAAAAGAAAAAAATTGCCTATTTGGATATTGCCAAAGAATTTGTTAAAGACGAAAATCAACTAAATTCTTTGTTATTTCCACCCATTAATCAAACAAAGAGGAGTGTTATATATTTATTATTAATAATTATTTTAACTTTTTTATTAAATTATTATTTAAACTATTATTTATTTAATAATAATTTAATAAGTTTTATATTTATATTAATACCAACCAGTGAAATAGTAATTGTTATATTAAATCAACTTTTAATGAAATTATTTCCCCAAAAGTTAATTCCGAAAATGGATTATTCCAAAGGTATACCAAACGATCAAAAAACAATGGTAGTTATACCCACAATTATTAAAAATTCCCAAAAAATTGAAAAAATTTTTAATAATTTAGAAATGTTTTACTTATCTAATAAAACAAATAATTTATATTTTACTTTATCTGGTGATTGTTCAGAGTTAAAAGAAAACAATAGAGAAAATGAAGATGAAATTATTCAATCAGGATTAAAAAAAGCAGAGGAACTAAATAAAAAATATGGGAAACAATTGTTTTATTTCATTTATCGTCGACGAATGTATAATGATAAAGAAAATTCTTGGCTTGGATATGAAAGAAAGAGAGGAGGATTATTACATTTTAATGATTTATTACTAAATAGTTTAACTGAAGAAGAAAAAAATGAATATTTTGTTGTTCATACTTTTCATGATTTTAAAGAAAAAATAAAATATGTTATTACTTTAGATGTAGATACTAAACTGGTTTTAAATTCAGCCAAATCGATGGTTGCTGCCATGGCTCATCCATTAAATAAACCGGTGTTGAACGAATCAAAAACAAAAGTTATTAATGGTTATGGTTTAATGCAACCAGCAATGTCAATAGACATTGAGTCAACTAATAAATCAATATTTGCTCAAATATATGCTGGCGTTGGTGGTTTTGACCCATATAATTCGATTACTCCAAATATTTATCAAGATGTTTTTAATGAGGGGAGTTTTGTAGGTAAAGGAATATATGATTTAAACGTTTTTCAAACAGTTTTAAAAAATAAATTTCCTGATAACATTATTTTAAGTCACGATTTAATTGAAGGAAGTTTTATTAGATGTGCCAATTTATCTGATGTTGAATTAGTTGATGATTTTCCTGCCAAATATTTAGCCGATGCATCTCGTCGTTCACGTTGGGCAAGAGGTGATTTTCAAATATTACATTGGTTAAAAAGAAAAACCAAAAATAAATTTAATGATACCATTAAAAACGAAATTTCACTAATTGCAAAATGGAAGATATTTGATAATATTCGAAGAGGACTATTAGATTTTTGCTTAGCACTTATATTATTACTTGCCTTAATAAATAGGGAAATACATCCAGGTTGGTGCCTATTATTTGTTTTAATTATTTCTTCATTGCCAGCTATTATTCACATATTTAAACAAATTCGAATCAAAAGAAAAGAAATTAGTGTTAAATACTATAATACTTTAATTTATGGAGAAAAAGCTCTTTTATTAAAAACTATTTTTATTTTTTCTTCAATTCCTTTTAATTCTTATTTATATTTAAACTCATTTATAAGATCTTCTTATCGAATTTTAGTTAGTAAAAAGAATTTATTAAACTGGATTACTGCAGAAGATGCTGAAAAGAATTTAAAAACAGGATTAATTAATGTGTGCAAGCAATTTTGGATAAATTATATTTATTGTGCACTTCTTATAGGCCTTTCTTTACTAATAAATAATCATTTATTTTTTAGTATTTGCCTTTCTATCTTATTTGCTACATCACCTTTATTCTTTCACTTTATTAGCAAAGACTTGACTGATAATAAGGTTAAAAAAGCATATAATAAAGAAGGTGAATATGTTTTAAAAATTGCTAAAAAAACTTGGAATTTCTTTGAAGAAAGGTTAATATCCGAATATAATTATTTAATACCTGATAACTACCAATTAAATCGAACAATAAAAAACGATCATAAAACTTCACCAACCAACATTGGTTTTTCACTAAATGCGATAATTTCAGCTTATGAATTAAACTTTATTACGTTTGATAAAAGCGTTGAATTAATAAAAAATATTCTTTTAACAATTGATAAATTAAAAAAATGGAATGGTCATCTATATAACTGGTATAACATAATCAATTTAGAAATAATGCAACCAAATTTTATTTCCAGCGTAGATAGTGGTAATTTTATTGCTAGTCTAATTATTACAAAGGAATTTTTGAAAAAAAACAAAGCTGAAAACAAATTAATTGAAAAAATTGAAAGAATCATTGATCGAACAGATTTTTCAAAATTATATACTGAAGATGATGTATTTAGTATTGGTTTTCATGTTGATGAAGAAAGAATAAATCCTGATTGTTACAATAAATTCGCTAGCGAATCTAGAATTTTAAGTTATATTGCAATTGCTAAAGGTGCTGTTCCAAGTCATCATTGGTTCAAATTAGATAAAACTTTAACTACCCATAATAATCATAAAGGTTTAGTTTCATGGAATGGAACGGCATTTGAATATTTTATGCCTCTTATTTATATGCCAAGTTATGAAAATACATTATTGGATGAAACATATTACTTTGCTTTTCAAGTACAAAAAGATTATATTAATGAAATTAATATAAAATTACCTTGGGGAATATCTGAATCTGCATATAATGAATTAGATGATTCAATAAATTATAAATATAAGGCTTTTGGCATACCATATTTAAGAATGAAAGAAGAATCAATAGGAAGAATAGTAATATCACCTTATAGTTCTATTTTAGCAATTATAAAATATCCACATTCGGTAATAAAAAATATGAAAAAATTAGGTTTATTAGGTTTAGAAGCAGAATATGGTTTTTATGAATCATATGATGCAGAAGATAAAACTCCGGTATATTCGTATTATGCTCATCATCAAGGAATGATTTTGTCAAGCATTACAAATTATTTAAAGAATGGTATACTTCAAAAACTATTCATGAGTGATTTTAATAATCAAACATTTGAAATATTAAATAAAGAAAAAGTTCAAATAAATTCTGATATAAATTTAAAAGCAATACGATATAAAAAATATTCTTATGAAAAAGAGCAATACGCTAATGATATTAGAGTATTTCACCATTTGTCTTCTACTCCTGAATTATCTGTTTTATCAAACTCAAAATATAGTTTAATTATTAATGATCGAGGAAATGGGTTTAGTCGTTATCGAACAATTCAATTAAATCGTTATCGAAAAATTACTGAACAAGATTATGGAATGTTTTTATATATTAAAGATCTTAATAATGATTATATTTGGTCAAACACCTATGCACCAATGAACGTCAAACCAGAAAAATATGAGGTTGTATTTAATTTGGATCGGGTTAAGTATATGCGACTTGATAAAAATATTGTAACTACAACCGAAATAGTTGTTGCTAAAACAAATCATGCAGAAATTAGAAAAATAACATTCAGAAATACTGGTAAAAAACCAAGGAAATTAGAATTAACCTCCTATATGGAACCAATTATTTGTAATAATAATGATGATATTTCACATCGAGTATTTAATAGTATGTTTATTAATACAGAATATGATAATGATACAAATTCAATAATTATGAGTAGAAAATCAAGAACATCTAAAAGTACTTACTATTTAGTTAATAGATTGTTTATTGAAAATCCTGAAAAAGAATATCAATATGAAACTGATCGTTCAATATTTATTGGTAGAGGTAATGGAGCGATGAATCCTGAAGGATTAAACAATAAATTAAATAATTCTATTAATTCTTCTTTAGATCCAATTATTAGTTTAAGAAATCAAATTACTATTGAAAAAGGCGAAGAAAAAACAGTTTATTTAATTATTGGTTTTGGAAAATCTAAAGAACAAGTAATGAATATTTTATCTACATATGATAGTAAAGAGGCAATTAATGAAAAAGCTTTCCAAGTTGCAACAATAATTGCAAATGTAACAAATAAAATGATAAATATTACTGCTAATGATATGAGAATATACAATACGATGTTAAATTATTTATACCAAACAAGTAAGATTTCAATTAATAACGAAAGAATTGAATTATTAAAACAAAACTCATTA
This sequence comes from uncultured Muribaculaceae bacterium, assembly GCA_964405055.1. Lineage (GTDB taxonomy): Bacteria > Bacillota_I > Bacilli_A > RF39 > UBA660 > JAAZHN01. The sequence continues at coordinate 10,535 of CAYOMH010000004.1, read as the reverse complement.
TCAAAAAACTCTTTATGGAGATTTGGAATTTCGGGTGATTTACCAGTTATATTTGTCGACATTCAAAATCTGGAAAATTTAAGTATTGTAAAAGAGTTACTTCATGCTTTTGAATACTACAAAAGCAAATCTATATTTGTTGATTTAGTATTTATAAATGCTCTGGCTAATGAAGATGCAATAATTATTGCAAAAGAAATAGAAGATGAAAAATACCATATGGAAGCAATCAATAGTTTTCATAAAATACCTGGCAATATATTTATAATAGAAAGAAATCAAATTAATAAAGAAGAATATATTCTTTTAAGTATGTTTGCACGTATGAAAATAATGGCCAACAGTTATTTGTCATTATATAATTTTGTTGATGAATTGCAAAAACTAAATACAATTACTGATTTAGAAACCATTAATTCAGAAAATAGTTTACCAATTAAATTTGACAGAAAAAATATTAATTTTTTTAATGAATATGGTGGTTTTATTAATAATGGAAAAGAATATGTAATTGTTAATAAAAACACTCCAACGATTTGGAGTAATGTTATTACAAATAATTTATTCGGGACAATTGTAACAAATAATAATTGTGGATTTACTTATAATATTAATAGTAGTGAATATAAATTAACATCATGGACTAATGATACTTTATTGAACGACTTATCAGAAGGAGTTAAGATTAATGGTAAAAACATTAATTTTGATCAGGTAATCCACGGATTTGGTTATTCAATTTTCTATGCAAAATTAAAAGATATGGATATTGAATTTACTACTTTTGTTAGTGCTAATGAACCAGTAAAATTTTATAAATATCGAATAAAAAACAAACTTAAAAAAAATCAAACAGTTAAATTAAATTATTTTATTAATCCAACGTTAGGCATTAGTGAAGATAAAACCGGTAGGCATTTACTTTGTGAGTATGATGATAAATATAATTTAGTTTCAATTCGAAATGTATATGATACCAACTTTAATCATCTTCATTTATTTATGAGTAGTACTGGAACAATAAAAAATTATAGTATTGAAAAAATATTATATAAAGATATTGAAAGCAATATTGAAATAAAGCCAAATGAAGAAAAAGAAATTGCTTTTATTCTTGGCAGTTCTGTTTTTAATGAGATGCATGTACTAACTAATAAATATCAAGATATTAAAAATGTTAATAAAGCTTTTGAAATAGTTAAAAATAATTGGCAAGAAACATTACAAAAGATTCAAATTAAAACTCCAAGTACAAGTTTTAATTATATGATTAATGGTTGGTTGTTATATCAAACGATATCTTCAAGAATTAATGCCAAAGCAGGTTATTATCAAGTTGGAGGAGCTTTTGGCTATCGAGATCAATTGCAGGATGCAATGAATATATGTTTAGTTCATCCTGAAATTACTCGAAAACAAATATTAATTAATGCTGCTCATCAATTTGAGTCAGGAGATGTATTACATTGGTGGCATGAGCATAATTCTTTTGGTTTGCGTTCACAATTTAAAGATGACTATTTATGGCTTGTTTATGCTTCTAGTGAATATATAAATATTACTGAAGATTACAATATATTAAATGAATTGATTCCTTATGTGTCTGGGGAAAAATTAAATCCTGGTGAAATGGAAAAAGGTATTTTTTTCAGTTTTACCGAAAATAAAGATTCACTATTTATTCATCTAAAAAAAGCAATAGACAAATCAATAAGTGAATTGGGTGAAAATGGCTTACCACTTATTGGTGGTGGTGACTGGAATGATGGCATGAATTTAGTAGGTGAAAAAGGTAAGGGAACAAGTGTTTGGCTAGGCTTTTTTCTATACATGATGATTGAAAAATTTATTAATATTGCGCAAAAACACAGTAAAAATTTTAATCCCAGAGAATATTTAGAATTTAATATTAAATTGAAGAACACATTATATAATAACGCATGGGATGGTGAATATTATTTAAGAGGATTTTTTGACAATGGCAATAAACTAGGCTCAAAAGAAAATGAAGAATGCAAAATCGATTTAATATCTCAATGTTTTGCAATTTTAACTGGCATTGCTGATGAGAAGCAACAAAAATCAATTTTAAAGGCAATTAACAATAATTTAGTTGATAAAAAACACAAAATTATAAAATTACTTTCGCCACCATTTGAAAATAGTTCTGATAATCCTGGATATATTATGAATTATCCTAAGGGAGTAAGAGAAAATGGAGGCCAATATACTCATGCAACATCTTGGTATATTATGTCTCTTATTAAAATTGGCTTATATGATGAAGCGTTTAATATTTTCGAAATGGTTAATCCAATTTATCACAGTAATACAAAAGCAAATGTTGAAACTTATAGAGTTGAACCATATGTTGTCTCTGCCGATATATATAGTAATAATAATATGATGGGAAGAGGAGGATGGACTTGGTATACTGGAAGCGCTGCTTGGTTATATAAGGTTGGTTTATTTGATATAATTGGCTTTAATAAAATAGGTAATAAATTATATTTAAGTCCACATATCCCAAGCTATTGGTCAGAATTTGAAATTACTTATCAATTTAATGATACAAAATATAACATTAAAGTAATTAAAGATAAAAAAAATAAAATAATTATTGATGGTAAAAAAATTGAAACAAAATATATTTTACTAGATAACAAAAAAAAGAATTACGAAGTTACATTTTTATTGGAGGAAAACAATGATTAAATATAATTTTGAAGAATATGTTAAGGTTAAAAATAGTGCTTGTACTGATAAAATAAATATTATTAAAAATAAATTAATAAATGATGACATGTCTGGATGGTTAAATCCTGATAATTGTATTAGTAAAGAAGAATTAATAAGGCTTACTAATCTTTCTAATAGTATTAGAAAAAATTATGATACTTTGATTGTAATTGGAATTGGTGGTTCATATTTAGGAGCTCAAGCAATTATTAGTGCTTTTTCTCCATATTTTGAAAAACAAAATCCAGAAATAATTTTTGCTGGGACATCATTATCGGCTAATTATCTAAATGAATTATCAACTTATATTGAAAATAAAAATGTAATAATGAATGTTATATCAAAATCCGGTGATACAATTGAAACAAAAATTACTTTTGAACATTTAAAAAAACAATTAGAAAAAAAATATTCAAAAACAGAAGTAAAAGAAAGAATAATTGTTACAACTGATGCTAATAATGGATATTTAAGAAAACAGGTTGAAGAATGGGGCTATCAATCATTTACGATACCAAAAAATATAGGTGGAAGATATTCGGTATTAACAGCTGCGGGTTTATTACCAATTGCTGTAAGTGGTGTCGATATTTTTGAACTGTTAAGTGGTGCCAAGAAAGTGAACATTGACAAAGCCATTCAATATGCTTTGGTTAGAGATCAACTTTATCATAATAATAAATTAGTTGAATCATTTACAATTTATGAACCAAAGTTATTTAATTTTACCCAATGGTTAATTCAATTATTTGCTGAAACCCAAGGAAAAAATAAAAAAGCTATACTACCTATTTCAACCGTTAATACAAAAGACTTACATTCAATTGGTCAATTTTATCAACAAGGAAATAACATTATTTTTCAAACTGTAATTGGTATAAACGAAACATCAGATCTTAAAATTACTGAATATAAATATGATTTAAATCAAATAAATAATATTGCATTAATTTCGGTTGCTAAAGCCCATTATCTTAATGAAAATTATTCTAATCTAATTACTCTCGATAAGTTAAATGAAATAAACATTGGGGAATTAATATTGTTTTTTGAATATGCCGCAGCATTTGGTGCTTATTTACTAGATGTTTATCCTTTTGACCAACCAGGTGTTAGTCAATATAAAAATTATATGAATCAAATATTAAAGGAGGAAAGCGAATGATTGATCCAATAATATTTAGAGCCTATGATATTCGCGGAATATATCCGCAACAAATTAATGAGAAAACAGCTTATATAATTGGTCAAAGTTTTGCAACATATGCCAAAGAACATAATATCGAAAAAGTTTTAGTTGGTTATGATAATCGATTATCTTCACCAACTTTAGAAAAAGGTTTAATTGATGGCTTGCTTAGTGCCGGAATGAATGTTGTCCGTCTTGGTTTAGTTACAACCCCAATGTTTTATTTTGCTAGAATTAAATTAAATATTTGGGCAGGTATAATGATAACAGCTAGTCACAATCCAAAAGAATATAATGGTTTTAAATTTTCTTTTACAAATATTGGAAATGCAGTTGGTGAAGAAATAGAAAAATTCCGTGATTTTACTTTAAAAGGTGATTATATTGTTGGCAAAGGCGAAATTAATTCATATGACATAAAGAAAGAATACATTAATGAATTAATTAAATCTTTACAATTTGGTTTAAAAAAAGTTAAAGTGGTTTTTGATTGTGGTAATGGCACATGTTCAACAATAATTCGTGATGTTATTAAATTATTACCAATTGAATATGATTTGTTATATTGTGATAGTGATGGCACTTTCCCAAACCATCATCCAGATCCATCTGAATCAAAAAATTTAGTTGATTTACAAAAACGAGTTAAAGAATTAAATTATGATGTTGGCGTTGCTTTTGATGCTGATGGTGATCGCGTTAGAATCGTTGATAATAATGGAAATATTATTAATTCTGATACATTAATGATTATATTTTATCGAAATATTAACTTAAAACTAAGAACTAGAAAAGCTTTATTTGATGTAAAATGTTCAAAATCATTAATTGATGAGTTAAATAAATTAAATATTGAACCAATTATGTGGCGAACAGGTAATTCTTACTTATATCGAAAAGCTAATGCTGAAGCAGTTGATTTTGCAGGCGAATATTCTGGCCATATGATATTTAGAGATCGCTTTGTTGGTATTGACGATGGACTATATGCCGGGTTAAGATTAGTTGAAATATTATCAAACCCAAATAATAATTTTGTGGATTTACTAAAAGATATTAATTATTACTATTCAACTGACGAAATAAAAGTATTAGTAACAGAGGAAAATAAATTTGAAATAATTGCTGAAATAAAAAAATATGCTCAAACTCAAAACTATAATTATCTTGATATAGATGGTGTTAGAATTAATTTTGATTATGGTTGGGCACTTATTAGAGCCTCTAATACAGGACCAAATTTAACCATGCGATTTGAGGCTAAAACAAAAGAACAATTAGAGTCAATTAGTAAAAATTTTACTGATTTAATTAATAGAATAAAGATTAATTATTAAATAATTAATCTTTTTTTAAATCTTTACTTTAACCACTTACTTTGTTATAATATCTATATGAATAAAATAAGGAGTTCATGTTATGGAAAATAAATTTTCTATCATATTCAATGATAAAAAAAAGTCAATTTTGAGAGTAAAAGAAAAGTATAATTCAATAATTACCAAATTTATTATGGCTCAAAATAAAAATAATGAACAATTAAATCAACTAAAAAGAAAAATTGCTGAATATAACGAAAGAATTAAACAACAAAAAGATAAAGCAAAAAAAGTAGATAACGACTTTAATAATTTTATTAAAGCATATGAATTAATGAAAGAATATGGCGTTGTTGGCAGAGTTTCACCTGATTTAGATAAGGCTGAACAAAGAAAAGAACAAATAAATGCTGAAACAGAACGAGAAATAAAAGAACTGAATGTTTTGATTGAAAAAGCAAATAGTGAATCAGAAGAATTAGTTAAATTAAATGCTCAATTTGATCAAGCAATTGAAGGATTAAAAACAAATTTAGAAAAAACAGTTTCTGAATTAGAAGAAGAAATAAAAGAAATTGATAAAATTATTGGTGAATTAAATGAAAATTTCTTTGCAAGAATAGAATCATTGTTAACTTCTGTTTCACAACTTGATGACGATTTTATCCAAGGCAAACAAGCTGAAGATTTGTCTCTAGATGGCCAAACAGAAGAAAGTACTACTAAAGAAGATGAAAACCTTGGTTCACAATTAGATATCACTTTAGTTGATGCACCACAAGAAGCTGCTGAAAAAACTGGTGATCGTGGTTCACAATTAGATATCACTTTAGTAGCTGAAGCACAAGAAATTGCTGAAAAAACTGGTAATCGTGGTTCACAATTAGATGAAAGCGTTAATCCAGCCGAAAATACTGATGACAAAGTATCAGAATTAACTAAAAAAACCACAGAATCAAGTATTGTTGATCTTGGCAGTATTTTTTCGCCAAAAGATATTGAACAACCATCTTTTGCATTTAAAAACGATATTCCTACAGTTGAAGAATTTAGATATGGTTCTACAGCAATAATTGGCGATGGAAAAATGAATATTGCCGGCAAATCAACTTTTGAAGAGCCTGAAAGACCAATTCAAAGTGAATTTTTAGGTATTGATCGTACTGGTTTTACTGATCAAGAAATTGAATTTATTATTGGTATAATGCCTCCAGAAAGATATAACAAATTAACTAATGTTTTAAATAATTATGGAATTGATTTAAGTAATTTAGATGGAATAGAACCTTTTGTAGAAAATTTTGTTACTGCTGATCCAAATGTATTAGATCAAAACTTTAATTTATTAAGATCATATGGAAAAAATAATGATGATCAAGACTTTTTAATTAATTTAAATTATATATTAAATGCTAATCCTGATGAAATAAGAGCAAGCATTTCTGAATTAGAGAAAAATGAAATAGATCCAAAAACAGTAAATATTGTTCGTATATGTTTTGGTAACCAATTTAATGAAGTTATGGAAAGTCTTAGACAACAAGGTATTGATCCAACTGGCGTTGGAAAAGAACATCCAATTACTTCAGTATTATTAACAAAAAATGAATTTTCTGAATTGTTTGGTGCAATTGAAAGTGGTGCCATTCTTGGATTGGGGGGTCATTAATGAATTATCTTGAAAAACTAGGTTTTTCTCCTGAACAAATTGAAAAAATAAGAACAATTAATCATCCCCTTATCACTGATAAAATTTCTAAAAATTCTCATCTTTTGAAAAAGAACATAACATTTTTAAAAGATTTAGGTGTATCAAATTATAAAGAATTATTTGTTGAATTTTCCGAAATATTTTTACAAGATTCATCAGTATTTAAGGAAAAATTTCTTATGTATGATCGTCAAGATCTTATTGATAAATTAAATAAAAACATGTCAATAATTACTCGTTTATAAATTAAAAAATCGGATTAAACCGATTTTTTTATATGTCTTTATTAAAAGACAATAAATCATTTTGGTAGCGACGGGGAGATTCGAACTCTCGACCTGTCGGGTATGAACCGAATGCTCTAGCCAACTGAGCTACATCGCCATTAATTAGTGCAATAGTATTATAGCAAGTATTATTTGTTTTGACAATGGTTATTGTTAAAAAGAATTAAAAAATTATCTAACAAGATAATAAGAAAACAATTAAGTATTATGATATAATATTTTCATGCCCAGGTTTAGAAAAAAACATTAAACAGTTAATAATATAAAACTGTCCTCGTAGCTCAGTTGGATAGAGCAACCCCCTCCTAAGGGGTAGGTCGAACGTTCAAATCGTTTCGGGGACACCAAATTGATGAAAATAGGAAGAAATTCATGAATAAAAAAATTAAAATACTTACTTATAACTTAGGATATGGTCATTATAATGATCAATTTTATTATGGTTTAAAAATCAATAAAAAAACTATATTAGATAATATTAATAACCAAATAAAAATAATAAAAGATGCTAAAGCGGATATTGTTTTAGTTCAAGAATCAAATAAGTTAGTGATTAATAAAAAAGTAAATTTATATAAAATAATGACTAAAGAATTAAGTACTTATTATAGTTACTATCTTTCAAACTATAATTTTTTAAACATAATTAATATTGGTAAATCAACTTATACTAAAAATCCAGCAAATAATTACTCAATTTTTATTCCAACTAGAGTAAATAAAAAAGTTCATAATAATTATACTCAAAACAAAGGCATCATTATAACTCACCTTAGTTTTTTAAATAAAAAAATAGTTATATTTAACGTTCACTTAATTGCTTATAAAGCTAATGCTGAAATTCGTAAAGAACAATTTGAATTTATAATTACTCAAGCTCAAAATGAAGTAACGTTGGGTAACTATGTCATTATTGGCGGAGACTTTAACTATAATTCTGAACAATTAATTACTGAATTAAAAAAATTAGGAAATACCGATTTTAAAGTTGTATTTCCAGATCAACCAACTTATCGATCTTGTAAGACAATATATAATAACAATTGTAATTTTTCAATTATTGATGGATTTATTTGCTCAAATAATATTAATGTTGTTAATATTAAATCTTTAAACAATTTTAAAGCAAGTGATCATTCACCAGTGATTATTGAAATTGAATTAAGCAATTAATAAAATCGAATAATATATCAAGAAACAAACAATTAATAATACACCCTCTAATCTTGATATTTTTTGATCTTGTTTAGCAAAGAAAAATAATATTATTGAGGCAATTACAAATACAAATATATCTAGAAAATTTAAACTAGAAGTTTTTATGCCACCAAATATTAGAGCTTGCATTCCGATTACAACACATATATTAAAAATATTACTACCAATAAGATTACCAATCAGTATATCATGTTCACCTTTTCTTGCAGAAACAATTGTGGTGATTATTTCTGGTAATGCAGTACCAAACGTTACTATAGTCATGCCAATTATTTTATGTGATATATGAAAATATTCGGCAATTTTTGTTGCCGATTCAACAACAAAATTAGAACCTGATATAACTAATATTAAACCAATAAAAATAAGTAAAAAAGATTTTTTTGGTGTATATTTTGGATTCTCAGTATCTTTAGTTGTTGATATTTTTTTGGCTGACATAATTATATAATACAAAAATATTGAAAAAAACAGTAATAATATAATTCCATCTGATCGACTAATTTCATTATATAATGAACCATTTATTGGTACATCTAATAATAAAAATACTAATGCTGTCGAAAATAATAAACATAAAGGTATTTCTTTTTTAATGGTATTATTTTTAATTTTAAGTGGAACTATTATACTTCCTAAGCCAAGAATTAATAATATATTAATAATATTACAACCAAATACATTACCAATAATAATATCAGGATTATTTGTGATCATTGATTTAATTGCTACTGCAAGTTCGGGCGTGTTTGTACCAAAACCAACAATTGTCATACCAATGATAATTTTCGATACTTTATAGTTACTTGCAATTGAAGACGCACCATCAACGAATAATCGTGCACCTTTAACTAAAAAAAGAAAACCAATTAGTATTAATATAATATTTATTATCATTTTTCACCTATAATATATATTCTAACATAAAATAAATATAGTAGAAAAAATATAATATTTAATAATACTACTTTACATAAAAAAACTAACCATTTAAAGGTTAGTAATTAATTATTATCTTACGATTTCTAATAAATGAGCTTTTTTAACAAAACTATGATTATTTATGTAATCAATGCTTCGATTAACTTCATCATTGAAAGAAAAACCTTTTCTGTCAATTTTAATTGTACCTCTTGTTGCAGTGTTATAAAGATTTGATATAAATCTACCATTCATATCCATTTTACCATACAAATGGAAACGTTCACTATTTTTTGAATTTCCTCGGTAGGCCTCAAAACCAATTCGAGCAATCGCATATGTTATACCGTTTTCGTCAGTAGTAAACTTACCTATATGACTTACTATTGGTTGTAAAACAGTACGGCCATCACTTTCTATTGAATGCATTGGTGATACCACTTTTCTAGTTAATGGATTATATATTGCACTTATATGTTCTTTAATGCAACCTGATTCGTTTAAAATTGGCATATCAGGAATTAAAAATTACCATTTGGTAGTAGCTCAAATTCATTTCCTAATATCATTAGAACACCATCTCTTAATGGTTTATCAACTGTAAGATCAATATGTGTAGTTTCAGTAGAATATCGATATTGATTTCCATAAAAAGCACCTACATTCATAAGTTCCGAATATTCAATTGTAATAAAGGCTGTTTTATCAGCTAAAATAGAAATCTTTGAACGTGATGGTCTGGGATCGACAACTTGTTTGCCGGTCTCATCAACTATTCCTCTTAATATGTGTTTTGGATCTTCTGGAAATGGATATTCCACCACTGCATATCCGTTTTTAAATTCTAAAGTTGTAGCATCAATTTCATATATGTGATTTTTATAATAATTGTCTTCGTATATTATTTACACTCCTTCTAAATAATTGCTTTATATTCTATCACTAAAAAATATAATGCCTACTATTTTATTAACAAATTATAAAAAAAAAAAATCAACTCATTTTTGAGTTGATTTATTATAACAATTAAACAAAGAGTTCAATTGGATTATTCATTGGTGCCCGAGGCCGGACTTGAACCGGCACGAGGGTTAAATCTCGCAGGATTTTAAGTCCTGTGCGTCTACCTGTTCCGCCACTTGGGCAGGCAC
>CAYOMH010000003.1:22383-28490 GCA_964405055.1 uncultured Muribaculaceae bacterium | reverse complement strand
TGGTGAAAAAATAGTTAGAATCAAACTAATTAATTAAAAACTAGTTATTATTGTAATTTTTTTAAATGAATGTTATAATTTGCTGGTGAAAGAAGATTGTTTATATGAAAACATCAGTAAAAATTCATACATGGTGGAATAAACAACACTTATGCTGGCAAAGTTAATTTATAAATCGGCATAAGTGATTTTTAAGATGTTTATGCCTGTATAAATTATTATTAAGCAAAAATAAATACAGGTAGAATAAAAACTATCTGTATTTTTTTAAAAATAAAATATAAAAACAAAGGATGAGAAAAAATGAAAAATAATCGAATGATAACTGGCGTTCAACCAACAGGAAATTTTACAATTGCAAACTATATTGGGGCAATTAAGAATTTTGTAAATTTACAATCCAAATACGAATCATATATATTTATAGCGGATGTTCATGGAGTAACAAGTTATAAAGATCCAGAGGAAATACATAAAACTATACTTGATTTTGTAGCAATTTATTTAGCATGTGGTGTAGATCCAAAACATACTAATTTATTTATTCAAAGTGATATTAATGAACATGGAATGTTAGGTTTTTTAATTGCTTTTCAATGTCGTGTTGGTGAATTAAGTAGAATGACTCAATATAAAACTAAAAAAGAAAAATTAGGAAATGATGGTGTTGATTTAGGCTTATTTATTTATCCAACATTAATGGCAGCCGATATATTATTATATGATGCCAAAATAGTGCCAGTTGGTGAAGATCAAAAACAACATATTGAAATGACTAGAGATTTAGGAGAAAGATTTAACAAAAGATTTGGTCAGGCTTTTGAATTGCCTGATTATTATATTTCTGAAGTTGGGGCAAGAATAATGAACTTACAAAATCCAACTGAAAAAATGAGTAAGTCAGCAGACAAAAATGATAAAGGGACAATATTTATTTTAGATGATATTGAATTAACCAGAAAAAAAATAATGAGCGCTGTTACTGATAATGATAATAAAATAAAATATGATGTAGAAAACAAACCTGGTATTTCTAATCTTATTTCAATATTAAGTGTTATAGCTAACAAAGACATTGAAACAATTGAAAAAGAACATGAAAATGATAACTATGGTCAATTTAAAAAGCATGTTGCTGATGTAATATGTGATTTTATAAAAGATATACAAACCAAATATAATTATTATCGAAATAGTGAAGAAATTGAAAATATTTTGAATAATGGTGCTAAAAATGCTCGAGAAATAGCAGCTTCAAAATTAAAAATAATTAGAGAAAAAATGGGAATATATCATTAACGTTATTTAAGAAAGGTGATTAAATGTTCGATATATATTTAAATCAAAATAACAATAATCCAACATATTTATTTCATGGTAGTCCAATATTATTAAGTAATCTTGAACCAAAACAATCTCATGATTCAAATAATAATTCACATAACATAGACACTGCTATATTTTTAACATCATCTTTTTTAACTGCAACTGCATATGCTTTTAAAGATACTATTAAACAATGCAGTTTAGCTAATAATTTAAAATATGATTTTTCGATTAATTCTCATGGTGAAATACCAATATTAGTAATGAATAATGTTATTGTTCCAGATAATTTAAAAGGATATATTTATGTTTTTAAATATGATGACAAGTTTACAAATGATCCACAAGGTTCTTTACAATATAAATATTATGGTAATTTAGAACCAATAAAAATTATAAATGTTAATTATAATGATTTTAAACAATATTACGAAAATGTTTCTAAATAATTATATAGATTGGAAATTTATATGAATGAGCATGCAAAATTTACGATGATTGATGAAAAATTTATGTGTGAAGTGTGTGGTAGGAAAGTTGATACTCTTGGTTACACTGCCAGAGATCATTGCCCATATTGCTTAAGTTCTAAACATGTTGACAATAATCCTGGTGATCGAGCATGTGAGTGCCACGGAATATTAAAACCAATATCGATAGATAATGCCAAAAAAGATAGTTATAAAATAGTTTATCGTTGTATAAAATGTGGAATGATTAAGAGAAATAAAGTTGCTATTGATGATAATATGGATATGATTATTCAAATAATGAGTGATATTAATTAAGGAGACAAAATGGATTTTACAAATGATGCCCAAAATTTTGATCAACATTTTTTAATTGATGAAAAAGTTATTAATAAATTTATTGATGTGGCTAATATATTATCTAGTGACGAAATAGTTGAAGTTGGTCCGGGTAGTGGAGTGCTAACTAAATTAATTGCTCCCAAAGCCAAAAAACTGACTTGTATTGAATTAGATGAAAGATTAAAACCTCAACTAGAAATATTAAAAGAAAAGTATCCTAATATTGAATTAATTTTTGCTAATATTCTAGATAGTTATATTCCAAAATGTAATAAAATTATTACTTCATTACCATATCGGATTATTGAACCTTTTATTGGTAAATTATTAAAATGTGAATTTCAAGAACTATTTATGATTGTTGGAAGTAATTTTGCTGATAGTATTTTAAATAAAGAAATAACAAAATTAGCAATTATAACTAATTGTTTTTTTAAAACAACTAAATATATAGATATTCTTCCTAATAGTTTTAATCCATCTCCAAGAGTTAAATCAACACTTATTAGATTACAACCAATTAGTTATAATCAATTAGATGATAATTATTTATTATTTAGATTAATGTTTAATTTTCGAACTAAAAAAGTTAAAAACAATTTAGTAGAGTCACTAATAAAATATTATCAATTAAAGGGATTATTATTAACTAAAAATGAAAGTAAAAAAATAATTAATGACTTAAATATTAATAATAATATATTAAATAAAACGTTTGAATCATGTTCAAATGAAGAATTAAAAGAAATAGCATTAACAATTGAACAAATAATTAAAATAAATTAATTTTTTTATTATTGTGCTATTATATATCGTGGAGGTTTTATCATGCACCTAGAAAATTTAAGCCTTTCGTTTGGCTTACAAGAAATATTTAATAATGTAAATATAACAATTCCAAGTAATGAACACATTGGAATTGTTGGTTTAAATGGAGCTGGAAAAACTACATTATTTAAGTTGTTAACAAAAGAACTAACTCCCAACGAAGGAAAAATTAGTTTTCGAAGTAATGATCGAATTAGTCTCTTGCCTCAAATTATCGATGATGAAATAATTAAAAGTAATATAAATACTTGGGATTATTTATTTTCTGGTCGACCAATTTTGGAATTACAAGAACAGTTAATGAAAGCTTATGACGATGTAGCAGTTGAAGAAAATGAAAGCAAACAAAACAAATTATTAAATATAATTTCCAAACTTCAAGCTGAACTTGAATATTATGATGTCTACAATGCAGATAATATTCTCATGACAATAATTGAAGGAGTATGTATTCCCGATGAAATATTATTTAAGCCACTAAATACACTATCTGGTGGTCAAAAATCAAAAGTTGCCTTTGCCAGATTATTATATTCCAATCCCGAAATAATATTACTTGATGAACCAACTAATCATTTAGATGAAGCCAGTAAAGAATATGTTATTAATTACCTTAAAAATTATCATGGAAGTGTTTATGTTATTTCTCATGATAAAGAATTTTTAGATAGTGTAACAAATAAAACTTTATATTTAGATAAAAGAACAAAAAAAATGGAACTATTTAATGGTAATTATTCTAAATTTTTAAAATTAAAATTGGAACATGATCTTCATACTGAAGTTGAAGCGGATAAACAACAAAAAGAAATTGATAGATTAAAATCGGTTGTAAATCTTTATTCAAATTCAAGTGGAAAAAGAAAAAGAATGGCTCAAGATCGTGAAAAAAAATTAGAGAAATTAATAAACAATAAGATTGAAGTAATCAAAACTAATAAACAAATTAATTTAAATATTAAAATGAATAAAGAAAGTGATTATATACCTATTTCTGTTAAAGGAATATCATTTAAATATGATAAAGAAAGTTCCAAAAATATCATTAATAACTTGACTTTTGATTTATACAAAGGTGAAAAGTTTTTAGTCGTTGGTGAGAATGGGGTTGGTAAATCAACCTTACTAAAATTAATTATTAATTATTTGTCTCCTGATCAAGGTGAAATTAAAATAGGTCGAAAAACAGAAATTGGTTATTATGCTCAAGAACATGAATTATTAGATTTGAATAAAAATATTATTGATAATTTTACTAATTTAAACTATTCACAAAGTAAAATCAGATCAGTTTTAGGTAATTTTTTATTTTCAAATAATGATGTTTATAAATTAGTAAAAGTATTGTCACCAGGAGAAAGAAGTCGAGTTGCTTTAGCAAAATTATCATTAACAGGCGCTAATTTTTTAATTCTTGATGAACCAACCAACCATTTAGATCCCGACACTCAAAAAATAATTGCTGATGTATTTAAAACTCATCAAGGTACAATGCTTGTTGTTTCTCATAATCCGGAATTTGTTGATAATTTAGGGATTCAACGAGTTCTAATTTTACCTAGTGGTAAAATAGAAAATTATTCAAAAGAAATAGTTCGTCATTATCAAGAATTAAATGAAACAAAAAAATAATTTTGTTTCATTTTTTTTGTATAATATAATTATGTAAGGAGGAATTATATGAAAAAAATAGCTAACGAAGAAAAAACAAATTTAATTATTGTTTTAGAAAATAGATTTAAAAATAATATGCAAAGACACAAAGGAATTGAATGGGAAAGTGTTTTAGATAAATTGATTAATGATGAAAAGATATTAGTCTTATATTCTATGGAAATGACTGGTGGTGAACCAGATGTAGTTAAACATGATGGAAATAATTATATATTCTTTGATTGTTCAAAAGAAACACCAAGTCAAAGAAAAAGTGTTTGTTATGATGAAGAAGCATTAAATTCTAGAAAAAAATTCAAACCAGTTACAAGTGCACTAGAAATGGCAAAAAATATTGGTGGTGAAATTTTAACTGAAGAAGAATATCAGTATTTACAAACTTTAGGTGATTTTGATCTAAAAAGTAGCAGTTGGCTTTCTACACCATTAGAAATAAGAAAAATGGGTGGAGCTCTATTTGGTGACAAAAAATATAATCGAACTTTTATTTATCATAATGGGGCTGAATCATATTATTCATCTCGAGGGTTTAGACTATCGATTAAAATATAATAATTAACTTGTTATTATTACTCATCTATTGTATTATAGACACCAAAAAGAGGTGTATTATGCCAAAAACAATCCACGAATTATTTTATCGATTATTATATTCATTGAAAAATAATGGACTTGATGAAGTTCAAATCGAAGATTTGGAAAAATTTTTGTATCAAGAAGCTATTGATGGTGAATATCAATGTTTATTTCATCATGTAGAATTAGAAGATGAAAAGATTGATTTAACCGATTCAACATTAATGATGATAATTATGCATCGATGTAGTGAAAAAGTTCAAAACAATAAAATATATTTAAATTTAGCAAAATTTGCTAACGAGACAGTTGATGAAAATGAATTAATTGATAACCTTGCTAAAAAATACTTAAATTATATAAAAAAGAACCAAAATGGTTCAATAGATGATGATATATTCTTATATAAATATTAAAATAATTTTGTGATTTAAGGAGAATAATTATGGCTATTAATGAAGAAGAAATTAATAATGCAAAATCTATAATCGCATCATATTTAGAAAAATATGTTGAAATAATTAAAAAAGAGTATCAGGGTTTGATTAGTAAAGACATTCTAAATTATTTACAAAATATTGAATATGAAAATATAATTGTAATTAAACAAACTCAAACGATCTCAATGTTTGTGAGAAATGGAATTATTTATTTTCCAATTAATGCATATAAAATAATGAATCTAATGAGTAAATTGCCAGGATTTGGTTCTTCTAAAAATCATCGAACCTATAATGATGATAACTTAATTATAAATAATAATACTTTTTTTGATTATATTAAACATGTATTTGTTTCAGGTTTAACGCCACTTGAATTTTATTTAGAAACACTATTACATGAATCTTTACACTTATGTGGATCAAATGGTGCGAATGCATTAAGTGAAGG
>CAYOMH010000003.1:21065-22283 GCA_964405055.1 uncultured Muribaculaceae bacterium | reverse complement strand
ATATAAGGAAAGATAATAAATGAATCTAGATAAATTTAAGAAAACAATTTTTATTTTATTTTCACCAGTGTATTTAATTACATTTTTATTTGCAAGTTTTTTATTATTAATTTCTGTAGTGGGAATAAAAAATAACATAATCTCAATTGGTTTAATTTTGCAATCTCTTTCGCTTGGTTTATTATCAATTGAATTGTTATTTGTTGTTATTTGGATTATTCTAAAAAAAACGTATAATTTAAAAAATATTTTAATTAGAATATCAATATATGTAATTACTTTTGTTATTGGGGTAGTAATATTTTCTAGCGAAGTAAAAGAATATAAAATTATTGATACTTCGACTAAAGATAAAATAGTAGAGAAAAATAGCTATTCAATTAATGAAAATACATATATAACAAATCTTAATGGTAAATTTAAAATAATTGTCGATAATAAATTAAAAGATAGTGTTATCTTTGAAATTAGCCATTATGAAATGCCATATCAAATGAAAGTTCAAAATATTGGTGATAATTACATGATTGGATTAAGTGATAATCTTAGTTTTACAAAAATTAAAGATTTAATTATTAATAATTTAAAAAATAAAAAAGTATATAAGTATAATTATGAATATGAATTAACTGTTTACGGTAGTCAAGAAAATATAAATATTTTATTAAAAAATACTAGTCGTAAATACCAACTTGATTATAAAAAAGAAAATGAAGCAATTTATATTATTTATTTAGCTGAATATTCTGATGACATGAATTGTATATTATCAGAAAACTTTATTTATAATTGTGAAAAAAAGATTGGTAACTAATTTTACATATAGTAGTGATTATGCTATAATCACTTGGTGATGTTTATGAAAAACAAGAAAATAATCCAAAAAAAATTATCTTTAATTTATAAATATATTTTGGATACAAATGCTCATTATATTCTACTCGCATTTGTCCCATTTTTTTTACTTGATTTTTTTACTAAAATATTAAGTAGAAAAGTATTACTATTAAATATTGCATCTTTTGTTCCTAATCTTTTTACTTTCTTGTGGATATTTATTATTGTTGGGGCAGTTATGTGTTCAAAAAAGAAATTAGCAAAAACAATTTATACGTTATTCTTTATTATTGCCCTAGGATTATTTTTTGTTAATAATATTTATTTCTCAATGACTGGTAATTTCTTTGATTTTCATATGATGGGATTAGTCAGTGAAGG
>CAYOMH010000003.1:19889-20965 GCA_964405055.1 uncultured Muribaculaceae bacterium | reverse complement strand
GGATTATATGAATATTCAATTAGAAATTTTTATATTACTTATTTAAAAACAAAAAAAACCGATAATGAACAAGAAATAGAATTTTTATCAAATATATTTAAAGATAAATTAGTAGGAACCAAAAATAAATATACTGGTAAATTAAAGGACAAAAATATAATTTTTTTACAATTAGAAGGTATAGATAATTGGCTATTAAATAAAAATACAATGCCAAATACATATGCGCTTTTAAATAATTCAATTAATTTTAATAATCATTATTCTTATTATAATGGTGGGGGTTCAACCTTTAATTCTGAGTTTGCAGTAAATACTGGTTTTGTTACGCCAATAACTTATACCCAAAACGCATATACATTTAATAAAAATGATTTTCCATATTCGATGGCAAAATTATATAAAAATGAAGGCTATGAATCAAATGTCTTTCATATGAATTCTGGGGAATATTATTCTAGAAGAATTAATTATTCATCTTGGGGATACAGTAATTATTATAGTTTAATGGAACAAGGTAATTATAAAAATAATGAATTCCATTTAGATACTGAATTAATTAATAATGAATTATTTTATGAAAAACAATTTAAACAAGAAGGAAAATTTATTAATTATTTAATTACTTTTTCCGTTCACCTACCTTTTACTGAAGAATCTGGTGTCTGTAAGCAATTATTAACTAACCAATTATCACCATTACTATTAGATGAACAATTATTAACTGAAGAAGAATGTGTAAAGATTCAAGCAAAAGAAACTGATGATATGGTTGGTCTATTAATGAAAGCATTAAAAGACAATAATTTAGATGATAAAACAATCCTTGTTGTATTTACTGATCATTATTTATATACATTATCTGATGAAACTATTTTACCGAAATATAAAGATACAAAAACTAATTTAATAAATAAAACTCCATTCTTTATTTGGAGTAAAAATATGAAAAAAGTTACAATTAATAAAGCATCATCACAAGTAGACATTTTACCAACATTATTTAATTTAACTGGTATAGAATATGATAAAAACAATTATACTGGTAATGATATATTAGATAATAATAATCAAGG
>CAYOMH010000003.1:12324-19789 GCA_964405055.1 uncultured Muribaculaceae bacterium | reverse complement strand
GCAGTTAAAGCTCGATCTTCAGTTAATGAAGTATAATTCCAACCATTTTTTATAATTTCATTTGTAAATAAAAAACCAGTTCCTTGAATATTTGTCGCAAGTCCTAATACACTTCTTGCACGGTGATTAGCTCTAATAGATCTTAACCAGTGAAGAGCATAAGTAGAAGCAAGCCAATTTTCATCAAAGTTTTTAGTATTACGATAAGAAGTAATTATTTTTTCACCAGCATCAAAGGCATCATTCATTTTAGAAATATAATTTTTATTTAATAAATTATCAGCATCAAAAATAAAATAACCCTCAAAAGATTGACTTCCATAATTTTCTTCAATTTTATTAACTAAGAATTGTAGAGCAAATCCTTTTGTTTTATCTTTATCGTTAAATCTTTCATAAACAATTGCTCCATGATTACGGGCTATTTCAGCGGTATTGTCAGTGCAGTTATCGGCAACAACAAAAACAGTTAAATATTTGCTCGGATAATCTTGTTTCTTAATGCTGTCAAGTAAATTACCTATTACATTTTTTTCATTTCTTGCGGCAATCATTATTGCATATTTATGTTTTTTCTTTGCTGGTTTAAATTTTCTAGTAAATAAAAAACCAATTGCATAATAAATTGATTTATAAAATAACATAACTGAAATAATTAAACCACTTATTCTTAAAATTTCTTTACCAGTTGGATAAAAATCGGCAATCGAATTAACTATGGAGTTCATTTAGCACCTCTTCTTTAATATGTATTATATCAAATATATCTTAAAAAAAGAATTAATATAAGATATAATATAGATGGAGATGATGAAATGGTAAAGCGAAAAAAGGAATTAAGAGTTATTGCCCCATCCAGAAGTATGGTAATTATTAATGAAGAAACAATTAATATTGCCAATGAATATTTTGTTAAAAAAAATATTGATGTTACTTTTGGTAATAACATAATGAAAAATGATTCAGATTATAATTGTGCATCAATTGATAATCGTATAATTGATTTACATGATGCCTTTAGAGATAAAAATGTTAGTTATATACTTACAGCAATTGGGGGCTATAACGCAAATCAATTACTTCCATATATTGACTATGATTTAATAAAAAAGAATAAAAAAGTTTTTTGTGGATATTCTGATATTACTATTTTATTAAATGCTATTTATGCTAAAACAAAAATGATTACTTATTACGGCCCTCATTATTCAACATTTGGGATATTAAAAGGTAATGAATATACCCAAGAATATTTTGAAAAATTGATCTTAAAAAAAGAACCAATAACAATTAAATCTTCATTTGAATATAGCGATGATCCATGGTATATTGATCAAAATAATCGTAATTTTATTAAAAATCCTGGGATGAAAGTAATTAATAATGGTCAAGCTGAAGGGATAATTCTTGGTGGTAATCTTTGTACCTTTATTTTATTACAAGGAACACCTTATATGCCTAAAACAAAAAAAGATATTATTTTATTCTTAGAAGATGACGGTGAAACTAATGAAAACTTTTTAGTTAATTTTGATCGTAATTTAGTATCATTAATTCAAAATGATTTATTTCACCAAGTCAAAGGCATTGTTTTTGGTCGTAGTCAACTTAATTGTCAAATGACTGAAAATAAGTGGCGTAAACTATTGGCCAAGAAAGAGTTAATTAACATTCCAATAGTAATTGATGCTGACTTCGGTCATACTGATCCTAAATTTTGTTTTCCAATTGGTGGAAAATGTAAAATAGATTTTAATAATGATCATATAAATATAGAAATAGAATAGGGTAAAAATGAGAAGAAAAGATAAAATAAATTATTATTTAGATATTGCTGAAACTGTTTCACAACGATCAACGTGTTTAAGAAGAAGATGGGGTGCTGTTATTGTAAAGAATGATGAAGTAATCGCAAGTGGATATAACGGGGCACCAAGAGGTAGAAAAAACTGTGATGAACTTGGAAAATGTATTCGAGAAGAATTAAATATTCCAAGAGGTGAAAGATATGAACTTTGTAGAAGCGTTCATGCTGAAGCCAATGCCATTATTTCGGCATCAAGACAAGAAATGATTGATTCTTCATTATATTTAGTTGGTATAAATGTTGCTGATAATGAATATGTTCAAAATGCAAGCAATTGTGCTATGTGTAAAAGAATGGTAATTAATTCCGGAATAAAAAATGTTTATATTCGTGATACAAATAATGAATATCATGTTATTGAAGTTCAAGACTTAATTAATAATGATGAATCAATTCAAAAGAATCTTGGTTACTAATGAAAATAATTTTTGTTGCTGATATTCATGGAATTATTGATAATCTTGAAGTAGTTATTCCATACTTTGATTCATTTGATAAAATAGTATTACTTGGTGATATATTTTTTTGTGGGGAATCCCGCCGGGAAAATCATCAATATGATCCTGAATATTTAAGAACTCTATTAGTAAAATATCAAGAAAAAACAATTACTGTTAAAGGTAATACTGACGAAGAAGAGTATCCATTGATAACAAAAATAAATATTGCAAATCACGATGTATATTTAACCCATGGACATTATTATAATGAAGAAAATATTGATTTAAAACCGAGTGATATTTTAATTAATGGTCATACCCATATTCCAACAATTAAAAAAGAAGCATCAATTCTTTGTTTAAATCCTGGCTCATTATCTTTGCCAAAACAACAAATAGCTTCTTTTATGATTTATAGTGATAATGTTTTTACAATATATGATATTAATCATCGAATAATTAATAAAATTAATATTTAGTATAGGTTATACCTTTTTTTACTTCATCTGGATGAGAAAATTCTGGTAATTTTCTTAATTTTTCCAATGCTTGAATTTCTAATATACCAATTCTTTGTCTTGATACACCATACATCTTTGCAATTTCTTCTAATTTATATATTCTATCATTAATAAAGCCATATCTTAATAAAATAATATCTTTTTGGCGATTACTTAGATTTGAATTATTAATAACTTTTAGTATTCCTTCTTTCATAATATTATCAATTACATCATCTTCAAAACTCAATTGATCACTAACATATGTATCGATTAATGGGGTATCATCTTCTGCATAGATTGATGGCTGATCATAACTGATAGGCATCATTTCAATTTTTCGATAAGTCTCTAAACTTTGAGCACTAATTTTTAAATTTTCCATTATTTCATCATTGGTTAATTGTCTTCCATATTGTTCAATCAATTTATCCAATTTTTTCCTAAATATGTTATATCTGTCTAACACACCGCATGAAACTCTAACAATTCTTCCTTTATTTTGAATTGCTCTATGAACACCAAGAGAAATTCCATTATAGGCATACCCAGAAAATTTATTTCCAGTCTCATAATCATATTTTTCTACTGCTTTTATTAAATACATATTTCCTTCTTGAATCAAATCAATAAATTCCATACCGCGACCTCTAAATTTTTTTACACAGTAAATTACTAAACGTAAATTTGAACAAATAATTAATTCTTTTGCTTCATTACTTCCGGCACGATATTTTTTGAACAACTCGGTTATTTCTTCATGAGATAAAATAGGATAGCTGAGTGCTTCTTTTACAAACATTCGATAGGAATCTGATACTTCCATTCCTTCTGTGATTACAATTGATTGATCAACTTCTTCAATGGTTGGCGAATCATTTTGATTACAATCATTAATTGGTTCTACTTCTTTGGAGCTAGTATCACTTATTAGTATTTCTTCTTGCGCAGGTTTAACATTTACCATTTTTTTTACTTCGGCAATTAGTTTTGAACGAAAATATAATTCAAAATTTTGTTCTGGAAATTTAAATGTTATTAAAGCATCTTCATAAACATTAAGTGCAGTATTATCAATTTCCCTTGAATTAATATCTTTTTTATAAATTTTTTTGACAAATTCAATTTCGTTCGCTAAATCGTTAAATAATTTTCTTTTTTTTTCCTCGTTGCCCCGATTAATTTGAAACAATAATTGTGGACTAACCATTTTTTCACCCCATAATAAACTTTTTTGTTTTGTATTATAACATAAAATAAAATTATATCAACTTATTTGTTGGTTACATTGAATTTACTTATAATAAATATTAGATTTAAAAAAAATAAAATATTATGATATAATCTTATTAGTTAGGATTGATTATATGAAGAAGCGAGTATTAATTTTTATTTTAATGGCAATATTAATTATTATATCCTTTTTTGTTGGTGGATCATATGCTTATTTTAACCCAGTAGTAATTGGTAACGAAACGGCAAAAACTCAAGTTGTTAAAGCTGGACCATATGAAATTGTTTATGATGGAACTAACCAGATGAATATAGCAAATATTGAACCAGGTGAAAGTGTTTCAACAACTTTTTCTGTTTATAATAATTCAGCTGTTACGCAATATAATTATCAAATTAGTTTTGGGGCAGTGATTAATAATTTTAGTAATAATGAATTGAAATATCAACTTTCTTGTACTTCAGATGGTGGTGGATCTGGATATGCTACAAAGTCATTAACCACAGTACCAAAAATTGGTGGATTGATAGCTACTGCAAGTAGTATTAATGCCCAAGGAACTCATATATATACTTTAACAGTATCACTTGCTGATACGGGATCGAATCAAAATTACAATATTAATAAATCTGCATCTTTTAACATCTATATTAATCAAACTGAAGTTTACCCGGTTATAAAGAAAATTATTAGTAGTGGCTTAAACGCATATAGATCTTCAATTACTAGTATTACTTTTGATTTAACAGAAACTCCACCGGCTGGTTATACAGATTCCGGTAATATTGATGCAGATAATCTTGGTTTAGCAAAATGGTATGTAGTTGGTACAAATGCATATATTCATAGTAAAACAATGATGGTTGCTCCAACTAGCATGAGTCAATTTTTATATAATTTTTCAGCATTAACTACAATAAATAATTTACAGTATCTTAATACTTCAAATGTCACAAGCATGCACCAACTAGTATCATACTGTGGTAATTTAACTGGAATTGATCTGTCAAGTTTTGATACTGAAAATGTAACGGATGCTTCAAGTATGTTTTACTTAAATTCATCAAATAAAACAATTAGATTGGATAATTTTAACCTTGCTAAATCAGGACTTAATGTTGGCTCAATGTTTGTTTCTTTAAGTGATAATGCAAGTAATAAAGGAAAAATCTATGTTAAGGATAATGCTAGTGCCGCTGTCGCTTGTAATCAATTAAAAGCAGCAGGTGGAACTATCAAAACCACTAATGAATTATTTGTTGTTTCAGAATCAAATACTTTTTATCCTTGTGTTTAATAATTAGGAGTAATATAAATGAAAAAACAAAATAAAAAATATTTTTTAATTTTATTGATTATTGGCCTAATAATAATCTCTTTTGTTATTTATAAAATATTTAATCAAAATCAAACTATGATTAGAATAAATATTCGTCAACTTTATGACTATTCAACAAATGAAAAACTGATTGGTGCAAGTGATTATGTATTTGTTGGCAAAGTTAATAAAATTCTTCGAACTGAGCATAAAATTAAGGATGATAATAACTCATCTAATCAAACAATTTATTCTGTATCGGTAATAAAAAATATAAAAAGAAAACTAATAACAAGCTCAGAAATAGAATTGAATTTATTTGGAGGTTGGGATCAAAATCATGAAACTTTATATTTACCAATTGGCATGAATTTATTAAATGAAAATGAATATTATATATTTTTTGCTTATTTAGATAAAGATCAAAGTCCACTAACTATAAATAACAAGTTGCAATTAATAAAATTAGGAAAAAATTATGATAAAAACAGTCAAATAATAAAAGATATTGAGAAAGCATATAAAAACGAAGAAGTTCCAAGTAAAAAAGATTATATGATTCCAAAAGAATTATTTACATCAAAATATGATCAAATAAATAAATAACTTGATGGGGGAATTATGTTCAAAAGAATATATATTGAAATAACTAATCAATGCAATTTAAATTGCTCTTTTTGTATTCATAATCAAAGAAAACCAAAATTTTTAAATATTACTGAATTCAAAGAAATATTAAATAAAGTAAAACCTTATACCAAGTATTTATATTTTCATTTGCTTGGTGAACCGCTATTACATCCACTTATTAATGAATTTATTGATGAAGCAATGATTAATTTTAAAGTAAATATTACTACAAATGGATATTTAATAAATCAACTAAATACAAAGAATATTCGCCAATTGAATATTTCTCTTCATTCATTTGATCCAATTTATGGAAAAACAGTAGAAGAATATATTACTGATATTATAAACAAGTGTGATAGTTTATTTGATACATATATTGTCTATCGTTTTTGGGTTGAAGGAAGATATAATAATGAAATAATGAATATATTAAATATTCATTATAATCAAAATATTGATTTTACTAATAATAAAGGAAATTATCAAATTAGCGATAAAATATATGTAAGCTTTGAAAAAAGTTTTATGTGGCCAAATATTGAAAATAATCTTAATATCGAGCAAGGCTTTTGTCAGGCAATTAATGATCATCTAGGTATTTTGGTTGATGGTACTGTTGTTCCGTGTTGCTTAGATTCAAAAGGTGATATTAGTTTAGGTAATATTTTTAATACAAATTTAGATTATATTATTAATGATTCAAGATATACTAATTTGAAAAATAATTTTCATAATAATAAACGATGTGAGTTATTATGTAAAAATTGTAGTTATAAAATTACTAATGAGGTATAATTATTGCATAGCATAAGGAGTAAAAATGTTAAAATTAAAAAATGTTTCAAAATATTATTATAATAAAGGCGTTGTTGCTAGTGGTTTTACAAAAGTTAACTTAGAATTAGATTTAGGTGAATTTGTTGTTATTACCGGTGAATCTGGCAGTGGTAAATCAACACTTTTAAATGTTATATCCGGACTTGATACTTATGAAGATGGAGAAATGTATATTAATGAGGTTGAAACAAGTCATTATGGTGAAAATGAATTTGAAGAATACCGTAAAAAATATATTGGTAATATATTTCAAAATTTTAATTTAGTAAATAGTTATACAGTTTATCAAAATATAGAATTAGTCTTACTTTTAAATGGTTTTAAGAAAAAAGATATTAAAGAAAAAGTTCTAAAAATAATTGATGAAGTTGGTTTAAAAAAATTTAAAAATACTAAATGTTCAAAATTATCTGGAGGTCAAAAACAAAGAGTTGCTATTGCTAGGGCATTAGCTAAAGATACTTCTATCATTGTTGCTGATGAACCAACTGGTAATTTGGACAGCAGATCAGCAGCATCAGTATTGAATTTATTACATGAAATAGCTAAAGATAAATTAGTAGTAATTGTTACCCATAACTATGAACAAGTTGAAGAATATGTTACTAGAAAAATTAAAATGCATGATGGTAAAAT
>CAYOMH010000003.1:7799-12224 GCA_964405055.1 uncultured Muribaculaceae bacterium | reverse complement strand
GGAGATAATTATTTCTATGGTTCAATTGATTATATAAACAAAATAAAAGAAGTTGATTATGGAAGAATGCCTATCAATGAAAATGAAGTTGTAATTTATGCTCCGCCATATGATTATGTATTAAATAACGACAAAGAAAATGCAATGAAAAAAACATATTCTTTATATCTAAATCAAGATCAAAGAAATAATGGATCAGAATATTCTAATCAAAAAAGTGTTAAATCAAATTTAAAAATAGTAGGAATTATTTTTTCAGACGATGTAGAATGTTTTGGTGACTGTAACTCGGTAAAAGTATATGTTTATGAAAGTATTCTGGAAAGCTTAGTAGTAGAACAAAATGCTTTATATTCTGATTTTAAAGTTGTAATAAACAAGATAAATTATACTAAAGATAATGGTTTATTCATGAATATATTAATTAATGATAAAGTACCAGCTGGTTCAATTTATGTACCAGAAGATGCTCAAGCAATGTGTAAAAACTATTACTGTAAAAGATCAAAATTATTATTAAAAGTTGATAATATTTATTTTAGTGATGAAATTAATTTAGTTATTAATCAAGTATATAACGCTGATAATTTCAAAAAATTATTAGGATTAACTAATATTGAAAATTATTATGGAACATATTTCATTAATTCAAAGGATTATGAAAAATTATTTGATAAAGGAAACTTTCAAACAAGTGTTTTTGTAAAAGATCTTCATAGTATAGAAAAAACTATAAAAAAATTAGAGGCTCAAAATTATAATGTGTTACCGGTTAAAAAAACTTTAGTTAACCCATATTTAGAAGACCTTCAACAAATAGCTGATGTCTTTATTTTAGTATTTGTTGTGATATTAACCGTTGGTATTTTCTTTATTTGTTATTTCATTATTAAATTAGTATTGAAATCAAGAAATATCTATTTTTCAACAATAAGAATTCTTGGTTCATCAAAAAATGTTGCCAAAGAGTTGTTAAAAATTGAACTTTTTACTGTTTTAAATTTAACATATGTAATATTTATTACTTTAGTATTATTGGTTCAAAGTAATGTAATTGAATTTGCTTATATTGAAGATTTATCAATGTATTTTAAATTATATGATTATATTATTTTATATATTATCTTGTTCTTTATTTCTAATTTAATTGCAAATCGATACGCTAAGAAATTATTTACTAAATCGGCCATGAACACATATCGAGAAGAGGTGTAAGAATGATAAAGTTAATTAATGTAAATAAGTATTTTAATCATCATAAAAAAAATCAAATTCATGTTATTAATGATACAACCCTTGAATTAAAAGAAAATGGTTTAGTAGCTTTATTAGGCCCATCTGGATGTGGAAAAACTACACTTTTAAATACAATTGGTGGTTTAGATCGAATTAATAATGGAAAAATATTTGTTAATGAAAAATTAATATCTAGAAGAAATTATAATAAAATTGACCAAATAAGAAATTTAAATGTTGGTTATATATTTCAAGATTTTCATCTTATTGATGACAAGAGTGTTTTTGATAATGTCGCACTTGTTTTACAAATGATTGGACTTAAGGACAAAAAAATAATTAAAGAACGAGTTGACTATGTATTGGAAACCGTTGGCATTTATCGTTATCGTAATCGTCCAGCTGGAATGCTTTCAGGTGGTGAAAGACAAAGGGTTGGTATTGCAAGAGCAATAGTAAAAAATCCTAATATTATTTTAGCCGATGAACCAACCGGTAATTTAGATAGTAGAAACACTATTGAAATTATGAATATAATTAAATCAATATCTAAAAATAAATTAGTATTATTAGTTACTCATGAAAAAGATATTGCGCATTTTTATGCTTCTCATATTATTGAAATGAAAGATGGAAAAGTTGAAAAAGATTATTTAAATGAACAACAAGATGATCTTGATTATCACATGGAAAATAAAATATATCTAAAAGATTTTCCCCAACAAGATAAACATGATACCAGTAATTATGTAATTAATTACTATGGAAATAATAATGAAAAGATAAATTTAGATATTGTTGTAAAAAATCAAAATATTTACATTAAAAGTATGACCGATAAAAAAATTGAAGTTATTGACAATAATTCAAATATTGAATTCATTAATGATAATTATAAAAAAATAAATAAATCAGATTATGAAAAATATGATTTTGATATGGCAAAATTAGATAATAGTGAATTTAAATTAAAATATTCTTCAATCTTCAATATATTTACTTTACTGATTAATGGCTTTCAAAAAATATTTAATTATGCATTTTTAAAAAAATTATTATTAATAGGGTTTTTCTTATCAGGAATGTTTATATTTTATTCATTAAGTAATATTTATGGAATTTTAGATATAAAGGATGAAGATTTTGTTACTCAAAATCAAAATAATTTATTAATTAGAGATCCAAATGTTTTGGTTGATAAATATTTACAATATGAAGCAAATCCTCTTGTTCAGTATGTGTTACCAGGTGATGAAAGCATGGTTAGTATTAAAATTGATTTTTATGGTTATAATCAAACCAAATATGCATCGGATTTTATAAGTGGTTCATTATCTAGTCTTGAAAATATTAAAAAAGAAAATTTATTAATTGGGAAAATGCCAAATAATAAATATGAAATAATAATTGATAAAATGATAATCAAAAGTTTGTTTAAAAACTATATTGCTCAACAGGCTGGTTATACTAAAAATGAAGACTTTTTAAATCATGAAATAAAAATAAGTAATATGCCAAATTTTACAATTGTTGGTATTGTAGATTTATTAAGTCCAAGTATATATACAGATCCAAGTTTGTTTATTAATGTTATGGCCAATGATAATCAAGAAAATGGTGGTAATTGGTTTATTGATGATAGAGCATATGACACAGTAGTGCCCGATTATCCATCAGAAAATCAATATCTTGATTATGAACTTAAAACAAATGAAATTAAATTAAAACGTGGTAAATACCCAATCAAAGATTATGAAGTAATGGTTAATTATGACGAATCAATGATTTATCCATTAAATAAATTAATTGATGAAACAGTTAATGGTAAAAAGTTAAGAGTGGTAGGTTATTATACTACAACAACAGCAAATTTTAATACCAAATTAGTAAATAATAATACCATAAAATATAATCTAATTACTAAAAGTAATGATGTTATTATTTATCC
This sequence comes from uncultured Muribaculaceae bacterium, assembly GCA_964405055.1. GTDB lineage: Bacteria > Bacillota_I > Bacilli_A > RF39 > UBA660 > JAAZHN01. Next base: position 9,040 of record CAYOMH010000003.1, on the reverse strand, counting down.
TCGTAATAAAAAATTATTAATTAAGGAATTTAATACTAATAAAATAAACATTCATGAAACATATTTAGATGCCAGAAATGAATATATTAAATCTAATCAAGAACAGATGACTGCAACAATAGTGCTTGCTAGTATTATTTTAGGCATATCTTTTATTGAAATATTTTTGATTATTCGCTCGTCATTTTTATCTAGAATAAAAGAAATAGGTATATTAAGGGCTATTGGAGTTATGAAAGCTGATATTTATAAAATGTTTTTAGGTGAAATACTTGCCATAACTGTTTTAGCAAGTGTTCCTGGATATATTTTTATGATTTATATAGTTGATCGCTTAACAAACATTAGATTTTTTGCCGGAAATTATTTAATTAATACAAACGTAGTAGTTTTGGGTTTATTATTAATATTTATCTTTAATATTTTTGTTGGTTTATTACCTGTTTATAATACAATTAAAAAGACACCGGCATCAATATTAAGCCGAAACGATGTTAATTAGGAGGATATTATGATCGATATTAGTACAATTCAAACTGATTCAAGAAAAATAAAGCCAGGTGATACATTTATTGCCATTAAAGGAATAAATAGTGATGGTCACGACTATATTAATGCTGCAATAGAAAATGGAGCAACCAAAATAATTGCTACAGATAAAAAAGATATTAATTTTTCAAATTTTGAAATAGTTACTGATACATCAAAATATTTAAATGATTTATTATTAACAAATTATTTACCTTTATTTAAAGAAATGAAATTTATTGGCATTACCGGTACTAATGGTAAAACTACTTCTTGTTATTTAATTTATCAAATGTTAAATATTTTAAACAGTAAAACTGCTTATATTGGTACGATTGGTTATTATGATGGTGATAAAGTAATTGAACTCAACAATACAACACCAGATATCTTAGAGTTATATAAACTTATTTATTTAGCCTATCAAAATAATTGCCAAAATGTAGTAATGGAGGTAAGTAGCCATGCTTTAGATCAAAATAGAATTAATGGTTTACAATTTTCTTTCGCTGGATTTACTAACTTAACTCAAGATCATTTAGATTATCACTTAACATTTACAAATTATTTAAATGCTAAACTTAAAATACTTAATTATTTAAAAAATGATGGTTCAATTATTGTGAATATTGACGATAAATATGCTGAAAGTTTTTTAAATTCAAGAAGTATTACTCTTGGTTACCAAACGGCCAATTATCAAATAATTAAAT
>CAYOMH010000003.1:5150-7699 GCA_964405055.1 uncultured Muribaculaceae bacterium | reverse complement strand
GTGATTGATTATGCTCATACACCAGATGCAGTTGAGAAAATAATTAAGACATTTAACACGAATAAAAATAATAGATTAATCACAATTATAGGTTGCGGTGGTAATCGGGACAAAACAAAAAGACCAATTATTGGTAATATTGCTACTGAATTAAGTGATTATGTTATTTTTACTAGTGATAATCCAAGAAATGAAGAACCAATGGAAATTATTAACAATATTATTAGTAATATTAAAAAAAATAATTATCAAGTAATTGTTGATAGAAGAGAAGCAATAAGTAAGACAATAGAGATGATGGAACCAAATGATATAATTTTATTACTTGGTAAAGGTCACGAAACATATCAAGAAATAAATGGTAAAAAATATCATTTTGATGATAAAGAAGAAGTATTAAAAACCACTAAAAATTAAAGTTTCATAATTGTTTCTTTAAATAAATTTCCACGTTCTTCAAATGCATTAAATTGATCCCAAGAAGCAGATGCTGGACTTAATAAAATTATATCTTGAGATTCAGATTCCTTATATGCTTCTTTTGTTGCTAAGACAATATCTTCAACGATTATTGTCTTTATTTTTTGTTCTTCAAGCCAAGAAGCAATTCTCATTTTATTTTGTCCATAACAAACAACTAATTTTACATTTTTTAAATAAGGGTTTAGTTCGTTAAAATCTTGATTTCGTTCTAAACCACCCATGATTAATATTGTTGGTTTATCAAACGCTGATAAAGCAATTTTAGTTGATTCAATATTAGTTGCTTTTGCATCATTATAAAATATTCGATCATTTAAATTAGTTACATATTCAAGACGATGTTCAACACCATTAAAATTTTTTAAAACATTTATAATGAGTTCATCACTAACTGCAAATTTTTTAGCTACAATTATCATTGCCATAATGTTTTCATAATTATGATTACCACATATTTTTATTTGTTCAGTACCAATTAGTTTTTGATTATTATAGTGAATTATATTATCTTTTAAATAACATAAAGCGTTTTCACTATTTATTGAAAAATAATTAATTACTGATCTGATTTTATTAACTATATTTTTACTTTCCAAATCATTATAATTTAATATGGCTATATCATTTTTTGTTTGATTATTAAATATTTTTGCTTTTAAATTTAAATAATATTCATAGGTTTTGAAAAAATCTATATGAGCTTCGGATAGATTAGTTAAAACGGCAATGTCTGGTTTAAATTCTTTGAAATTTTCTAATTGTTGAGCAGATACTTCCATTACGATAATATCATTTTCTTTTACTTTATCAATAAATCCACATAATGGAAAACCAATGTTTCCAGCAATATGAACAGGTAAACCACTTGCTTTTAACACTTCATAAATTAGAGTCGTAGTGGTAGTTTTACCATTAGTACCAGTAATACCAATTATTTTTACTTTATCTTTTAATAAACGATAAGCCATTTCAGCTTCATTAATTATTTCAATGTTTAATTGTTGCGCTTTTAGAACATATTGATGATCAATTGGTACACCGGGATTTTTAATTAAATAATCAAAACTACTATCTAATAAATTTTCTGGATGAGAACCAAAAACAAATTTTACTCCTAATGACAGTAATTCATTAATTTTATCTTGATCATGAGTTGATTGTTCTTTTGCGTCATTAATTGTTACATCATTATTTTTTTTAATTAATAATTTGGCCGCTTCATAGCCACTCCTAGCAAATCCTAATATTAGTATTTTTTTATTTTCAAACATATATAGCCTCCATAATAATTATATCATAATCAATATATCTTTAATAAAAAAATACCCAAAAACAGACATTTATGATAATATAATATCTAGGAGGAAAAATGATGAAAAAAACATTAAGAATATTTGCAATTATGATTACGTTAGTTTTATTTGTTTCTGGATGTAAAACAGCCGAAGAAGGCGGTAAAACTATAGATACATTTGTTGATCTTAAATTAGCTCCGGTTAATTATGAAGTAAAACAAAAAATAAATGTTTATTTCTTTTATGGGGATGGGTGCCATTTCTGTGCAGCTGCCGAAAATTTCTTCAAAAATATTGAAGAAGAGTATGGCGATTGTTATAACCTAGTCAAATATGAAACTTGGAATGATAGTAAAAATTCTGCAACATTAACAAAAATGTTTGAAGAATTTAATATAGCTCAAAAAGATCGTGGTGTACCATTTATTGGTATTGGTGATTACCATGAAACTGGTTATGTTGATTCAATGGCTCAAGATCTTCTTGAAAAAATAACCAATGCATGTTCAGATCCAGATTATGAAGATGTTGTCGGTCCATTAATACCTAAGAAATAATTGCATATCTAAAAAATATGCGCTATAATCTTCTAAATATTTATTTAGGGGAATAAATTTAACAAATTAGTATAGCAGTATGGTTTCCCTAATGAAATTATACTGCTTTTTTGATATTCAAAGGGGGGATGAATATGGAAGAGTCATTTGATAAAATGAAAAAGTCAATCAGTAGTTATGATCCAAAATATCAAGCAATGATTTTTAAAGCATA
>CAYOMH010000003.1:2519-5050 GCA_964405055.1 uncultured Muribaculaceae bacterium | reverse complement strand
AAAAGTCAATCAGTAGTTATGATCCAAAATATCAAGCAATGATTTTTAAAGCATACAGTTACGCTGAAAAATATCATCGTGGTCAAACTCGTCAAAGTGGTAAACCATATATCATTCATCCGTTAGGAGTTGCGACTATTCTTGGTGAAGAAAGAGCTGACGCTGATACAATTTGTGCTGGATTATTACACGATACTTTAGAAGATACAGAAATTACTAGTGATATAATTATCAATGAATTTAATTCGGATGTTTATCGATTAGTTGCAGGTGTAACAAAAATAAAAAACACAAATTTTGCTTGTGCCAAAGATGCTCAATTAGCCAACAATCGAAAATTAATAGTGAGTATTACTGATGACATTCGAATAATAATTATAAAATTGGCTGATCGATTAGATAATATGCGATCATTAAATTTTCTGCCTTTAGAAAAACAATTAAGAATTGCTAAAGAAACAATAGAAATATATGTTCCTTTAGCAGAAAAAATTGGTGCTTATCAAATTAAAAGTGAATTAGAAGATTTAGCCTTTAAATATCTAGATCCAAATGCCTATGAAGAAATATTAAATGGTATAAATTTAATTAAGCAAGATACAATGAATGTGTTATTTTCTATGATTAATCAAATTAATAATTTATTAAATAATAATAATATTCCTAGTCAAATTAGAGCAAAAATTAAAGGTATTTATGAAATATATAAAAGTCGAATTAATAAAACTATGAAAGTTGATGACATTCCCAACATATTTTATCTTCAAGTTATTGTTAATGATTATCGTAGCTGTTATGAAACATTAGGCTGGATTCATTCTTTATATCAAACTGTTGATAGTATGACAAAATTTTATATTACAAATCCGAAATATCCAATGCATAGAGCAATTCATTCAACAGTAATTAATGATAAGTTAATTCAAATGCAAATCCAAACTAGAGAAATGGATTTATTATCAACCCATGGTTTAACTGCACTTTGGCAAATGACTACTGATGATGTTCGTGAACAAATGCAAACTTTTTTTCAAGAAAGATTTGGCGCAATGGATTCATTAAAACAAATTAATTCAATGATTACTGATGATTCATTATTTATGGAATTAATTAAAAATGAAGTATTATCATCGGATATTGTTGTATTTACTCCAAAAGGTGAAAAAGTTAAATTACCACTAGGTTCTAGTGTTATTGATTTTGCGTATCATATTCATAGTAAACTTGGTGACCATTTAGTTTCAGCAAGAGTTAATGATTTAAATCAATCAATTTTTTATCAATTAGAAAATTATGATCGCATTAGAGTATTAACTGATTTTGACGCTATTAATTGTGATCCTAGTTGGCTTGATCATATTAGAACTACCAAAGCAAGAAAAGGTATTAATGATGCTTTAAAAAGAAAAGAAGTCAATCAGGTGTTAAGTCTTAATCATTTATAAGTTAATCTATTTAATCTATTATATACTATTATTAGTAAGATAATTATTAAGTTATATTTCTTTAGCCTATAATTATTTATAATTGGAGGAATAATAGTGAAAGAAGTAAATGATAGTAAAAAAACTAAATCAGAAATTGTAAAAGCTTTATTAAAACAAGTGTTACAAGAAAATGATGAACAGGAATTAATGGAGCTTTTGTTTGATAATCCAATCGCAATTGATGTTGAAAAACAGCAAGAAATGGAATTAACTTTTGGTGAAAGAGTTGCAGATAAATTTTCTGCTCTAGCTGGTAGTTGGAGTTTTATTTCTGTTTTTTCACTAATTTTAATTATTTGGATTATTATAAATACTACTGTTCTTGGTAGTAGTGCATTTGACGGTTATCCATTTATATTACTAAATCTTATTTTATCTTGTGTAGCAGCTCTTCAAGCACCAATTATTATGATGAGTCAAAACCGTCAAAGTAAAAAAGATAGTTTACGTAACCATAATGATTATCGAATTGATTTAAAAAGTGAATTGTTGTTAGAAGATCTACATCACAAAATAGAAAATATAGTCAAGACTCAAAATAGAATTCTACGTTATATTGAAAACGAAGAATTGAAAAAAGAGGTTAATAAAGATGAAAAACAAACTACCAATAATCAGTAAAATAATAACTGCTGTTTGTTGTTTATTAATCGTATTTTCATTGTTATATTTATTAAAAAAAGATTCAAAGGTTGATAATAAAAGTGAATCATCTATTCAAAATGAAGATTTAATAAATAAAGAAGATTTATGGCAAAAACTAACTGGTTATTGGACATTTGAAAATAGTGATTTTGTTTATTTTGGTAAAGACGAAAAACTATTAGTTAATTTTGGTACTTGGTATTCCGAAATTGGAAGAGATCCGGCTTTTTTAACAAAATATATAGTATTAGATAAATATAATTTTATTCTTACTATTAAATTTCCTGCTCAAAGAGAAACAACAATTTCTGCGGCTTATCCTGATTTAATTATGGATATTACAATTGATATAAGTGATTATGAAAATAAAAATATTACAATTAAAAGTAAACATGGAGA
>CAYOMH010000003.1:0-2419 GCA_964405055.1 uncultured Muribaculaceae bacterium | reverse complement strand
TTGATATAAGTGATTATGAAAATAAAAATATTACAATTAAAAGTAAACATGGAGAAGTTACTTATCATTTTTCCGGTTATACTATTGAACAATCATTAAAAACAATAGAACAAGATTTTTAATAATAATATTTTTATTACATATGATATAATAAGAATAATAAAGGAGAATATAATTATGTTTAAAAAAAATTTATTAAAAGTATTTGCTTTAGTAACGCTTTCATTAGTAATTGTTGGTTGTGGATGTGAAAATAAAACAAAAGATAATCAATCATCAAGTGATAAAAAGATTATTAAACCGGATCAAGTATCAAGAGATAAAATGGATTTTGAAAAGTTAAATGAAAAAATTACTGGATTCCGCCAAGACAATGATTATTATTATGAAGTGATTGTTTATTATGAAAATACGAAAGCCAAAAATTCAGTTATGACAATAGTTTGTCCTGATAAAGAAAGTGCAAAATTAATGTATGAAGCTATGAAAGTTTCTGATCAAAATGCTGATGTTGACTACAATGAAAAAACAGTAGTGTATACATATAATGAAAATTATTTTCCTTTTAAAGGTTTATCAAAAGAAGAAACAAGAAATAATTTATTAGCTGAGGGCTTTACAATTAAATAAAAAAAGAACAATAAATAAGCATTAATGATGAGTTAATGCTTATTTTTCTTGCACTATTGTCAAAAATAGTGTATATTTTGAAAGTGCGAAAAGAGATAGGTTTATGGAAAAAATAATAAATATTGCCGTTGTTGCCCATGTTGATGCTGGGAAAAGTACTTTAGTTGATGCTTTGTTAAAACAAAGTCATGTTTTTCGTGATAATGAAACAGTTGTTGATTGTATCATGGATAGCAATGATATAGAACGTGAAAGAGGCATTACAATTACAGCTAAAAACTGTGCAATTCGTTATAATGATTATAAAATAAATATAGTTGATACCCCAGGGCATGCCGATTTTTCTTCAGAAATAGAAAGAGTAATAAAGACTGTTGATACAGTTATTCTTTTAGTTGATGCTGCAGAAGGCCCAATGCCTCAAACAAGATTTGTTTTAAAGGAAGCATTAAAATACAATTTAAAACCAATTTTATTTATCAATAAAATTGATAAAAGAGATGCAAGACCAGCTGAAGTAGTTGATTTAACTTTTGATTTATTTGTTGAATTAGGGGCAACTGATGAACAATTAGATTTTAAAATACTTTATGGTGTAGCTAAAGAAGGAAAATGTCAATTTGAATTAAATGATGTAAGTGAAAATATATATCCACTTCTTGATACTATTGTTGAAAGTATAAAACCATTTAATGGTGATGAAAATGATAATTTACAATTACAAATTAGTAATTTAGGTTATGATGATTATTTAGGTACACTTGGTATTGGTAGAATTAACCGTGGTAAGATTAACAATGGTGATTTAGTTACAATTGTTAAAAATGATGGGGGAATATATAGTTCAAAAATATCTAAATTATATGTTAATGAAGGTATTAAAAAAGTCGAAGTAAAAACGGCGTATTATGGTGATATAGTCACAATTGCAGGTATTCCTAATATTTCAATTGGTGATACAATTAATACTAAAGATAACCCTGATCCACTACCAAAAATTGAAATTGAAAGACCAACTTTATCAATGAATTTTTATCCAAATAATTCACCATTTGCTGGTAAATCAGGTCAATTTTTGACTAGTCGTCATATAAAAGATCGTTTAGAAAAAGAAAAAAGTATTAATGTTGGTTTAGAAGTTGAAGAATTAAGTGATAATGATGGTTATAAAGTATCAGGTCGTGGGGAATTACATTTATCAATATTACTTGAAAATATGCGTAGAGAAGGTTATGAACTTAGTGTTTCAAAACCACAAGTTATTTTTAAAACTGAAAATGATAAAAAACTTGAACCATTTGAATCAGTATTAATTAATGTTCCTAATGAATATGCTGGAACTATAATTAACGATTTAAATGAACGTAAAGGTCAAATTAAATTAGTAACCACTGGGGAAGAAAATTATACAAGATTAGAATTTTTAGTTCCAACCAGAGGATTACTTGGCTATCGTAGTAATTTTATTACTAATACCAAGGGTGAAGGTATAATGGTCCGCAGTTTTGATTCATATATGCCTTATGCAGGCGAAATTGCTGGTCGAAAAAATGGTGTCTTGATTTCTATGGCTGATGGTAAAGTATTTGGTTATGCATTATTTAATTTATCTGATCGCGGAACAATGATTGTTGATCCTGGTCAAGAAGTTTATGTTGGAATGATTATTGGTATAAATAATCATATTAATGATTTAGATGTTAATCCATGTAAAAACAAAGAAATGAGTAACACTAGAAGTTCACACGCTGATGAAGCAATTGTTCTTCCTAAACCAAGAGTATTTACT
>CAYOMH010000002.1:30872-34689 GCA_964405055.1 uncultured Muribaculaceae bacterium | reverse complement strand
TTAGAAAAATTTGTTAATGATAATTTATATAATAAAAAAACAATAATATTTTGTTTAAAAAATGATTATCAAATAAAATTAATAAAACAAAAATTTCCCACAGCAAATATTATTATTAATGAAAATGATATTATTTTAAACAAAATTAACATCATTAAATTCATAATTAACGAAGGATTTATATTAAATGATTTTATATTTATTTCTGATAATAATATTGAAAAATCGCCATCATCCCAAATAAAATATAAAAACAGTTTAAAAATTGGTAAAAGAATTAATACTTTTGATCAAATTAAAAAAGGCGATTATGTTGTTCATCGTGTTCATGGTGTTGGCATTTATAATGGAATAGTTACAATTGATAGAAATGGTTTAAAAGTTGATTATATTCAAATACTTTATAAAGCAAACGATAAAATATATATTCCGGTTGAAAAAATTAATACAATATTTAAATATTCATCAAAAGAAGGAAAAATACCAACAATAAACAGATTAAATTCGGCTGATTGGATAAAAAAGAAACAATACATTGGTAAAAAAATAAATGAAATATCTCAAGAATTAATAAATTTATATGCAAAAAGATCCCAAAAAATTAAAAAACCATACCTTGATTTTGTTGAAGAAGAACTTTTTGCTAATGAATTTATATATGAAGCCACATCAGATCAAATTAAAACAATAGCTGATATTAACTCTGATTTAAAAACAACTAAACCAATGGATAGATTACTTTGTGGTGATGTGGGATATGGAAAAACAGAGGTGGCATTTAGAACAATTTTTAAAGCAATTTTAAATGGCTATCAGGTTGCATATTTATGCCCAACAACCATATTATCAAAACAACAATATATTAGCGCTTTAGATCGTTTTAAAAATTACCCAATTAATATTCAATTATTAAATAGATTTACTTCTACAAATACAACAAAAAAAATATATTTTGGATTAGAAAATGGCAATATTGATATTATTTTTGGTACTCATAAATTATTAAATAAATTAATTAAATATAAAAATTTAGATTTACTAATAATTGATGAAGAACAAAAATTTGGTGTTGCACACAAGGAAAGAATTAAGGCTATAAAAGAAAATATTAATGTATTAACTTTATCCGCAACTCCAATTCCAAGAACATTAAAAATATCATTATCTGGAATTAGGGATTTATCAATTATTGATACCCCTCCAGTTAATCGTTACCCAGTTCAAACTTACGTAATAGAATATAATGATTTTGTCATTAAAGAAGCAATTTATAAAGAAATAACCAGGGATGGTCAAGTGTTTATTTTATATAATCGAGTTCATAATATTGATGAGATCGCAAATAAAATAAATACATTAGTTCCAGAAGCAAATGTAGTTTTTGCTCATGGACAAATGGCAAAAGAAGAACTTGAAAATAAGATGCAAGAATTTATTGATGGAAAATATAATATTATGATTTGTACAACTATAATTGAATCTGGTATCGATATTCCTAATGTTAATACTTTAATTGTAATTGATGCAGATTTATTTGGTTTGAGTCAACTTTATCAATTAAGAGGAAGAGTTGGTAGAAGTAATCGAATTGCCTTTGCATATCTAATGTATGATAAAAAGAAAATATTAAATACAACAGCTATTCAAAGATTAAATTCAATTCAAGAATTTACCGAATTAGGAAGCGGCTATAAAATTGCTATGCGAGATTTAGCAATAAGAGGCGCTGGAGATATTCTTGGTAGTGAACAAGCTGGATTTGTTGATGCAATTGGTATTGAATTATATATGCAAATGATAAATGAAAAGGTTAATGAACTAAATGGAATTGAATCAAATGATGAAGAAGATAATAATAAAGAATTAATAGAAGTACAAACCCATATTAATGATGATTATATATCTGATGAAGAAATAAAAATTGAAATTCATAAAAAAATAAATAATATAAAATCAACTATGGAATTAAATGCATTAAAATCTGAATTAGAAGATCGTTTTGGTAAAGTAGATAATAATTTATTAATATACATGAACCAAAGTTTATTTGAAAATAGCGTTCAAAAAATAGCAATAAATCAAATAAATCAGACAAAAGAAAAAATAGAAATAATTATTAATGAATCGGTTCAAAATAATAATATTGATAATATAATTAAAAAAATAGACAAATCAATATTAATAAAGCGGAGCCATAAAAGAATTATTATTACATTATTATTACATAAATTAAAAAAACATTATATATATTATTTAAACGAAATAGTTGAAAAATTATCATGAGGAGGAAATTTATGTTTGTTGATTCACATTGCCATATTTTAAGTGAATATTATTTAGAAAATAGTATTGAAAATATTATTTATGAGGCAAAAAAAAATAAAGTTAAAGCATTAATTAATAGTGGTTTTGATCAAAAAAGTAATGAAGAAATAATTACTTTAATTGATAAATATAATGAAATATATGGGACTATTGGAATTCATCCAAATAATATAAATGAAGTAGATGAAAATAATATTAATTATATTATAAAAAATATTACTAATAATAAAATAGTTGCAATTGGTGAAATTGGCCTTGATTATCACTACGGATCAGACAATAAAGATTCACAGTTTTTTTGGTTTAAAAAACAATTAGAATTAGCCTCAAAATATAATTTGCCAGTAGTTATTCATTCAAGAGACGCAACGGCTGATACTATAAATATTTTGAAACAATTTAAAGTAAAAGGTGTTATTCATTCGTTTAGTGGTAGTTTAGAAACAGCTAGAGAATATATAAAGTTAGGTTTTTTATTAGGAATAAATGGAACAATTACCTTTAAAAACAGTAAATTATTTGAAGTAATCAAAAATCTTGATTTAGAAAATATAATTATTGAAACGGATTGTCCATATTTAACACCTGAACCATATAGAGGGCAAATAAATTATCCTAAGAATATTATTTATATTGCAGAATATATTGCTAAATTAAAAAATATAACTTTAGATGAACTTTCTATTATTACAAATAAAAATATTAAGCGAATTTTTGACATTTAACATTTCACATGATAAAATTTAATTACAATAGAGGTGAAAAATGAAAAATATTTTCATGAATATAAATAAAGTAATAAAAATATTATCATTAACAATTTTAATTATATTAATTGGAAAAATATCTTCATTTGAAGAAACAAAAACAATTAATAAAAATTTAAACAAAACACTAGATATGCATGCAATGGCAGAAAAAATTGAAGAAATAAATTATAATGATTTATACTCACCGCTTGATAGCTTTGTTGGTGATCTTACAGGATATGGTGCTTTGTGTTCAAAGTGTTCAGGATTTTTAGGATGTAATGGAATGGATGTTCGCGACGGTAAAACATCTTATATAGATAATGAATATGGTGAAGTAAAAATAGTTGCGTCATCTAAAAAAATAAAATGTGGTTCGATAATTAGTTTTAAATTAAATAAACTATCTGATAAACCAATAATTGCAATTGTTCTTGATCGTGGTGTATCAGGAACATCAATTGATTTACTTACGGAATCAGAAAATTATGCTGGCGATTACATTGGCAGACAACAAATTAAATATGATTTATTAAGAAGTGGTTGGAATAAATCAAAGGAATAAAAATGAATTTTAACATCAAAAAAAAATTTGGCCAAAATTTCATTAAAAATCAAAATTTATTAAAACAAATAGTAGATAATATTACAATTAATGAAGATGATCTTGTAATTGAAATTGGACCCGGTCAAGGAGATTTGACAAAACAAATTATTAAAAATAATTGTTTTTATATTGGTTA
>CAYOMH010000002.1:26020-30772 GCA_964405055.1 uncultured Muribaculaceae bacterium | reverse complement strand
TTGTAGTAATTATCAACATTCATATTTCTTGCATTTTTAATAATCATAGTATAAAATTATAGTTAGGAGGAACGTTATTATGAAAATTACATCTGTGGAAATTCGTAGAAAAGAACGTGAAGGCTCAAGTATGCTTGCAATAGCTAGTGTTAAACTTGATGATGTTTTTATTGTAAAAGATATTAGAGTTATTAACGGAAAAGATGGTTTATTTATTGCAATGCCAAGTAAAAAACTTGCTAACGGAGATTTTGTAGATATAGCCCATCCACTTGATAAAGAAACCAGAAGTTTATTTACAGAAGCAATTATAAATGAATATAATCGTGTAGTAAATGAAGCTGGAAGCGAAGAAGAAGCAACTAATGATTCAGATTCAGAAGAATAAAAAATAAATTAATTTTAAAAAACACACCACGTGTTTTTTTTTGTAAAAAAGTGTTAAGTTAATGATTTTTTCATTTAATAAAATGGAGTTATACAATATAATAAATTTAGAATAAGCGGTGGTTAAAAATGAAGACAATGAGTAAAAAAGGGAAATTAAGAATTATAATTTGCTTTTTTGCTTGTGTTTCTTTATTTTTATATTCTGGCTTTCTATTTTATAATTATTTAAGTAAAATTAATAGTAACAAAAAAGAAATTTCTAAACTAAATGAAGTATATACAAAATTATTGTTGAATGAAGAAGATTATAAAGAAGAAATAGGTAAATTAGAAGATCCAGATTATGTTGCAAAGTATGCTAGAGAAAAATATTTATACTCAAAGGATGGTGAAAAAATATTACGTATAATTAAATAAAAAGTATTTAAAAAAATAACGCTTTTTGATTGCTTTTTTATTTTTCTATAAGTATACTAAGTATATGTGATTAGTAAGATTAATAATATAATTTTTTTTATTTTTGATCGAAGATATCGAGCTGTGGGAGGTGTAATGATATGGAAAAATCAAATGTTTTTAAGTCACTTGCTGTAATAAAAAGAGACGGCAAAAAAGTAAAATTTAATGGTGAAAAAATTGCCATAGCAATAAAAAAAGGTTTTGATAGTGTTGAAAACATTATTTATGATGATGGAATAATTAATGAAGTTTATTTAAAAGTAATTAATTATATTGAAATTAATTATGAAGATAAAAAAGAAATTCATATTGAAGATATTCAAAACATTATTGAAAATCAATTAAAGACATCCGGTTATATTGATGTGTTTAATTCATTTTCTGCATATCGTGAACGTCGCGCTTCGGCACGAGAAACATTTAGTAATCGCCAAAGTAAATTAGTTAAAGCAATTGAACAACTTGGATTAAGTGATGCCGCAGAAGTTGATTCAAAAAGAGAAAATGCCAATGTAGATGGTGATACAGCAATGGGAACTATGCTTCAATTTGGAAGCGCTTTATCTAAAGAATTTGCTAAATCATATTTAATTCAAAAAGAATTTGTTGATGCTCATGAAGAAGGTAGAATTCATATTCATGATATGGACTTTTTACCAATGGGAACAACAACATGCACTCAAATTGATTTATTTGATTTATTTAAAAATGGATTTTCAACTGGTCATGGTTTTTTAAGAGAACCAAATAGTATTGTAAGTTATTCAGCTTTAGCTGCAATTGCGGTTCAAGCTAATCAAAATGATCAACATGGTGGTCAAAGTATTCCGGCTTTTGATTTTTTCATGGCTCCTGGTGTTTTAAAAACATTTAAAAAAGAATTTAAACAAATAATATATGATTTACTTGATGTTGAAGGGTTTTTACAATTTATAAATTTTAGTCAAATAGAAAAAGATATAAATAAATTAAATAGTATTCAATTTGAAATATCAGATTTTGATAAATATGCAAAAGAATCATCACGTGTTATTAAAATTTTTAGAAAATCATACGAAAAAGCTATTGCAAAAACAAATCGAGCTACTTATCAAGCAATGGAAGCTTTCATTCATAATTTAAATACTATGCACAGTCGTGCTGGTGCGCAAGTACCATTTAGTTCTGTAAATTTTGGTACTGATATTTCACCAGAAGGAAGAATGGTTAGTAAAAATTTTTTGTTAGCTACTGAAGCTGGATTAGGACAAGGTGAAACACCAATTTTTCCTATATCAATTTACAAAATAAAAGACGGAATTAATTATAATAAAAAAGATCCAAATTATGATTTATTTGAATTAGCTTGTCGAGTATCTGCTAAAAGATTATTTCCTAATTTTTCATTTATTGATGCTCCATTTAATTTAGCAACATATGTACCTGGAAATTATAAGACTGAAGTTGGTTATATGGGTTGTAGAACTAGAGTTTTAGCTAATGTTCACGATAAAACTAAGGCAATTACTCCAGGCCGAGGTAATCTATCTTTTACTTCTATTAATTTAGTTAGATTAGGAATAAAACACGGTATTGTATCTGATTCAAGAAAAGAAGCAGATATGAAGTCATTTTATAAAGAATTAGATGAATTGTTAGATTTAACAAAAGGTCAATTGCTTGAACGATTAGCTGTTCAATCAAATAAAAAAGTCAAAAATTTTCCATTTTTAATGGGCCAAGGCGTATGGATGGATTCAAGCAAACTAAAATCAGAAGACAAAGTTGGTAAAGTACTTAAACACGGTACATTAACAATTGGTTTTATTGGTTTAGCTGAAGCTTTGAAAGCTTTAACTGGAAAACATCATGGCGAATCAAAAAAATCTCAAGAATTAGGTCTTGAAATAATTGGCCACATGCGAAAAAAATGTGATATTTATGCCAAAGAAACGGAATTAAATTTTTCTTTAATTGCAACTCCGGCTGAAGGTTTAAGTGGAAGATTTACTGCAATTGATAAATCAATTTATGGCATAATTCCAGAAATTACTGATCGAGATTATTATACAAATTCTTTTCATGTTCCTGTTTATTATCAAACAACCATTGAGCATAAAATTAAAACTGAAGCCCCATATCACGCTTTAACAAATGCCGGTCATATTAGTTATATTGAATTAGATGGTGACCCATCAGATAATATTGATGCTTTCGTTAAAGTAATCCGTTTGATGAAAGAAAATGGTATTGGCTATGGTGCAGTAAATCATCCAGTTGATCGAGATCCAGTATGTGGATTTACTGGTGTCATAAACGATAAATGCCCAGGTTGTGGAAGAAGTGAAGCAGACGGAGTAAAGTTTGATCGTATCAGAAGAATTACCGGTTATCTTGTTGGTACAGTTGATCGTTTTAATAACAGTAAAAGGGCAGAAGAACACGATCGAGTAAAACATAAATAACATGGGTAATACAGTTAGATTATTTGCGCCAATGCAATTAGATAGTATTGTTGATGGCGAAGGTCTTAGATCAGTAATATGGTTTCAAGGGTGTCCACATCATTGCCCGGGATGTCACAACCCAAAATCCCATGATTTTCAAGGGGGTTTCGAAGTAGATATAAATCAATTAATTGAACAAATTAATAATTTAAAAATTCAAGATGGTATAACGTTTTCTGGTGGTGAACCAATGTTTCAGCCAGAGGCATTAATGACTTTAGCCAAAACTGCTAAAGAAAGAAAATTAAACGTTTGGTGTTATACTGGTTTTACATTCGAACAACTAAAAAATATGAATGAAGATAATCCAATATATTTTGAAGCACTAAAATATATTGATGTCCTTGTTGATGGTAAATTTGATATTAAATTAAAAAGTATGAATTTAAAATTCAAAGGATCTTCTAATCAAAGAACTATTGATGTGCAAAAAACATTGAAAAAGGGCACAGTTGTTTTAAAACCAAAATATCAAAAAAAGAAAAAAGAAATAATAAAAAAGAAAAAAATACCAACAATGTTTATTTAATTTGAATAATAGTTTTTAATAAGATATAATCTAATTGTTTATATCTTATTATTTTGGGTGGTTTTATGAAAAAAATAGTAAAAATTGATAATTTGTCATTTAACTATAATAATATTATTGTTTTCAATAATTTCTTTTTAGAATTATTTAATCAAAATACCAGTATTGTTGGCACCGCATCATCAGGTAAAACTACACTTGCAAAATTATTAAGTGGTCACTATCTAAATGATGGTGTTGAAATTTATGATTTAAAATTAAATCAAAAAAATATTAATACAATTAGAAAAAAAGTTGCAGTAGTAAATAATGATTTTGAATTTATTGCAGAAACTGTAGCTGATGAAATAGCTTTTTGCATGGAAAATCTTAAATTTAGTCGCGATAAAATGAAAAGAACAATTACAGAATATTCTGAACTATTTAATTTAAAAGAAAAAATGAATTGTTGTGTTAATCAATTATCAAAATCTGACCAAATTATTGTAAAAATATTAAGCTACTTAGTAATTAATCCCTCATTAATTATTTTTGATGACATATTAACATACTTAGATGAAAAACAAAAAAAAATAATCTTTAATTATTTAAAAATAAATAATATAACATTTATTAATATTACCACCGATATTGAAGAAGTATTATTTAGCGATTATATGATTATTATGGATAAAGGTAAAATAATTATAGAAGGAAACACAAAAAGTGTTTTAAATGAAGAAAAAATCTTAAAAAGGTTTGGGTTTAATTTACCATTTGCTGTTGATTTATCTAATCAATTAAAATTATATGGAATAATAAAAAAAAGTTATTATGATATTAATAAAATAGTTGGTGATTTATGGAAATAAAATTTGAAGATGTAAATTTATATAGTAATGATGTTTT
>CAYOMH010000002.1:23913-25920 GCA_964405055.1 uncultured Muribaculaceae bacterium | reverse complement strand
GGTGATTTATGGAAATAAAATTTGAAGATGTAAATTTATATAGTAATGATGTTTTGATTTCAAAAAAGAAAATTATTGATAATTTAAATTTAGAAATTCCAGAAAAAAGTATAACTGCTTTATACGGTGATTATAATAAAAGTATGATTGCATTATTAATAAGTGCATTAATTAAGCCAGATAGCGGCATTGTCAAAGTTGGAAAACATATATTAAAAAAAGATTCTCACCTTAATAAAATAAATGATCTTAGATTTGAGGTTGGTTATGCTCCATCAGACCCAAGAAAATTTTTATTTAAACAAACAGTTAAACAAGAAATAGAATATGGTATGAAACATTATAAGTACCATCTTAATCGTCTAAAAGAAAGACCTTTAGATGCTTTAAAGTTGGTTGGATTAGATAATTCATATGAAAAAAGAAATCCTTATAATTTATCACTATCAGAACAAAAAAAAGTTATGATAGCTTCAATAATTGCATATAATCCAAAAGTATTAATATTTGACGAAATAGAAAAAGGTTTAAACAATATAGATCGAAACAGCATAATTAGATTAATTAAATTATTAAAAAATAAATACAATAGAACAATAATACTAATATCAAATGATATAAATTTTTTATTTCAATGTATAGATAATATATATGTAATTAATGATGGAAAATTAGTTTTTAATTGTACAAAAAAAGATCTATATAATCGTAATATTGAAAGATATATTGAGGTTCCAAAAATAATTGAATTCGTAAAACAAGCTCGAATTAAAGGATCAAAAATTGAAGATTATTATGATATAAACGAATTAATTAAGGGGGTATTCAGAGATGTTGAATAATAAAATATTTTCTTATTATCCAATCCAATCAATTATTCATAAACAAAATTCAACATGTAAAATTATTACCTTAATTTTATTAATATTTTTGGTTAGTCTAATTAATCATGTAATGACAGTTATTGTATTATTTCTAATTATCATAATTTCATTTTTAAGTAAAATCCCCTTTAATTATTATTTAAAGATAAATTTCATGATGAAATATTTTTATCTTCTTTTAATTATTATATTTGCATTTTTATTTATTTCATTAACAGATGCACTAACAATCATTCTTAAATTTATAATAATTTTTAATTATATAATAATAATTACCTACACAACTAGTATAATTGAGGTTGCAAATGGAGTAGAAAATATCGTTAAGCCATTTAACATTTTTTATTTAAAAATTGGGGTTATTTCATTAAAAATAATGATGATGTTAAAATTTGTAACAATATTTTTAAGTTCAACTAACGATGTTATCATCAGTCAATCTAGTCGCGGTTTTGATTATAACTTTCGATCTTCACTAGCAAAAATATTTATAATAATTAAAAGTTTTCCACAAATATATCGTATAAGTAAAATTAAAAAAAATATAATAATCAAAAACATGGAATCAAAACTATATAATTATAATAAAATTAGAACAAATTTAAATTATAATCCAATTAGCAAGTTTGATATTATTAGTTTAAGTTTGTTGTGCATAATTCTTATTTTTAATTTGGTAAAAGTATTATGAGGTATTTAGTTACGATCTCATATGACGGATCAAAATTTTATGGATTTCAAAGACAAAATAATAAAATAACTGTTCAAGGTGAAATAGAAAAAGCGTTAAGTAAATTTTTTTCAGAAAAAATAACAATTGTTGGTTCAAGTCGGACTGATCGTGGTGTTCATGCTATAAAATATATTTTTCATTTTGATCTAAATTACAATGTTACAACAAAAAAACTAAAACAAATAATAGATAACTTAGTTGGTAATAGTATATATGTGAAAAACGTAGAAAATGTTTCTAAAGACTTTAATGCTCGTTTTTCATCAAAGCAAAAAACATATTTATATATTATTAATATTGGTGAATATGATCCAATTAATAAAGATTATATAAACAATTTAAATTACAACTTAAATATTCATATTATGAAGAAAGCAGCAAAAAAATTAA
>CAYOMH010000002.1:22502-23813 GCA_964405055.1 uncultured Muribaculaceae bacterium | reverse complement strand
AATTTAAATTACAACTTAAATATTCATATTATGAAGAAAGCAGCAAAAAAATTAATTGGTAGTAATTCATATATAAATTTTGTAAGTGGAAAAAGAAAAAATTATGAAACAACAATTAAAAAAATAAAAATAAGTAAAAAAAATAATATCATATATATTGAAATAACTGGGACAGCATTTTATAAATATATGATTAGAAATATAGTTGGATCATTAATATATATTGGATTAGGTAGAATCAACATAACATCGTTTAGTAAACTAATTGGCCCAAATCGGACAACAATTAATTATGCAACTGCTCCAGCATGTGGATTATATCTAAAAGACATAATATATTAATGATAATATTGACTTTTTTAAATTGTTAACATATAATTCTACTTGGTACATTTATTTACCAAGTTTTTTTATTCCTCGGAAAAATAAAAAAGTAAGGTAATGAAAGGAATTATAAATGAAAACGTTCATGCAAACAAAAGAAAAAGTAGAAAGAAATTGGTTTGTTGTTGATGCTAATGGAGAAACATTAGGTCGTCTTGCTTCGCAAGTTGCTTCAGTATTAAGAGGTAAACATAAACCAACATATACACCTCATATTGATTGTGGTGATTATGTAATTATAATTAACGCCGAAAAAATTGTGCTAACTGGTGATAAACTTGATAAAAAAATTTATTATGATCATAGTGGATATCCAGGCGGACTTCGTGAAAGAAAAGCCAAAGTTATGGTTGAAAAATATCCTGCTGAAATGATTGAAAGAGCAATTCGTGGGATGTTACCTAAAGGACCTTTAGGTAGACAAATGTATCGTAAACTATTTGTTTATGCTGGTCCTGAACACGAACAAACAGCTCAAAAACCAGAAGTAATGAAAATCAAATAGGAGGAATTATGAATAAAGTTAAAAATATTATTGCAACCGGTCGTCGTAAGAGATCAATTGCAAAAGTAATGATTAAACCGGGAAAAGGAAATATTACTGTTAACGGAAAAAAAGTTGAAGAATATATGCCATTAGCAATGATGGTTAAAGATTTGAAACAACCATTAGTATTAACTAATACAGAAAAAGAATTAGATATTGACGTAGAAGTTAAAGGCGGTGGCTTTTCTGGTCAAACAGGAGCAATTCGCTTAGGTATAACAAGAGCATTGTTAGTTTATGATCAAGATACTGATCAAACTCGTGATGATTCTTTCCGTAAGATATTAAAAGTAGCTGGTTTTATTACTAGAGACCCAAGAAAAAAAGAACGAAAAAAATATGGATTATTAAAAGCTCGTCGAGCTCCACAATTTTCAAAA
>CAYOMH010000002.1:17360-22402 GCA_964405055.1 uncultured Muribaculaceae bacterium | reverse complement strand
AGAACGAAAAAAATATGGATTATTAAAAGCTCGTCGAGCTCCACAATTTTCAAAACGTTAATCAAAGTAATAATAGAAACCCTATAAACTCAATGTTTATGGGGTTTTTCTTTTTTAAGCACTTCTATAAGCGTTGTAATTCGTATACGTTACTTACACATTACTAACAAAATTGGTATAAAGCCCTTATTTATAAGGTATATCAATTCTCATAAAGATAAAAAAGGAATTTATTCCTTTTTTTATGATACAATATTCTATATATTATGAATTTTGGAGGAATTATGAATAGATTCAATTCAGAAATTGAAAATATTTTTGCCAGCAAAGCTTATTTAGTTATTGCTGTTTCTTCAGGTCCAGATTCAATGTGTTTATTAGATATTATCAGTAAAAAAAACAAAAAAATTGTTGTTGCCCATGTTAATTATCATCGAAGAAAACAAAGCAATATTGAAGCAAAATATTTAAGTGATTACTGTCAAAAAAAAGGTATTATTTTTGAATCAATTGATGTTAAAAAATATAATAAAGGCAATTTTCAAAAAGAAGCACGAGATATTCGCTATAATTTTTTTGCTGAATTATTAAAAAAATATAACACAAAATATTTATTTACCGCGCACCATGCTGATGATTTAGTTGAAACAATTTTAATGCGAATTTCCAGAGGCTCAACCCTAGCTGGTTATGCCGGATTTAAACAAATTAATATTATTGATGATTATTATATAATTCGTCCACTTATTAATTGGTCAAAAAATGAAATAATAGACTATAATCAAAAAAATAAAATAAAATATTTTATTGATAAATCAAATTTAAAAAATGATTATACTAGGAATAAGTATCGTAATAAAATTATACCCGCAATAAAAAAGGAAAATGAAAAGATTCATTTAAAATATCTTAAGTACAGCGAGTGTTTAATTGAGGCTGATCAATATATAAATGAAATGGCCAATATAGAATCAACTAAAGTATTAAGAGGAAAAGAAATTGATTTAATAAAATTTAATAAATTGCATGAAGTAATTCAAAAAAGAATTATTATGAAAATTCTCGAAGAAATATATAATGAACAAATTAATTTAATAAATTCAACTAATATAAAAAATATATTTTCATTGGTAAAATCAACTAAATCAAATGTTAATATTACTTTACCCAAACACTTGCAAGCAATAAAAAGTTATGATAAACTAATCTTCGAGTTTAAAAATAATGATGATTATAACTACTCCTATATTTTAACCGATAAAATTGAATTAACGCTTGGAAAGATATTAAGAATTGATATAGATAAAGCAACTAGCAATAATTACTGCATAAAAGTTAATTCTCAAAATATAAAATTACCAATCATTGTTCGTAATTATAAATCTGGTGATAAAATTGAGATTAAAAACAGTGTTGGTCATACAAAAGTTAACCGAATATTTATTGACAATAAAATAAATACCGATAAAAGAAAGATATGGCCAATTGTAACAGACAGTAATAACAATATTTTATGGATTCCAGGAATAAAAAAAACAAAATATGATGAAGTAAATAATTATGATATTGTTCTTAAATTTATAGAAAAGAGGAAAGAAAATGCCAATAAAAAATAATAAAATCAACTTAAAAAATTTAATCCCATATTTTGGTTTGCTAATTGTAATAATGGTAACATTAATTATATTTAATTTAGGTCAAACCAAAATCAATAAATTGTCATATGATCAATTAATATCTAATATGACAAATGATAAAGTAAAAGAAATAACAATTACACCAAAGAGTAGCGGTGGAATATATGATATAAGGGGTAAATTAGTAAACTATTCTGAAAATGAATATTTTACTACTAGTGTTCCCTTAACCGATAGTGTTGTATCGGTAATATTGGAATATGCGGCAGAAAAAGATTTTGTGGTTAATACAAATTCTAATCCTGAAAATAGTTCAATAATTACTATACTAGTAAATGTTTTACCAATTCTATTATTGATTGGTGCTTCAGTTTTCTTATTTTCAAAACTGTCTGGTGGCAACAATAAATCTATGGATTTTGGTCGTAGTCGTGCAAAATTATATGCAGATGAAAAAAAATCTAAATTTACTGATGTTGCTGGCTTAAAAGAAGAAAAAGAAGAAGTAAAAGAATTAATTGACTTTTTAAAGAATCCAAAAAAATTCCAAAAACTAGGTGCAAGAATTCCTAAAGGTGTATTACTAGTTGGTCCTCCTGGGACAGGTAAAACATTATTAGCTCGAGCAGTTGCTGGTGAAGCAGATGTTCCATTCTTCTATATTAGTGGTTCTGATTTTGTAGAATTATTTGTTGGAGTAGGTGCAAGCAGAGTTAGAGACATGTTTAAAGAAGCAAAAAGATCTGCTCCATGTTTAATATTTATTGATGAAATTGATGCAGTTGGTCGCCAAAGAGGAACTGGATTAGGTGGCGGTCATGATGAACGTGAACAAACACTAAATCAATTGCTAACAGAAATGGACGGATTTGGTGCTAATGAAGGTATAATAATTATTGCAGCAACAAATAGACCTGATGTATTAGATCCAGCATTATTACGCCCAGGAAGATTTGATCGTGAAGTTACGGTTAGTTTACCTGATGTTGATGAAAGAGAAGATATTTTAGCAGTACACGCTCGTGGTAAAGTATTTGAAAAGACAGTTAATTTAAAAAATATTTCAAAAAGAACTCCTGGTTTTAGTGGAGCTGATTTAGAAAACTTATTAAATGAAGCTGCTTTATTAGCGGTTAGAAGAAATAAAACATCAATTGGTATGAATGAAATTGATGAAGCAACCGATCGTGTGTTACTTGGACCTGCAAAAATTAGTCGAAAAGTAACTGAAAAAGAAAAACTTCTTGTTAGTTTACATGAAGCTGGTCATGCGGTTTTAGGATTAAAATTAGAACATGCAAATGAAGTTCATAAAATAACAATTATTCCACGTGGTATGGCTGGTGGATATACTATGATGTTACCAAAAGAAGAAAAAGGTATAGCAACTAAAAGTGAATTACTTGATACAATAACAGGATTATTGGGTGGTAGAGTTTCCGAAGAATTATTTTTAGGTGAAATTAGTACCGGAGCATCTGATGATTTTAGTAGAGCAACAAAAATAGCTAGAAGTATGGTAACTGAATATGGAATGAGTGATTTAGGCCCAATTCAATTTGAAACTAAAAGTGAAGGGGTATTTTTAGGAAGAGATTATACTAAATCAAAGAATTTTTCTGATCAAGTAGCTTTAGAAATAGATAAAGAAACCAGAAAAATAATTGATCAATGTTATCAAACAGCTCATAAAGTATTAGATAAAAATCAAGAATTAGTAAAAGTTATTAGCGAAGCTTTGATAGACAGAGAAACATTAACAAAAGAAGAAATAGATGAAATAGTAGATGATTATGAAAATGATCGAAAGAAAAACCAAGAATTAAGAAAACTTGCAAAAGAAAATAAAATTAAAGGTTATACAAAAATGTCTGATGAAGAAATAGAAGAAGCATTAAAGAAGGTTGATTAACCTTCTTTTTTAAAATAATCTTTTTAATTTGTTCCATTTTAACATTTACTATGATAAAATTAATAAAGAAAAAGGTGTGGTAAAATGGCAAAAATAATATCGCTTGTTAATCAAAAAGGAGGAGTTGGCAAAACTACCACTAGTATTAATTTGGCCGCCTCTTTAGGTAAACTTGGAAAGTTAACTATGTTAATTGACCTTGATCCTCAAGGTAATTCAACGACAGGTCTTGGAATAAATAAGAGTGATTATGAAAAATCTGCATATGATATTATTAATGGGGCTTCTTTAGCTAAAGAAGCAGTTATTAAAACAAGGTTTGAAAATTTATATATTATTCCCGCATCAATTAATATGGCGGGTTTAGATGTTGAGTTAATTCAAAAAGCATACACTAACGAAAATTTTAAATTTCAAGAACAATTAAAAAATAGTTTAGCTGATATTAGAGATGAGTTTGATTACATTATAATCGATTGCCCACCATCATTGGGATTATTATCAACTAATGCTTTAGTTGCCAGTGATTCGGTTATTATTCCTGTTCAATGTGAATTTTTTGCGCTTGAAGGAATTACACAATTATTAAATACAATTATTATGACTCAAGGAAAATTAAATCCAAATTTAAAAATCGAAGGGGTTTTATTAACTTTGTTAGATGCTAGAACTAATTTAGGATTAGAAGTTGTTGAAGAAGTAAGAAAATACTTTAAAGATAAGGTTTTTGATACAATTATACCTAGATTAATCAGATTAGTAGAGGCACCAAGTCATGGTGAACCAATTGGTGAATATGATCCTAATAGCAGAGCTAATGAAGCATATACAAATTTAGCTAAGGAAGTGATTAGTAGAAATGGAAAATAATAGAAAAGCCCTTGGAAAGGGATTAGATCAATTATTTAATAATGAACGTTTTGATTTTGATGAATTAGAAAAAAATATTGTTGAGAATGCAACTAAAAATGATATTGTGAATATAAAATTAGAAGATATCAGAACCAATCCTTATCAACCAAGAAAGTATTTTGCTCAAGATGCATTAAATGAGTTAGCAATATCAATTAAAGAAAATGGTGTGCTACAACCAATAATTGTTAAAAAAAGTATTAAAGGATATGAAATTGTTGCTGGTGAAAGACGTTATCGCGCTTCAATTATTGCAGGTCTTTTGACTATTCCAGCAATAATTCGTGATTTTTCTGATCAACAAATGATGGAAATTGCTTTGTTAGAAAATATTCAAAGAGAAAATTTAACACCAGTTGAAGAAGCTCATGCATATTTTAATATAATAAATAAAGCTGGTATTACTCAAGAAGAATTAGCCCAAAAGATTGGTAAAGATCGTTCCTATATTACAAACATGATTGGTTTATTAAGATTACCAAGTAGCGTTCAAGATTTTATTGATACAAAAAAATTATCAATGAGCCATGCAAGAGTATTAAGTAAATTATCTGATGAAGATCAAATAATTAATCTTGCAA
>CAYOMH010000002.1:5200-17260 GCA_964405055.1 uncultured Muribaculaceae bacterium | reverse complement strand
CATGCAAGAGTATTAAGTAAATTATCTGATGAAGATCAAATAATTAATCTTGCAAATAAAACTATAGATGAAAATCTAAGTGTAAGAGAACTAGAAGAATTATGCCAAGGTTATAATGTTAAAAAAATAGTAAAAATTAATCGTAAACCTAGCTCAAGTAGTGAATTTATTATTTATCAAGATATGTTGCAAGATAAACTTGGAACTAAAGTTAAAATTAAAAATAATCGAATTGAAATATCTTATACAAATCGGGAAGAATTAATTTCAATTTTAAATAATTTCAATATAGATATTGAAGGATAATATGGAATATAATTTAAATGATTATGTAGTTATGAAAAAAGCACATGCTTGTGGTGAAAATAATTGGCAAATTACTCGAATAGGGGTAGACATAAAAATTAAGTGTTTAAAATGTAACCGCGAAGTAATGTTTGAAAGAATAAAATTTGATAAAAAAATAAAAAAAATAAAAGGTGAGAATAATGCATAAAAAGATAAGTTTAAAAAATAAAATTTTTTTACATCCAATTATGACTTTTGTGGTTCTAATTATATTAACAGTTGTATTGAGTGGTATTTTAGGTTATTTTGATGTTGGAACAACTTACCGTGAAATAAATCCTGCGACACAACAATATACTGATATAGTGGTAAAGGTTGATTCATTATTTAATTTAGCGGGTGTAAAATATATTTT
Source organism: uncultured Muribaculaceae bacterium (assembly GCA_964405055.1). Taxonomy (GTDB): domain Bacteria; phylum Bacillota_I; class Bacilli_A; order RF39; family UBA660; genus JAAZHN01. The sequence goes on along the minus strand of CAYOMH010000002.1, from coordinate 16,557 downwards.
TAGTAATACTGTATCAAATTTTGTAAATTTTGTTCCGCTAAGTTCTTTATTAATTATTTTAATTGGTTTCAGTATAATGGAAAAAAGTGGTTTTGTTCAGGCTTTTTTAACTTTAATAACCAAATATTCAAATAAATATCGAGTAACATTTATTTTAATTTTCTTTTCAATAATTGGCACTATTGCCGGTGATGTAATGAGTGTAATAATGTTGCCAATTGGTGCGTTACTATTTAAATATGGTAAAAGAAATCCTAGTGCTGGAATTATCGCTACTTTTGCAGGTATTACATCTGGTATTGGTGCTAATATTTTTATTAGTTCAATTGATTCATCATTACTAAATTATACAACTTTGTCGGCATCTATTTTAGATACAACATATTCAATTAATATTAATGCATTTTTATTTATTATGCTTGCAGCAGTAATTTTTTTAAGTTTTGTTCTAACTTTTGTAACTGAAAAATTTGTTGTTCAAAGATTAGAAAAACCAGAAATTGAAGCTGAAATTACTGATTACACACTTGGAAGAAGAGAATTACGTGGGTTAATAATAAGTCTTGGTGCGGGAATATTATATTTATTATTTTTTACTTATAATATAATTCCTGGTCTGCCATTATCTGGAAATTTACTTGATCCTTATCAAAACGTTTATATAGATAAATTATTTGGATATAATTCATTTTTCTCATCTGGATTTATATTTGTTGCAACATTATTATTTGTTATTCTTGGTCTATTTTATGGCATTGCAACTAAAAAAATAGCAAGTAATAAAGACTTTGCTAATCATTTAAGTTTTTCATTAGATAAAATTGGTAAAATGATTGTTTTAATTTTATTTGCATCAGCTTTTATTGGTGTATTTAAAAGAACATATATTGGTAATGTATTTGCTGGTTTACTTGGTAATCTTTTAATAAATCCTAATTATAGTAGTTTGGTTCTAACCTTAGCATTATTATTAGTTTCAATTATTAGTACAATATTTTTACCAAGTTCAGTATTAAAATGGTCAATACTATCTGGAAATGTTGTTCCTGTATTTATGAATGCCGGTTTAAGTCCAGAATTTGCACAAGTTATTTATCGTGCTGGTGAATCAATATCTTATGGATTAACACCATTATTTGCATATTTTGTAATATATTTAGGTTTTTTAATTCAATATAATACATCAGATAACAATATATCTATATCTAAGGCAATTAGATTTATGATACCTTATTCAATTGCTACAGCAATTGTTTGGATATTTTTAATTGTTGTTTGGTATCTAATTGGAATTCCTCTAGGAATATCAGCAACACCATACTTATAATTTAAGAAAAGAGGATTATTATGGCATTAAAAGCAGGAATAATTGGTTTACCAAATGTTGGTAAATCGACACTATTTAACGCAATAACTAAAAAATATGTTTTAGCCGCAAATTATCCATTTGCAACTATTGAACCAAATGTGGGAATAGTAGTTGTTCCCGATTCTAGGTTAGATTACTTGAATAATTTATATAAACCAAAATCATTAGTGGCTTCTACCTATGAATTTACTGATATTGCTGGTTTGGTAAAGGGCGCATCAAAAGGTGAAGGCCTTGGTAATAAATTTTTATCACATATTAGAGAAGTTGATGCAATTGTTGAAGTTGTCAGATGTTTTGATGATGAAAATATAATTCATGTTTCAAATCGAGTTGATCCAATTGAGGATATAGAAATAATTAATGTGGAATTGATTATTTCTGATTTAGAAATTATTCAAAATAGAATGAATAAAATTGGTCGTAAAATTAATTTGTCAAAAGATAAAAATGAAATATTAGAATATGAAACATTAAAAAAATGTGAAGAAAATTTAATGAAAAATATTAGTTTAAGAAGTGTTGATTTTTCTGAAGATGAAAAATCAGTAGTTAAACAGTTTAATTTTATTACATGTAAACCAATTATATATTTAGCAAATGTTGATGAAGAAACTGCCGTTGTCGGTAATAATAAATATACTGAATTGGTGGCAAAATATGCCGAAGACGAAAGTTCAAGTATAATTGTAATGTCGGCAAAAATTGAAAGTGAACTATCAGAACTTGATAATGAAGAAAGAAAAAAATTTTTATTAGAATTAGGAATTCCATATAGTGGTTTAGATAAATTAATTTTTGCAACATATGATTTACTTGGTTTAGCAACTTTTTTTACAGCCGGAACTGACGAAGTTAAAGCTTGGACATTTATTAAGGGAATGAAAGCACCTCAATGTGCCGGAATAATTCACTCTGATTTTGAACGTGGATTTATTAAGGCGGAAATAATGAGTTTTGATGACTTAGAAAAATTCGGTAGTGAATTAAAAGTTAAAGAAGCAGGTAAAATGCGTCTTGAAGGAAAAGAATATGTAATGCAAGATGGCGATATATGCTATTTTAGATTTAGTGTTTAATATTAAAAGTTTTTATAATTTTTGCCAATGATTTTAATTCGTGATATAATATTTTTACTAAATGAATGGGGGATTATCTGATGAAAATAATACTCATAAAAGATGTTAAAAAATTAGGAAAAAAAGATGATATTATTGATGTTAGTGATGGTTATGCAACGAATTTTTTAATTAAAAATGGATTAGCTATTCAGTACACCAAAACAAGTGTTAGTCGTCTGGAACAGGAAATAGATGAAAGAGAACTTCAAGAAGAATTATTAATTCAAGAAATGAAGAAAATAAAAGAAAAAATAGAAAAAGAAAATATAACTTTTGAAGTTACAGTTGGAAAAACAGAAAAAGTTTTTGGAAAAATATCTTCAAAACAGATTAAAGATAAATTAATGGAAATAGGATATGATATTCAAAAAACTTCAATTGAAATAAATAATCCAATTGATACATTAGGATTTCATAATGTTACACTAAATTTGCATAAAAAAGTAATTGCAAAAATAAAAATAAATTTAGTAAAAAAATAGGAGAAAAAATGGCAGTTAGAAAAATACCACAAAATATTGAAGCCGAAATGGAAATATTAGGGGCAACATTTCTTTCTACATACGCCTTGGAAAAAGCATGTGAAGAATTAACTGAAGAAATGTTTTTTAATGATGCCAACAAAAAAATATTTATTGCAATAAAAAATCTATATGATCGAAGAATTCCACTAGATGTTACTACTATTACTAATGAATTAGATAAATTGAAATACCTTGATTCAGTAAAAATTGATTATTTAGCTGAAGTAATCGATTCTGTTGCTAGTGCAGCAAATGTTGAACACTATATTACTATTGTTCAAGAAAAATCTTTGTTGAGAAAATTAATTGACGCTTCAACAAATATTGTGACAAAAGCATATGAAGATAGTGAACCGGCTGGTGATATTGTTGATAGCGCAGAAAAGAGTATATTTGAAGTAACAAAAAGTAGAAAATCTGGTGAATTTAGAACTATTGCTGAAGTTTTAAGAAAAGTACAAGAACAAATAGAAATCAATGCTAAAAACGATCGAGAAATTACTGGCTTACCAACTGGTTTTTATGATTTAGATCGCTTAACAAGCGGCTTTCATGAAAATGAATTAATTATTATTGCCGCTAGACCGGCAATGGGAAAATCAGCATTAGCGTTAAATATGGCATCTTATGCGGCATTACATAGTGATAAAGCGGTAGCTCTATTTAGTTTAGAAATGGCTGCTGAACAATTAGTAATGCGTTTAATTAGTGCAGCGGGTGGTATTGATGCCAATAAATTAAAAACAGGAAAACTAGATCATTCTGATTGGAAAAAGGTTAATGAAGCAATTAGTGAACTTGCTGAAGCAAGTTTATATATTGAAGATGCATCTGGAGTTAGAGTATCAGACATAAGAGCAAAGTGTCGTCGTTTAGCAAACACAGAAAAAGGTTTAGGATTAGTATTAATTGATTATATGCAATTAATTGAAGGTACAAATCGATATGCTGGAAATCGTCAACAAGAAGTATCAGAAATCTCTAGATCACTGAAGTTAATGGCTATGGAATTAAAAGTGCCAGTTATAGCACTTGCTCAACTTTCTAGAAGTCCAGAATTAAGAGAAAATAAACGACCAAATTTGAGTGACTTAAGAGAATCTGGTTCTATCGAACAAGATGCAGATATAGTTGCATTCTTATATTCAGATGATTATTATGATAAAGATCGTCGCGGAAATGATTTATATAATGTTGAATTAATAATTGGTAAAAATAGAAGCGGTTCAATTGGATCCGTAGATTTAATATTTGAAAAAAATTACAGTAATTTTAAAAATTCTTTACGCGACTATAATGACAAGGAGTAAAAAATAATGAAAAAAAACATGATAAAAATTCTCATTACTTTATTAATGTGCTCTTTTATAATATATATTGGTATTCAACCTAAAGGTGAAACCAATCCTAATTCTGCTTATGCAGTTTATTTGAATGGGGAAAAAATTGGTCTTATAGAAAATAAACAAGCTCTACTTAATAAAATAAATAGTGAGCAAGAAGCAATTAAGAAAAAATATCGAGCTGAAAATGTATATCCGCCGGTTGGCCTTGAAATTGTTAAACAAGTAACATACAATGGTAATTTTTCTGACATAAACGAAATATATAATAATATTAATGAATTTTCAATAAAGGGATATATAGTAACAATTTCCAGCAAAGAAAAAAATATTCCCAATAAATATTTGTATGTATTAAATAAAGAAGATTTTAATGAATCGATGCAAGAATTTATTGCTATATTTGTTGATAAAGATAAATATAAACAATTTGTTGAGGATAATCAAACACCAATAAGTGATACTGGGGAAATAATTGAAAATTTATATATAGATCAAAATATTACAATTAAAGAAGGATTAATAGATACTAATAAGCAAATATTATCTAGTAAAAAAGAAATTAATCGTTATCTATTATATAGTACTTTAGAAGATTCAAAAAAATATACAGTTAAGCCCGGAGATACACTTGAATCAATCGCTGACAATCATCAATTAAGTATTGAAGAATTGTTAATAGCAAATCCCGATTTAAATGGAAAAGATAGTTTATTATCCGATCGTGGCGATCAAGTAATAAATGTAAGTTTGATTAGTCCATTAGTTGATTTAATTGTTGATACTGAATTGATTGAAAAGAAGACCGCATCATACGATACAATAGTTAAATATGATAAATTATTACCTGTTGGTAGAAGTTATGTTCAAAGACAAGGAGAAGACGGTGTTGCTCGAGTTCAATTTAAAGTTCAATATGTTAATGGTGAAACATTAGAAGCAAAGAAAATAAAATCAACTGAACTTTCACCACCAATAGATAAAATAATTGTACGTGGTGGTTATCAACCAATTACTCCTGATACTAATGATCCATCTGATTGGGTAAGACCAACAGTAAATTATTGCCAAATAACTAGTAGATTTGGATCAAGATGGGGTAGTTTTCATGAAGCAATTGATATTTCTGGTTGTGGTGGTAAAGATTCACCAATATATGCAGCAAAAGAAGGAATAGTAATTAGTACTGTTACTGGAAAAAGAAAAGGTGATGTTCAAGGTAATAGTATAAAAATTGATCATCAAAATGGTTTTGTGACATATTACTTACATTTAAATAGAGTATTAGTTAATGTTGGTGATACTGTTAAAAAAGGTCAATTAATTGGTGGAATGGGTAATACCGGCCAAGTAAGATCTAAATCTGGAGATGGAACCCACTTACATTTTGGTGTTTATTATAACGGAAGATCGGTGAATCCTTTAAATATTTCTCCGGCATTTAGATACTAATGAAAACATGTGTTTTAACTAGTGGATCTTCGGGTAATTCGACTTTAATTGTTAGTGATATGCATTGTATTTTAATAGATGCTGGAACTAATTATAATTATTTAAATTCAAAATTAAATGAAATAGGTTATAATTTAAGTGATATAGATTATATATTTATTTCGCATGCCCACAGTGATCACGTTGGAGCCATATCACAAATAATTAAAAAGCATTCACCAATTATTTGTTTAAGTGAAAAAATGTTAAAGGAATTAGTTATATTAAAGAATTATGATAATATATTAATTTATGAACAAGCCTTACAAATTGATGATATTCATATTGATTATATTAAAACTAGTCATGACACGGCTGATTCACGTGGATTTATTGTAACATCAAACAATAAAAGTCTTGTTTATATTACCGATACTGGTTATTTAAATTCAAAATATTATAGTGTTTTAAAAAATAAAGATTTATATATATTAGAAAGCAATCATGATCCAGAAATGTTAATAAATGGAAAATATCCAAAATGGTTGCAAACAAGAATTCTAAGTGATGTTGGACATTTATCAAATGAAAGTTCATCTTTGTACTTATCTAAATTAATTGGACCTAAAACAAAAAAAATAATTTTAGCTCATTTAAGTAAAGAAAATAATACTAAAGAAAAAGCAATTGAAACATATCTAAAAGTTTTATCTGATATGAATGTTAAACCAGTTGATGTAGTAGTTGCAAGTCAAGAAGAAAGAACTGAGGAATTTGAATTATGATTAACATTATTTGTGTTGGTAAAATTAAAGAAAAATCCTTATCTAATATTATTGCTGATTACTATTTAAGAATTTCTAATTATCATAAAATAAAAATAATTGAATTAAAAGATGAAAATGATATTGAAAAGGAAAGCCAAAAGATAATAAAATATATGGATGAAAATCATTATAATATTTTATTTGATATAAATGGAAAAATGTTAGATTCAAAATTTTTAGCTCAAACCATTGATGATTTATTTACAAAAGGTAATAGCACAATAAATTTTATTATTGGTGGCTCTGATGGTGTAAATAAAACAGTAAAAGAAAAAGCAAATTTAATAATTTCTATGTCATTAATGACATTTCCTCATGGACTTTTCCGAGCAATATTATTAGAACAAATTTACCGTTCATTTAAAATATTAAATAATGAAACTTATCATAAGTAGGAGGTAAGATGGAAACATTTAATAGAGTTGTTCTTGTTGCATTTATTGAAAATGGAAAAATATTAGTAGTAAAATCAGTTCGATCAGCAAAACAAAATTTATATACTTTAATAGGTGGAACCGCCGAACCAGATGAACCACTTTTAGAAGCAGCAATAAGAGAAATTAAAGAAGAAATAAATCCTAATTTTGATATAAAACAAAAGGATTTAAAAGAAATTCTTCAATTTATAGAACCAGCAGCATCAAATCCTGAATTAATGATTGAAATTCATTTATTTTTAGCAAATAAAAAAATTGACTGTGAATTTATTAATAATTATGAAATAATAGAACATCATTGGTATGATGCTTCTAGTGATCAAATAAATGTATCATCAGCAATTAAAGATCATTTATTAATTTATGCAAAACAAAATAATCTAATTAGGTGATTAAAATGATAGGTAATGACTGGGATGAAAAATTAGCAATTATTTGGCGAAGTGAAGGATTTAATAATTTTTTAAATTTAGTAGTGGATTTGTATAAAAAAAATATAATTTTTCCTGCACATAACGATATTTTTAATGCGTTTAAATATACCAGTTATAAAGATGTAAAAGTTGTTATTATTGGTCAAGATCCATATCATGGAGTCAATCAAGCTCAAGGTTTATCTTTTTCTGTACCAAATGGAATTAAACTTCCGCCCTCATTAAAAAATATTTATAAAGAACTTTATGATGATTTAAACATTATTCCAAGTGATTCTGGAAATCTTTTATGTTGGGCAAAACAAGGTGTATTGTTAATTAACTCTGTATTAACTGTTGAAAAAGATAAACCTGGTTCACATCAAAAATTAGGTTGGCAAAAGTTTACGGATTATGTCATTCAAACAATAAATTTGAAAGAAGAACCAGTAGTATTTATTTTATGGGGAAATTATGCAAAAGCAAAAAAGAATTTAATTAGTAATCCCAAACATTTAATAATTGAATCTGCTCATCCATCCCCATTTTCCGCAAGTAATGGTTTTTTTGGTAGTAAACCTTTTTCAAAAGCAAACGAATTTCTTAAAAAAAATAATTTAGCTGAAATTGATTGGCAAATTAAATCTTAAAATCATTAATAATATCATCAACAAGATTCTTATTATCAAAATAATTTTTATGTTTAATATTGTGTATTTTACTAATTATATTTGAAGGAAATTTATTTATTAAATTGTTTAAATTTGTTGTATATTTATTATAAAATTCTTTGGCGGCATCAATTTTTTCTTCACAATTTTTTAATTTATTAAATATTTCTTTAATATCAGAATTACTATCAATATCTTGATAGTCTTTTTTAATTTGTTTAATTAAATTTACAGTTTCATTAGTTTTTCGATCAAATTCGAAACTACTAATATTTTTCTTTCTGATATTTTTAATTTCTAAAAACAATTCAAAATTTATTTTTACGACATCTTCAATTATATTAATAGCAGAGATTATTAAGTCGTATCTTTGTCTTAGAGAATCATCAATAATTAACTCAGCTTCATTAATTCTCATCAAATAATTTTTCATTTGATTATAATATACTAAATAGGCAATACTTAATATGCCAAAAAATACAATAATAAATATAAATATATATATTAATGTTTCCATAAATTCACCCTCTATTTTATTAATTGTATCATATAATATTATTTTCTAGAATATATTAGTTGATAAAATGTAGACAATGTTGTCATCTAGTTTAGATTTTTAGGATGACAATCATATTGTTATTTGCTAAAATAATTATAGAATGTGAGAATAAAAATGGATAGTAAAATTAAAATAACTTTTGAAAATGGCGTTAGCGAAGAATATCCTTCAGGGATAAGCTTATTAGAGTTGAGTAAAAATTATCAAAAAAACATGGCCAATCCAATAATTGCTGCTAAAATTGATAACGTATGTTATCGTTTAGAAGATAAAGTATATAAAGATAGTAATGTAAAATTTATTGATAATAATGATTTAGAAGGTCATTCAATATACAAGTCTGGATTAAAATTTGTTTTATATGTTGCTGTTAAAGAATTATTTGGTCCTGAAGCTGATGTGATTTTTTATAATTCTATTGATAAAGGAATATATACCAAAATAATCTGTAATGAAGAAGTTAATGCTCAATTAATTGAAAAAATAAAAGCAAAAACCAATGAAATAATTAATGCTGATTTGACTATTGCTAAACAATTAGTAAAAAATCATCAAGCAATTGATTATTTAAAATCAATTCATGAAGAAGAAAAAGCTTCGAATGTTGAAACCACTACCAATGTAGTTGTTACTCTTTATAGATTGATGAATTATAATAATTATTTTTATACCGATATGCCAATGAGTACTGGTGTATTAAAACAATATGATTTGTCTTTAGTAAATACTAACCATGTTGTTTTGAGATATCCAACACCAAGAAGTAATAATATTATTCCTGACTATAAACATTATCCAAAAACTTTAGAATCTTTTGAAGAATATCGTGGTTGGTTAGAAACAATGAGAGTCCCTTATTTAGCCAATTTAAATAATATAGTATCTGATTGTAAGATCAATGAATTTATATCAATGAATTATATAATATCTGAAGATCAATTTAATCAAATAGCTAAAAAAATAGCTGATAAAAATAAGATAAGTAAAATTAAGGCTGTGTTTATTGCTGGACCATCAAGTTCAGGAAAAACAACTAGTTCAAAAAAAATAGCTGTTCATTTAAAAACATATGGGTTAAATTCATTTTTGATTTCTGCTGATGATTTTTATAAAGAGAGAGTTGATACTCCAAAATTAGCAAATGGCGAATATGATTTTGAAGCAATTGAAGCCTTAGATTTAAATTTACTTCAAAACACATTAAATAAATTGGTTAATTATGAGGAAACTCAAATTCCTAGTTATAATTTTTTTACTGGAATGAAGGAATATAAAAATAAACCAGTTAAATTAAAAGAAAATGATATAATCGTAATTGAAGGATTACATTGTATGAATAATCAAATAACTGATATGATTACAAAAGAAAATCAATTTAAAATATATATTAGTCCTTTCCCAGGTTTAAACATTGATCGTCATAATTATATTTCCTCTGTTGATTTAAGATTAATCCGCAGATTAGTAAGAGATAATGTTTATCGAGGATATAAAGTTGAGAAGACAATTGGTATGTGGCAAACAGTACGAGAAGGCGAAGAAAAATATGTATTTCCATATCAAGATCAAGCTGATGAAATATTAAATACTGCATTGATTTATGAATTGGGTGTATTAAGAGTATTTGCTGAACCATTACTAAGTTCAGTGCCGGTTGCTTCAATATATTATCAAGAAGCAAGACGTTTATTAGGATTTTTAAGAGGATTTTTTCCAATATCACCCGAATATGTTCCTAGAGATACAATATTAAGAGAATTTATTGGCAATAGTGTCTTTAATTAGAAAGAAGGAATAAAATGAAAAAAATTGCTATTAATGGATTTGGCCGAATTGGACGATTAGCATTTCGTGAATTAGCTGATAGAGAGGATTATGAAGTAGTTGCCATTAATGATTTAAGTGATTCTGAATCGTTAGCGTATTTATTAAAATATGACACAAACCATCGTAGTTGGGAAGAAAATGAAATATCTAATGATTCTGAAAATTTAATTTATAAAGGTAAAAAAATCAGAATATATGCTGAAAAAGATGCATCTTTACTTCCATGGCGAGAATTAGAAATTGATGTTGTCTTAGAGTGCTCAGGTCATTATACATCGTTAGAAAGCGCAATGGCTCATATAAATGCCGGAGCAAAAAAGGTATTAATTTCTGCTCCGGCTAAAGGAGATTTAAAAACAGTAGTTTATTCAGTAAATGATAATGTTCTTGACGGAACTGAAACAGTTGTTTCAGCAGCAAGTTGCACAACCAATTGTTTAGCCCCAGTATTAAAGGTAATTGAGGATAATATTGGTATTGAAAAAGGATTTATGATAACAGTTCACGCATACACTAATGATCAAGAAATATTAGATGTTCCACATAAAAAAGGTATTAATTCAAGAAGAGGTAGAGCTGCAGCAATGAATATTGTTCCTTCATCTACTGGTGCTGCTAGTGCAATTGGTTTAGTAATTCCAAGTTTAAAAGGTAAATTTGATGGTAATGCATTTAGAGTTCCAGTTAGTGATGGCTCAGTTATTGATGTTACAATGGAATTAAAAAGAAATACATCAGTTGAAGAAATTAACAACCTTTTCTTAAATAATCAATCTGATGCCTTAAAAATCACAATGGATCCAGTTGTTTCAACAGATATTTTAGGTAAAAGAGT
>CAYOMH010000002.1:0-5100 GCA_964405055.1 uncultured Muribaculaceae bacterium | reverse complement strand
TGATGATTTTCAACCAATTAAAACAAGTACAAAAATAATAACAAATTTAGAAGAAAAAATCAGTGATAATTCGATTTGGTGTGGTACTTTTCCACTTGTTTGGAATGAATTAAAAGAAAAATTTAATGATAATGAAAATATTAAATTTGTTGATGGTAATTCTAATGAAGTAAAGAATTTAAATAAGGGTTATTTTAATAAAAATTATTTAGACATAAATTCATATTATGTAAAAAGTGGTGTAGTTAGTAATAAATTAAAAATTGAAATAGAAGAAGCTATTAAAGAAAAATTCAATGAAAAATCTGATATATTAGATGGTCTTGATTGGACTGAAGATAAAGATCGATATTTAATTTATTCAATGTTATTTAAAGATGCTGAATTTGAAAATAAATTTGAAAAATTAACAAACAGAGATTTCAATGAAGTAAAAAATGTTAAATATTTTGGTATTAAAAAACAACAAGCAAAATTAAAGGATCAAGTAAAAGTTTTATATTACATAGATGAAAAAAATTATGCTGTTGAACTTCAAACAAAAGGAAAAGATAAAATAATATTAGAAATGGGTAGTAATAAAGATACTTTCAAAGACATTTTTAATGATGTAATGACTAAAGCAAAAACATACACTAAAAATAGTTTTACTGAAGACGATGTATTAGCCATTCCATATATTGAAACTAATTTAAAACAAAAATTTGGTCAATTTGTTGGCAAAAAATTTGTTAATAAGAGCGGCGAAGAATATACTATATCTGAAGCTATTCAAACAATTAGATTTAGAATAAACGAATCTGGTGCTAAATTAAAAAGTGAAGCTGCAATTAATATTTATAAATCATCAGCAACTCCTGATGCAAGATATTTAGTTTTTAACAAAGACTTCACATTATTTATGGTTGAAAAGGAAGTTCCATATTTAGCTATTAGTGTAAATGATATAAAAGAATATCAAAACATTAAATAAAAGTTCAGAAATGAACTTTTATTATGATATAATTTAAATATATAGGAGTGTGACTAAATGATTAAAAATATATATAATTTAGATGTAGAAAATAAAAAAGCAATTGTTCGTTGTGACTTTAATGTAACTATTAAAGATGGAAGAATAATGGATGATACCAAAATAAAAAAAAGTTTAAAAACAATTAATTATTTACTTGATAAAAATGCAAGCATAATATTATTGTCTCATTTTGGTAAAGTTAAAGATGAAGCAAGTAAAGAAAAAAATACATTAAAGCCAGTTGCAAATCATTTGATGAAATTATTAAATAAAGAAGTAAAATTTATACCAACTACTAGAGGTGAACAATTAACAACCGCTTGTAAAAATTTATTGCCAGGAGAAATATTATTGGTTGAAAATACTCGTTTTGAAGATATTCCAAATAATTTAGAAAGTAATAACGATGATGATTTAGCAAAATATTGGGCTTCATTAGCTGACTTGTTTATTAATGATGCATTTGGATCTTCTCATCGTGCTCATGCATCTGTTTGTGGTATTGCCAAATATTTACCAAGTACTAATGGTTTTATTGTTGAAGAAGAAGTAAATAATTTAAATAAATTGATTATTAACCCCGAAAGACCATTCACTGTAATCATGGGTGGAGCAAAAGTTGACGATAAATTAGATTTAATTAAATCATTAATTAATAAATGTGACTATTTGATTGTTGGTGGCGGAATTGCTAATACTTTTTTATTAGCACAAGGGTATAAAGTTGGTAAATCACTTGTAAATTCAGAAGTTGTTGATGAAATTAAAAAATTATATTTTGAAAATCAAAGTAAAATCATTTTACCAATTGATTTAGTGGTTGGTAAAGAAAACAGTGATTATCAAAAAAAATGTGGTTTAAATGAAGTAGCTGACGATGAACTAATATATGACATTGGTGATGAAACAATAAATTTAATAGCCAAAACAATAGATAAATCTAAAACAATATTTATTAATGGAACAGTAGGTCTATATGAAAATCCATTATTTGCTAATGGAACGAAAGAAATTTTAAATTTAATTGCTGATGCTAACGTAGTATCAATTGCTGCTGGTGGTGATTCCGTTAGTTCAGTTAATTATTTTAATTTAAATGAAAAATTTAACTTTTTATCTACAGGTGGTGGTGCTTCACTTGAATATGTAATAAATGAAGATTTACCTGGGATTGTGAGATAAGTATGATAATTGTTGGTAATTTAAAAATGAATTTTTCCCATCAAGAAATGATTCAATATATGGCTAAATTAGATAATTCTAAATTGATTATATGCCCATCATTTATATATTTAAATTTATTTAATCAAAATGGTTATGCAATTTGTGCTCAAAATGTTAGTGAATTTGCAAATGGACCATACACTGGTGAAATAAGCGCTTCACAAATTAAATCATTAAATGTTCCTTATGTATTAATTGGCCACTCAGAAAGAAGACATGTTTTTAATGAAAGTCAAACAATAATTAACAATAAAATTAGCCAAGCATTAAAACAAGACTTAAGTATAATATATTGCATTGGTGAAACTGCAACGGAAAAAAAGGAAGGATTAACTAAGCAAATATTATTAGAACAAATCATATCAATTTTTGATCAATTGACTTCTGATCAAATTAATAAAATTATAATTGGTTATGAACCGGTTTGGGCAATTAGTGATGGTATTAATCCGGGAATTACTCCAAGTAATGAAGAAATAGAAGCAACTATCTTATATATTAAAAAGACTATAAAAGAAAAATACTTAATTGATCTAAATGTATTGTATGGTGGCAGTGTTAACCTTAATAATCTTAATGAACTATTGAAATTAAGTTCGAATGATGGATTTTTAATTGGCGGAGCATCAAAAAACATTGATGATTTATTAAAAATAGCGGAAATTTCAAATGAATAGTTTATTTACCGAAGTATTTTTAAAATAATATATATATTTTTAAAACAGTAAAAAGGTATTACTGTTTTTTATATTACATAATATTTTGCAAGGTATTTAAAATTTGTGAGAAAGGCATACCTTAATCTCTTTTATGGAAAGCATAGATCAAAAAAAATGTCAGGAAATAATAAATATTTTACATGAATTAGGGATACCTTCGCATTTAAATGGATATAGATATTTAAAAGAATTATTATATGAAAACTCTATTTGCTGTTTTAACAGAAAGAATATATATTTATGTTTAATTAAAAAATATAAATTAAGTAAAAATGTAATTGAGAGATCAATAAGATACGCAATTGATGTTGGATGGAATCGAGGTAATTTCATATTTATTGAAGAATTATTTGGTTACAGTATAAATGTTGATAAAAATAAGCCAACAAATCATGAATTTATTTTGACAGTAATCGAGAAAATAATCTGATTGTATTAATTAAGAAACTTTATTCACGGTTAAAAATGTGTTAATATATATGTTATGGAAGAGGGATTATTATGAAGATTAGAACTAGATTTGCCCCAAGCCCAACAGGCTTTATGCACATAGGAAATTTAAGAACAGCTATTTTTGCTTACTTAATAGCCAAAAAATCTGATGGTGATTTTTTATTACGAGTAGAAGACACCGATCAAGAGAGAAAAGTTGAAGGAGCTATTGATTTCATTTATAATACTCTAAATTTATGTAATTTAGTTATTGACGAAGGCCCAAATAATCCAGGTGAATGCGGACCATATATTCAAAGTGAAAGATTACCTTTATATAAAAAATATGCTGAAATATTAGTAGAAAATGATAAGGCCTATTATTGTTTTTGCACTGAAGAAGAATTAGAATATCAAAGACAAATAGCTAATGAAAGAAAAAAACCATTTCTATACAATGGAAAGTGTTCAAAATTAACTAAAGAAGAAATTGCTACCAAAATTAGTAATGGTGAAAAATATGTAATTAGACAAAAAATGCCTAAAGATGGAACAACAAAAATTGAAGATGTAATTCATGGAACAATTATAATTAATAACGAAATATTAGATGATCAAATATTATTAAAAAGTGATGGCTTTCCAACATATAATTTTGCTAATGTTGTTGATGATCATTTAATGAATATTACTCATGTGGTAAGAGGCCATGAATATCTTGATCAAACAGCTAAGTATAATTTATTATATGATGCATTTGGTTGGGAAAAACCAACATATATTCATGTTGCTATGGTTCTAGGTGAAGATGGCGCAAAATTATCAAAGAGAAATGGTGATTCATCATTTATGGATTTATATAACCTTGGTTATTTACCAGAAGCAATCATTAATTATTTAGTATTTCTTGGTTGGAGTCCAAGTACAAATCAAGAAATATTTTCGATGAAAGAATTAATTGCTGCATTTGATGAAAAAAGAATATCACCAAATTCTAGTCAATATGATAATAAAAAATTAAAATGGTATAATGCACAATATATTAAAAAAATGAATAATGAAGAATATTTAAATTTTATTAAACCATTTGTTTTAAATAAAAATGATATTAAGGAAAAAAGTGTTGAGTGGTTAGAACATTTGTTATTAATTTATAAAAATCATATATCGTATGGAGAAGAAATAAACTCTTTAATAACTTTATTTTTTCAAAAAGATATTGATATTTCTCAAGAAGGTAAAGAATTTATTAATAGTGATGCTCAAATTAAAACTTGTTTATCATCATTTATTAGTCAACTTGAAAATATTACTGAATGGAATATTGATAATATAAAACAAGCAATTAATAATACTAAAAATGAAACAAATATTAATGGCCAATTACTTTATATGCCAATTAGAATTATGATAACTGGTCAAATGCATGGACCAGAATTAGCAGATACAATTTATTTAATTGGTAAAGACATTGCTATTGCTCGTCTAAGAGAGGAAAAATAAAATGAAATATGATTTAATAATTATGTTATTAATATTGATATTACCTATTGCTTCTCAAATATATATTAGTTATTCTTATAACACTTATAAAATTATTAAAATCAAAAAAAACTTAAGTGGTTTCGAAATTGCTAGAAAAATTTTAGATGCAAATGGATTAGATAATATTCATATTGTTGAAGTTAAAGGAAGACTTAGTGATCATTA
>CAYOMH010000001.1:9872-35726 GCA_964405055.1 uncultured Muribaculaceae bacterium | reverse complement strand
ATCATTTTGATAATCAACTTTTATTTGATTTAATAATTTTCTGTATTTCTTTTCTTCTTTATCTAATTCTATAAGTTTAAATTCTTTATTTTCTTTTTCATAATCTAAATAAGACATTGATATATTATTATCAATTTTTTTGTCTAAATCAGTAATTACATCAATAAATTTATTAATTATTTCTAAAATCATTTCATCTAAATCTTTCTCATTTATATAGTGCTTACTACATGTTTTTCTCTTATGATAAGTACCACAATAAAAAGAAATCATTTTAGTTTTTCCTGAACTATTTTTATGCATTGACGACTTACAATCTGCACATTTTAAAAATCCAGAATATTTATACATTTTTCCACTAGAGTTTATTCTAGCATTTTTATTATATAAAATACTTTGTACTTGATTAAATAATTCTTCATTAACGATTGCTTTATGATGATCAGGAACAATAATCCAATCATCTTCAGGCACAGATACAATATTATGTCTTTTATGACTTATTCTTGTTTTTTTATTTTTTCATTATTCACATATATTAAACCTTTAGAAATTAATTTTTTTATTTCTTTTCTACTATAATTTGTTTGTTCTGATATGATTCGATCGATTCGTTTAATAATACTACACGCCTCCTATTTTTATTTTAAAAGTATCTTTTTTATTCTATAATTAACTAATAGTTCATATATTAAATAACATTTATTAAATCTTAAAAAAATTGTAATTTTTAACAATTAAAAAATTGTAAAATATTAGTCTCTGTTATATATATCCCTTGTATATATTTTATCTTTAATATCATCTAATTTATTATCATACCTATTTGCAATAATAGCTTCACTTATATCTTTGAATAGTTTTAAATCATGAATAATTTCAAATCCATTATATGTATTTTCTTTTATTGTAGGCTCATAAATAATAATATTAACATTATTATTTTTTAATCTTTGCATAACATCATATATTGCACTAGCTCTAAAATTATCAGAACAACTTTTCATTGTTAATCGATATACTCCTACTATTTTTGGATTCCATTTTAATATTTCATTGGCAATATGTTCTTTTCTAGTATCATTTGATTTTACAATTGCTTCAATCATATTTTGTGGTACCTCATTATAATTAGCAAGTAATTGTTTTGTATCTTTAGGTAAACAATATCCCCCATATCCAAATGATGGATTATTATAGTGATTACCTATTCTTGGGTCTGAACATACACCATCAATTATATCTTTAGTGTTTAATCCTTTTACCTCAGCATATGTATCTAATTCATTAAAATATGATACTCTTAAAGCTAAATATGTATTGGCAAATAATTTAACAGCTTCTGCTTCAGTACTATCCATAAATAAAACTGGAACATCTTCTTTTAAAGCTGCATCTTTAAGTAAATTAACAAATACTTCTGCTCTCATACTTTTTTCACCAATTATAATTCTTGATGGATATAAATTATCATATAAAGCTTTTCCTTCTCTTAAAAATTCTGGTGAAAACATTATATTATTTATATTATATTTTTCTTTTATTTCTTTAATAAATCCAACAGGTACAGTTGATTTAACAACCATTGTAGTATCAATATTCATATCAATAACTTTTTTTATGATATCTTCTACACTAGAAGTATCAAAACAATTAGTTTTATCATCATAATTAGTTGGTGTGCTAATAATTATATAATTTGCTCCTTCAAAAGCTTCCTTATAATCTAAAGTGGCTTTTAAATTAAGTTCCTTAGTGCTTAAATATTCTTCTATTTCTTTATCTTTAATTGGCGATATTTTATTATTAATCATATCTACCTTTTCTTTTATTACATCTAAAGCTACCACTTCATTTTTTCTAGATAAGAGTACTGCTAAAGATAATCCTACATATCCTGTTCCAGCAACTGCTATTTTCATAATACATTCCACCAATCTACTCAATATGTAAATTCATTATTTAAAAATATTTTAAACTGCCATAAATCAATATTTTATAAATTATTAAAAGCATCAAAAACTATTTTTTTAACATTTACTTCCTCGTTATGATTTATTTTATTTGAAATAAATGTTAAATACTCAATATTTCCATCTCCACCTCTAATTGGAGAGGATACTAAATTTTTAATATAAAATTCGTTTTCATTAAAATAGTTTATTAATGAGTTTATTATATCAATATGAATATCCTTATTTAGAATAATTCCCTTATATTTAGTAGCAATTTCTTTTCCACATTCAAATTGAGGTTTTATTAAACACACAATATCAATTTTTATATTTTCTGATGGTATCTTATCAATAATTTGTTTCAAAGATATAAATGATACATCACAAACTATTAGATCAATATCATTAAAATATTTACTATCTAAATCCTTAAAATTCGTTTTTTCATGTAAATCAATTAATTTATTATTTCTTAATGATTTATGTAACAAATCTGTTCCAACATCAATTGCGATTATTGATGATGCACCATGCTGAAGCGCACAATCACAAAATCCACCAGTACTTGATCCAATATCCATTATTTTTAATCCATTAATATCTAGATTAAATTTTTTTATTGCATGTTCTAATTTTAAACCGCCTCTGGAAACATACTTTAATTTATCGTTTTCAGTAATTATTATTTCATCTTCTGCAGATACTAAATAATTCATTTTATCAATAAGTTTTCCATTACAAACAACTAATTTTGATTTAATTAATTCTTGTGCTTTTGTTCGAGATGGTACTAATTTTCTTGTTACCATTTCTTTATCTATTCGATTTGCCATGTTCAAAAAGCCTCCTAATGATATAATTTATTTATTATTTTATCTATTTTCCTTTTATTTTTTTGAGTTTTAATGTAAATGCCAAAATAATCTAATAAAGATAGATAATATTGTTCTTCATATAAATATTGCTCTGCTCTTTCTTCTAGTTCATCTAAATTGATATTATTTAAAAATTCTAAATAAATACTTTTAGATTCTTTATTATAATCTATTTTATGATTAAATATGTAATTACCTAAATGATAATAAAAACATTCATGATTATTAATATTATTAATACTATTAAATGTATCTTTATCTCCTAATCTAACAATTATATCAAATAAATTTTCTAAATTTATGATATCTAAGTCATCAATTATATTTTTATATGATTCTAAAGCTTCTTCTAGGTTTCCTAAATAATAATGATAATTAGCATTTTCTAGATTATCATTATTTTTCCTAATGATTTTCTTTATATATTTCGGTTTAAATTTTAATTGTTTATTTATTCTAGAAACTATTCTTGATTCATAGTCATTATCCAAAAAATTTATACGATTATTTTTAGAAATATAATTATACATTCTTTCTTCGTTTTTCTTTCCATCTTCCCATTGACTTTTCATTCTAATATCATGATAAATATGTAAACAATGTGCTGATGGAATAGGTATTAATTTCAGATTATTTTCTACAGCCAAAGAAACAAATAAAGTATCATCGCATCCCCATCCTACTAAAAATTCTGCAAAACCTCCAAATAATTCAAAATTTTTTTTACTTACTGCAAATAAAAAGCCATAAACCATACGATATACTTGCCAACAATCATATATAGCTTTGACATTGTTACTCACCCATATATTCTTCTTTGTGGAATAACTTAACATAATGTTTGTTTCTAACATCATATTACTACCAAAACTTCCTTGAAAATCATAAGTAAATCTATTATCTAACCAAAAACTAGGTTTAAAATTATTAACATATTCAATAATTTTACTGTCCTCGTTAGGAACATCAAACACATCTTCTCTAAATCCAAAACAAATAACATCATCCAAGTATTCTTGTTGCCTTTTAACAATTTCGTCTATTGTATATGGAAACAATAAAATATCAGCATCTAAAAATATAATCATCTCTCCTGATGAATTTAATACTCCTAAATTTATTCCTTGTGCTCTACCCAAATGGACTTGTTTAATATACTTTAATTTTAAATTATAATCATTATTTTCTATTAAATTATATGTTTCATCATCTGAACCATCATCTACAATAACTACTTCTAATTTATTATTAAAATTATTACAGATATATGTATTTTCAATTGTTTTTAAAGTCATCCTTAAAGAATTACAACTATTCCAAGTTGAAATAATTAAGCTTACTTTATATTTGCACTCTTTTAATGGATAATTATTAATTGAATCATATGGTTGATGATTAAGTGATTCTCCAAATTTCATTTCATAATCATCTTTTATATATTGATAATCATTAACATAATTTAAAATTTTATTTGTTGTTTTAAAATTTCTTATCTTTCCCATGTGATTGTTCCTTCGATTGGATCATCACTATCATTAGAATATCCACCCAAATAATATTTAACTGTAGGCATTTGATTTGTTAATACCCTAACATTATTTTTGATTAGTAATTCCATCATTTTTTCATCTTCAGGGCGACATTCATCATAGTCTTCTTCAGTATATTTATTTTTTATTTCTTTATTATTAAATAATTCTGCTCTTAATAGCCATACATTAGTATCTACTGTATAACCAAATCTATCGTGCCAAATGTTGCTTCCAGGAACAACAACACCTGCTTCCTTCATATAATTATATGTTTCTAATTTCTTTTCATAAGTTCTCCCCCAAGGCCATTCTTCTTTTAAATACGGAGTACCATCTTTATAAATGACTTCACGATATGAATGAACAGCATTACAATCATGAGAAATTGCAAATTTATATAGCTCTTCAATATGATTTGGATAAAACTCATTATCATCATCTAAAAAAGAAAACCAACCTTCTCCAATTTTATGAATAGTATATGTTCTTAATCTTGCTAATACGCTAGGTCCGCTTTTTTCATTTGGAATCCTTTTCATGTATTCATATTCTATTTTTGGATCATTTTTATAATTTAATTCCATCATTTCTAAAGTTTTTGGGCATTCATCTATAATAATCAAATGCTTGATATTTGAATATGTTTGATTCTTAACTGTTTCAATTGCTCGTTTTAATAAATTAGGCCTGTTTTTAGTAACAGTAATTACTGTAATTAATGGTAATTCACTACTCATAATATATTTCAACTCCTCCAAGTTTAATATTATAATATTCATCTATTTTAGTCTCATCTCCGTATAACATACAAACTTGAGACTTATACAATTTCATTGCTTCTATCTTTTTATTTATAAATTTATCATCAAATTTAAGTTTTTTTTCATTTAAATAATTACAAATTTTTGGTAACTTGCCATCATATGAGAAATCTAAATAAAATCTTACTTGATAATTTTCGCTCTTTAATTTCTTTCCAACTTCACTTACAATAACATGATCTACATGGGAACCAACGCTCAGTGGAAAATATAATAAATCATCTTTCGTTATATAATTAATTAATTTCTTTTTTATTTCATCTACTAATTCCGAATCTAATGCACTAACTTTTGAAAAAATACTATCTTGATTAGGATATATATACATATCATTTGAAGTACGATATACTGCATCTAAAAATCCTAACATGATATTACTAATATTTAAATAATTACACACATTAACATTTTCTTCTTTTCTGTCACTAAAAGGATTGGTTAGTTTCCAATAATCATGAAGCATATTAGCATAATCCGAAAATGGCTTTTTAACTTCAGAAAAAACAGTAATTAGACTGACTTCATTATTTAGATTATCTTTACACATCCTTGCTCCACATGAGCCAACCGCATCATCATAATGCGGACTAATATAAAATATTTTCATCTATACACCTAAAAATTCTTCCATCACATGATAATCAATATCAAATAAATCACGATATACTTTAAAATTCCATGCTACATCTTGATATGCCCATAATACAGCATCTTTGCCAGCATTAATAATTAAATTTGCATATTCATCGCACTTGTCCTGATTTCCTAAAAAAGCATATGATAAATACAAATAGTATAAATGTTCTAATGCATCTGGCTCTGCTACTTTCCATTTTTCTCTTTCAATTATAGATTTTTTCATTAACGCTTCATATTCTTTACCAATTAATTTCAAATAAATTGAATAAGAATAATCTACTGCAAAATGATGATTTTTTTCAGTTAAATATAATTTTTCCCACATTTTATAATAATTCATTGCTTCACTTTTTCTATTAGTAATCATATATAACTCAGCAAGTTTTCTAATTGACCATGCATCTGTATTACAATCATTAATTGAATCAATAAACATTTTTTCTGCCTCTTCGTAATTCTTTTGAATAGCTAATTTAAATGCTTCTTGAGGTATCTTCCATGATTCTAAATACATAATTTTACCTCTACTAGGCGGATTGTTTAATCCATACCCAAACACTAATAATTTTTTGTTTAGACTAACCCATTTGTTATTCTTACAGCACAAACCAATATATTCACAATCTTGAACGACATTTTTATCCATGGAAGCATGAGGAAATTCAATTGATTTAGCAATTTCTCTCCTTACCATAAATGCCGAATTATCACATCTTCCCAATTCAGGATAGCCATCTATATTTTGTTCATACCTTAAGTCTTCTGCACCACATAATACTAAACCGACATCCGGATTTTCATCTAATACTTTGACCATTTCTTCAAGATAATTATCTTTATAAATATTATCATCATCTAAGAAGCATAAATAATCACCTAAATCTAAATTTTTAATTGCCCATCTCAATAATGGATTTGGTGTACCATTAGGCATATTTGCACCTGGTTCTTTAGCACCTAAGGCAGTAGAAAATCCTAGAGAACTTCTTTTCGGATTTTCATATTCGGTTGGTAATACTCCATCTCCTAAAACATAATGATGATAATCTTTATATGTTTGACGATCTACACTTTTACATGCTTGTTTTAATGATGACCTATTTAATGTGACTGTAACTATACTTACTTTACTCATACTTATTCTCCTTTTATCGATTTAAATAATTCAACATATTGTTCAGAAATTGTTTCTAAATTATATTTATCTTTTACATAATTCATATCAGAAATAGTATCAATACTATCTTTACCTTTTAATATTATATTTACTGCTTCTTCTTTCGTTTTAAAGTTCATATGAGATCTGCCAGTTGGCACAACTTCATTTAATGCTCCAAATCCATAACTCAATACAGGTATACCAACACTTACTGAATTTAATAATGTAATTCCAAATGTTTCTGGAAGTTTTGATAAAAATAATGTAAACTCACCAATTTTATAATAATAGGGAATATCACTATAATTTACCCATTTGTGAAATATTACATAATCACTTAAATTTTTATTTCTAACATATTCTTTTACTATATCAATATTATGTTGTTCTCTATCAACATTAATTTCTTTAGCTAATGGAGGGTTAGGAATTAATAAGCGATAAGAGTTGTCTTTTTTTATTAATTCTTCTAATATGTCAATTGCTTCAAAATGTCCTTTATCTAAATCTGGTCTATGAGGAAATAAAATATATTTTTTTGTTTTATCGTAGTCAAAATATTTTTTTATAATTTCTTCATTATCATCTACATTTAAAAATATAGGATTAACATAACATGGTATTTCATACAATCTAGTAGAATCAATATAATCTTTAATTTGATTTTTTACATAATCTGTTAAGCAAACCATTTTATCCCATCCACTTTGAAATATACTCATTAATTCTCTTTCATAACATAATGTATTTAAAGACAATAATTTGGGTTTATTACTTTGGATAGGAAAATTACGATCAATCATCCATATTATATCTGCTTGTTCTTCCAATTTTTTTATCTTATTAAAATTGTCATAAATATCTTTTGGAGACACGAAATCTCTTTCCATATCAACTAAAGAATGTTCAATTTGAATATCTTTTGCAAAATCAAATCTATCTCCATCTGGACATATTATTTGAAATTTTATATCATGATGTTTTTTTTCAATATATTTAATTAAATCTTTTATCCACACTTGTACTCCACCAGCTAAATGATCCTCATACACAGGATAATAAAGGTATACTAGTATTTTCATATTTCACTCCCAATAACAACTTTCTTCTATTTTTTCTGATTTTTTTATTGGATTTTCAATCGGAAAAATCCAATTTTCATTCCAATACTTATTAACACTTAATTTAGTACAATATCTTTTGATTTTTATACCAAACCAATTAGGTAAATAGCTGCATAATTCAATAGATGATTTTCCCATATTTTTTATATAACTAGATAAAATATATCCATATGCTCCACAGCATACAAAAGAAATATCAAAATCAATTTTACTTATATCGTCTATCATTTTATCTAACACTTCAAAGTATGACTCATATCCCAAATCATTACCTAATTGTGTTTCATAACTTTGATAGGTAATAAGTTCAAAATCAGGATAATCATAATTATAAATTTTTCTAATATTTTTATATTGTTTTTCAATACTCTTTGAATAAGGGCTTATAACTAATACTTTTTTATTATTTAATAATTTAAACCATGAATTGTTAAATGGATTAGTTAATAATTCCCAATCAAAATTATAAGACTTTTTTTGTAAATTATCTAAAGTCATTTTTAAGCCATCAGCTAATTCGCTATTACCATAACATAAATTAAAATCACAATTTTTAATTGCATCAATATGTTTTATAGCAAATCTATCTATATCATCTTTTACATCTTTTTTTGTAAAAAAACCTGAGGTGTTTAATAAATAATCTACCCAAAACTCATTATAATCATCTATTAATCCTTTTTGTTTTTGTAGGTATTCTTTCACTACCCATAATTCAGTATTACCTACCCTTGACATCATAAATGGTTTATTATTTTTTATTTTATCTTCAATTACTTTTTGTTGATCATAAACAAAAATATTTAATTTATCATATAAATCATAAATAACTTTCATATTATCAAATAACCACTCATGATATACTCGCCAGTAAGAATAATTGTCTATCGATAAACCTGTATTACCTTCCACATATAATTCTAATACATCATCTTTCTCTTGTGTTATTCGACTACAAAACAAATTAGCTTTTATTTCATATTTTAAATTACATTTTTTAAATAATTTTTCTAAATATATAGTTATTTCATTATAGCCGTATATAATTGCTTTAGAATATGAAGACAATATATCATCATTAGCAAAAGTTATTAAATCTTTAATTTTATTTATTACATCATTGATATATTCATCATCGTAGCAGAAACCAATTATTTTATTATTATCAACAATAGGTATGTATTCTAAATTTGTTTTACTTATTATATTGTGGCCATTTATAAAAATATCTTCTTTATTTAAAAATTCGCTATGCTCTTTATAATCATTAGTTATATAAGATTTAATAATTCCATTACCTCTAATAAATATAAATTTATTATTATCATCTTCAAAAAAGTCATAATTAATACTATCTTTATCAGTAATAAGATATTTGCCTTTACATATTCTTAAACCCATACTACTTACCTTTCTTATAAATCCAATCTTTTGAATCTATATTTGTTATACTTTTACTCCATTCAAAATATGGTAGATCATCACGATAATGTGCACAATAATCACATAATTCAAATGGCTCTTTTAATCTTCTCTTTATATCTGAGCCAGTAATTGATTCATAAATATTTATTTTATTTGTTTTATAATCATATTTATTATCAAAATGGTCATTATAATACTTAATAGTTGTTTGTAATGGACATGATGCTATAAATCCATTTTCCAAATTAATACAATTACAGTTTTGCAATGTATTAAATGGATATTTTTCTTTCTCACTCAATAATATTGGTTTGAAAAAACTAATATTTTCTAAGAAAATTTTTACTTTTTTATCTTTTAGCTTTTGAACAATTTCATCTATTGTTTTATGAAGTGGCGGATACACTGATATATCTAACATAACATCATTATTTTTAATAAAATCTAATATTTCATCATCAATATTTTTTAATAATAACCCATTGGTTACAATTCGCAAATCTGTATATGGATATACTTCCTTTATTGCTCTAACATATTTTTTTAATTCGGGATTTAAAAATGGTTCTCCACCCATTATTCTAATCTTAAATATGTGTGGTATTAATTCTTTTAATCTCTTTATATCTTTAAAAAAAACATTAAAATCTTTAAAAGATGTTGGGGCAAGAGGCGCAAAATGTGAACATCCTTTACAATTCATATTACAGTGATCATTTATATTTATTTCTATATAATCTAAATATGTAACACTTCCATACTTATAAAACTTACTTGTATCAATGCTTTCTCTTCCTTTAATCATTTCAATTGGAACAAACAAAATGTCATTGTGATCAAATCCAATTGATATAAAATAGTTATATATATCATCAGGATTTATATCGTCCGAAATATATGATGGAATAATTATTGTCTCACCATTGTAATTGTTTTTTAAATAATAAATACTATTGATTTCACCACTCATTTCATTTGAATCATTAGTAATTCTATATTCATAATTAAATCCTTTTTTATCTAATATATTAGTTACATCGTCACTCGAATATAATACATATTTCATATAATCAAGTCCATTCATCTATTTTTTTATTAGTTGGTTCCCATGCTAATGAATAATCTTTAACATCAGGATTACAATATCTACAAAATGGAACTGGTTTACTTAAAAAATCAAAAATTTGTTCTTTGTTTTCCGCTTTATAAATATCAATATAATCTTCATCACAAACTTCTAAATGTTTATTAAAAAACTTATTAAAGTGTTCTATATTAGGTATTAAAGTACAAGTATATAATTTTCCCTCTTTTAACATAATACAATTGTTTGAAACAAAACATTTATAATAACTTCTTTTTGGATCTCTCTTACCATCTTCTTGTAGTTTAATGTTATACCATACTTGATTTTGATCAGTATTATCATAGAATTCAAACATAGCATTATATTTATCAGCTGTCTTCTTCATTAAATCATAATCTAATTTTAGTGGATATTTAGTCACAGATAATATAATATTATATTTATTTAATGCTTTCCAAAATTCTGAATTCATTTTATTAACTAAAATACCATTAGATATTAATCTTATTTCAGTTAATTCAGTATCAGGAAATGCTTTTCTTGTTTTTTCTAAATATTTAATAACATCTTTATTTAATAATGGCTCTCCACCTAAAATATGAATCGATTTAGCTTTTCCATCAAACAATTCAGACATTCTATCAATATCTTTTACAAAATTTTCATAGTTAGTAAACTTTTCTTCTGCTAATGGAGAAAAATGATCACATCCCTTACAATTTAAATTACAATGATCGTTCAAATGATATTCAAATGATATATAAGGTCCTCTCATTTTTTGCAAAGATAATTCTGTTATATCTTCAACTTCTTTTGCCCAGTATTCACATTCTTTTTTTAAACTATCTATTTCTTCTTGCATCTTATTTATTTTTTCCTCTATTGATAATTCTACAGTCATTTTAATCACTCCATTCTTTATTAAATATTTTCTTATATAAATCCTTGTATTTATTAAATTCTAATAAATTAGCTAATTCATATAATTTATCTGGTTTACAAGTTTTATCATCTATTGATGTATATATTTCCATCAAATAAATACAACTATATCTTAAATGGTCTAATAACAATTCTTTATCTTTCTTTGATATATTATTTATTAATACTTCTAAAAACTTTCTCATACAATCCACTTGATTATAAAACCTATCTTTAGTAGTTTGATGAGTTAATGTCGAGTTACTGTCGGTATCATGCCTTATCCAATTATAGATACTTTTTGATACTACTTTAAACTTAGGATTTGCTAGATACATTTTAGCCAAAAATAATCTATCCTCTCCTTGATATAAATTATCAAATTCAATATTATTATTTTCAATAAATGATTTCAAATATAGCCTATTCCATATAGTAACTGACTCAAAAAAACTATTAAATGATGAATCTGATGGTGTACTAAATTCTTCTATATCTCCATTATCATAGATTATTTTATAATCGCCTATAACAAGATCATTATCTTTCATTTCTTTGATTAACAATTCAAAAGTATTTGAATTAATTAAATCATCTGAGTCTAAAAAGAATAAATATTTACCATTGGAATTTTTAATGCCAATATTTCTTGCACTTCCTGGGCCTTTATTATTGCTTCTGCAAATTTTAATATTATTAATTTTTAATTCATTAATTAAACTAATTGTATTATCCGTCGAACCATCATCTACAACAATTATTTCATAATTGGTATAAGTATTACTTAAAATACTATTTATACAATTGACAATATACTTTTCTGAATTATAAGTAGGTATTATTACACTAATCATTTCTATAACTTTCTAAAATTGTATTAAAATCTGTAATGGAACCATTTTCCAATATTACATCAATTAGCTTATCTAAAAAATAATATGTTTCTTTACCAATTCTTTCATGATGTAATAATAATCCAATGCATTTATTACCAGAATTTATTTCACTAATTATTTGTTTTAATACAAAATCCTCTCCTCCAAATGTATATGCATCATCCCAATTAACAAAGTCCACTTGTGAATTTATCTCAACTAATTCATCAAAATTAATCTTATTAGTCCAGTAATTTGAAATAGCTAAATAATTGTTATCCTTTAATATTTTTTTAGCTTTATTACCTATTTCAAACCAAGGAGGAATAAAAATTTTTTTATATTTATTTTCAAATAATTTTTCTAATATTTTATTACCTTCAAGTAATTCTTTATTAATAACTTCTACTTCCCTCGTATCAGGATATTCACTTGAATCACCATTAGTATAATTTATATGTTCATACCCATGTTGGGCAATTAAATAATTATAATATTTGTCTAATATAAATTTTAATTCATTATTACTTAATTTTGGTATAGCTGCAATTAACACATTAATATTCTTTTTATTTAAATAATCCATAAGTGTATCAAGAGAATTATTGTCTATTCCAGCATCATCATCTCTAAACCAAAATTCAACATTATTTAGTTTAATTAAATTTCTTAATTCACTCCATAAAGAAGATTTTTTATAGAATGGTTCAATATTAATATTTATATTTTCATCATTTATTTTTATTTCCACTTTTTTCAAATTATCGTTACGCACTTGTTCTAAATACTGATCTTCTAGCTTTTTTAATTCTTCAAAAGAAATATTTGGGATATTGTAACTTTTAAATCTGTTCATTTTATCCTCCTAATTTAATTTAGTAATTTCTGGCCTATAAAAACCATATTTATAATTTGAAATAGAATCATTTACCAAATCTGTTAATATTTTTTCTAATGAAATAACATTTAATTTATTATCTTTAATAAAATCTTTTAAAGAATTAATTAAATCTTTTAAATCATTTTTTGTCATTTTAGGTAATGTTATTATTATATTATTAGTAAATCTTTGAGGATTATCTAATATAGTAATTATTTCATTAAATAATCGCTTTTTATTTATAAATACAATTTCTTCATATTCAATTGTATTTATTCCGGCAAGATTATATCGTGTATTATAAAAAGATTGCCTATTTAATTCTAATTTAATATCGTTTACAAAAATGAAACTGTTGTGTTTAGAATAATCCAATATGCTAATATCACTCATATTCAAAACCATTATATTATTTATAGTTTTATCTTTTTTTAAATTGTAAACGTTTTTAGGCAATACTAAACTGTCATCTTCATTTATTAAATTATTAATACATATTTGTACTTCTTTATTACCGATATCTTTATTCAGTGTATTTAAAATTTCTTCCGCAACATTTTTAGTATTATTTACTGGTTTAACTGAAGTCCTAACATTTCTTTTTAACAGTCTTTCTATTTTAAAATCTATTTCATCTAAATTATTAACATTTAAATAATCTATTCCATAAGTAGTAGCTAATTCTCTGCACCAAACATCTTGATCTTCCATATAAGATATACCGGGAAGTAATAAAATATTTTGTTTCCCAGATAAAGCTTCCATTGTAGTATTATAACCTGGTCTTAAAATTACTAAATCTACTTTATGAAATAATGCATCTAAGTTAGTTTCAAAGTCTACTATTTTTATATGTTCATTCATATTTTTTTTATACTTTTCCTCTAAATATTTACTATAAGGTCCAAGAACTAAAATTGTTTGAATATTTATACCATTTTCAACTAATTTGTTTGTTGTATTAATTACTTTATCAAATATTTTCTCACAAATATTATTTCCAATATGCCAACCACCAGCTCCACAGTTAACAACAATATTTTTATCAAATTTTTTTAAATTATATTTTTGCTCTACTTCATTTTTTATAGTTTCAGATGGTTCATTAAATACACCACTTAAATATTTAATTTTATCCGAATAAATAGCATAATTCCTAACCTCTTTAGCACTTATTTCATTAATAAATGTTTCTTTTTCCTTTAATACAATTAATTTATCATATTGATTTAATATACCACTATAGAAGAAATTTTCAAATTCTGTTGCATTTAGTCTATTCATTAATAATAATTTTGGTATATTTTTTGTTGCTGGAAGATTCATATAGAAATCCTCTGGATAAGTATCTTCAATTATTAAATCAGGATGAATATCTTCTAAAAGTTTATTAATTAAATTATTCATTATTAATATTTCATTATTAGATTTTAAAGAATATAGCATTGGAAAATTATATACTTTATAATCATAGTTATCAAATATAACTGTAGATTTAGCTTGTGTTATAAACGAAATATCACATTTCTCTTTCATGTACTTTGATATAGTTAAAGCTAATTTAAAATGACCGAATCCAATTCCATTTTGTAACATAAAAACAACTTTTTTCATAGGATACACTCCTTTTATTAAAATATTTTTGACACAGTTGAAATTGTACTTTCTAATTCATTATAGAGTTCAAAATTTTTCGTCCAAACTTGTATAACAACATCAGTGCCTTTTCTGTTTAATTCTTTTTTAAATAATAAATTACTATTTAATTCTTCTTTTAAGCAATTTGCAATATCCTTACTTTGTTGAATTCCACACATTAGAACAATAATTCCTTTTTCATCCAAATTAGGATAAACATTTTTTATTGCTTCTACTACAGATGCAGTAGCATTATTACTAAAAGGAACTTCTGTTACAATGGCATCATACGATTCAGATAAGTGAACACTTGCTGATGAACCAACTATATGTTTTGAGCCATAATATTCTAATCCTGGTTTTAATGTTTCATCTATATCAATACTTGTTATATCAACATTCGGATTAATATATTTATACATATATATTATTCCTCCACCACCAGCAAACGGTTCTAGTACTTTATTTTCATTAAATGGTATTGACAAATTTACTAAACATCTTGCATCTTCTACTGGAAGTGCTCGTCTACCCATATCAGTTCCATTTCCTCTATAACCATTTAAAATTTTTTCTTCACCATTATAAGAAACAATTTTAAATGTTCTATTATGAGGTGATTGCTGTTCATATAACTTTTCATCTTGTTTATAAATTGTTTCAATAGAAAAACTCAATCCTTTCCATACTAATGGATTAATAGTTTCTATATTAGATTTGTTTTCGCATATTTCAGAATCAAAGTTTAATAAATAAAACTCGTTAAAATACCCTATTCTATTTAATCTTTCAGTTAATGCATCCATCTTATCTTTTGATATTAAAAAAGATACAATGCCTTTAACATCTCCTAAAGGTCCATTTTTAATAAAACGAAGATCCAAATCATAATTCATTAGCAACATTTCCATAATTGCTAATTGCTTTGATTTTATTCTAGAATTTCTTAGTCTACAACATATAACATTGTTATTTGATATTAACTCTTTTATATTTTTACCATCAATTTCAACATATCTTTCCATAAAGCCTTCTATATTTCTATTACATTTTCAACCGTAAGCATATCTCCAGTACTCTCATCTAAATTTTTTTCTAAAAAATCATAATCAACCATTTCCTCAATTGAATTATTTGATAACTCCTTGTATTTATTTTTAGGAATTTGATCTAATTCTATATATTTACCAACAGTACCTAAGCAATGAGTACAAGCTTTTAATGGCTCAGTACTGTTTATATAATTAAGCAATTCCATCTCTAAATTATTTGAGTTTTCAATTTTAATACCATTTATATTCATTGGATTATTTTTAATATTTCTAGATATAGCCATAGCTTGTGGACATTTAAAAAAGTAGCCTTCAAAAACATTGAAACATTGCCAGTCATGAGACACAATACAAGTATCATATATATTTTTTACTAAATCTGTACTATTGTTCTCTTGGAAGGAAATAGATTCTCTAAAATTTTTATACATATAGATATATGTTTTAATATTATATTTTTCTTTTGCCTTTTTTGCCCAATTAATTATCTTATTTGTTAAATTATCTGAATAATGGTAATTTGAAATTTCAAACACATCAATATTTTCTAACACTTCTTCATTAAGTCTATCAATAAAAATACCATTAGTAGCAATTGCGATTTTATCAGCAATATTAATTTTTTTTATATTTTTGGCAATATCAGCAAGATTTTTATTAAGAGTTGGTTCCCCACCAATTAATCTAATAACATCGCAATGTAAATACATACTAAGAATTTTCAATGTATCATAGATATCCTTTTCATCAATAAATTTTTCTTTTTCCAACGGAGTCATATGCGAGCACCCCTTACAAGATAAATTACAATGATACGATACATGAATTTCTAAACTCTTTACTGCTATCATACTAATCTCCTATCTTTATTTATGTATTCTATTATTTACTTAATATTTTTAAAATAATCAATTGTTGAATCAATGCCATATTCAAAACTAACACATGGTTCCCAATCAATGATTTTTTTAGCTTTGGATATATTTGGTTTTCTTTTCTTAGGATCATCTGACATTTCATTCAAATATACTATCTGAGATGATGAACCAATTCTTTCTTTTATAAATTCTGCTACATAACTTACAGATAATTCATATGGATTACCGACATTTATTGGTGATTCATTTTTTTGATCCAAATCCATCAATTTAATAAGACAATTAACTGTATCATCAACAAAGCAAAAACTTCTAGTTTGTTTTCCATTTCCATAAATAGTTATATCATCATTATTTAGTGCCTGCATTATAAAATTAGAAACAATTCTACCATCCAAAGGATTCATTTTTGGACCATAAGTATTAAATATTCTAACAACTCTTACATCTACATTATATTGACGAATATAATCATATATCAATGCTTCAGCAGCTCTCTTGCCTTCATCATAGCATGCTCTTACTCCAATAGGATTTACATTTCCCCAATAATTTTCAGTTTGAGGATATTCTAAGGCATCTCCATATACTTCTGATGTAGATGAATGAATCATTCTTATCTTTGTACCATTAATAGCTTGTAACAAATTACGAATACCAATCACACTTGCTTCCCAAGTTTCAATTGGATGTTTCAAATAATATTTTGGAGATGCTGGACAAGCTAAATTATATATTTCATCCACATTTAAATTCTTTATATAATCTATAATTGAACTGTCAGTAATATCATATTTATAAAATTCAAAATTTTCATAATTTAGAAATTCCTGAATATTTCTTTCTGACCCTGTTGAAAGATTATCCAATACAACAATTTTATTTTTTTTATCTTCTATCAATTTGGATACTAAATTACTACCTATAAATCCTGCTCCACCTGTAATTAAAATTTTCATTTTTACCTCCTGTTGTAACATATAAATAATTGTCGCCTATCTTTTTTATTATATCATGTATCATGAAATTTAAATATTTTTTTATTAATATTAAAAAAGAGAATAAAAAGCACCGAGTTGCTCTTATTCTCAAAAATAAATTATCATAATATTTATATAAATAATCAGGAACAACACCTTAAAATTGCTTTATATTATACAAAATTAAATTATAAATGTCAATTAGATTATTTGATTTTATTTAACTATTTATGATGTTATCCAAAACACTTTCGTTATATATTTTAAAATTATTTAGAAGTTCTTTTAGGGAATTAAATGTAGTCTTGTTGTTTTTATAATAATTTGCATATATTATATATTTTCCATCATTAAATTCAATAGTATATTCTAAAGTATATAATTTACATTCTACTTTACCTAACTTCAATATTTTTTGTTCCAATTGTTCTTAATCGTCAAATATCGAGTAGAAATACAGATTGCTCCATATAACCCTCACAGAACCGTACGTGCCGCTTTCTAGTATATGGCTCTTTATGATATGGATTTTATGTTATTTACTTTTGTTCTTATTATTTTTCGTTCCCTGTGTAACGATAATATTTCCATAACTAACTACCATATCATGTGTATTCCTTTTCTCCTCCATATTTATTGATATGGTATCAACGATACTATGGATACATCTGACTGCCTATATTTCATTTGAATATCTTGTCATTTCTTGTGACTTGATAATTCATACTCTTTTCTTTGTCACACTAACTTAGTACTATTGCCTTTCATTAGTGGAGAGAAAATATAGGCTCTCACTGGTCATCATATAATCATTGTGTATCATGATTAGGTCTTTCAGACCCCGCAGGCGCCTATAAATATAACCCGTTTACATATTTGGTACTATAAAAGTGTAAGAAGTAAATCCACTGATCAGGATTGAAAATTACACT
This sequence comes from uncultured Muribaculaceae bacterium, assembly GCA_964405055.1. Lineage (GTDB taxonomy): Bacteria > Bacillota_I > Bacilli_A > RF39 > UBA660 > JAAZHN01. The sequence continues at coordinate 16,953 of CAYOMH010000001.1, read as the reverse complement.
CTTTTTTATTATGATTGAGGAGGATTGGCTAACGTATTACAATTGGAGATAAAGTTCTCGTTCTATAAAGTGTTAGCTAACCTCCACATTCTATATTCGATTAAGTAAGTTGAGTCAGTACTATATTCTGATTAGTGTTTAATTGCATAAAAAAATTGAGGTAGCCATATAGACTACCTCTCATTATTTAAACTTCTCAATAAGTTCATACTTGGATTCTCATTATGAATTTCTATAATTATTTTATTATCTTTTTCTATAATTTGTGAATGATAATATTCTGCTTTTATCTTGGAATTAAGTAAAGATTTTTCTCTTTGCTTTAAAGTCCTATCTAAAGTAACAGACATATATGTTCTATGATTTTGTCCAATCACATATTTTATTTAATATCCATTTTTAAATATTTTACATATTGCCTCTTCTACTAATTTTAAATTATCTTTATCAGCCTGTTCTAAAGATTGATTCATTTCTTTTACTTCTCTTGGATTAGATTTTCTTTTACCTTTTATTTCATGATCAATTTGCTCTACAGTAAAATATGTATATGATAAATCTTTTAATGGATTAGATTTTCTTTCAATTTTACCAGATTCATAACAACTAAATTTATTATATAAAACAGTATCTCTAAATATTGGGAATCCAATTATAGGGAATATGATGGTTTTATAATGAAGTGGTTTTACCTCTTCTGGAGTCATTAAATCTCTTCCAATTAAATTAGTAGTCTTATTTCCATTATAGTTCATTAAAGAAACAGACTGTCTCATACTATTAGATTCAATTGTTTTTTTACCTAACCTTTTTGAGATAGCTTTTGCTGTTTCTTGAGTATTAGTTTTTAAATACACTAGACCACAGTTATCTAAAATTATTTGAGCTACTTCTTTACCATAAACATTATCTAATTGAGAAAAAGACTGTATAAAAAAATGAAAATGCATTCCTCTACTTCTTGCAACTGAAACAATTGCTTCAATATCTGCAAGTGGTGGACAGTTTGCAAATTCATCTAAAATAAAATCTATTTCATAAGGTAGTTTCTTTTTATCAGTACTATTAGCAAGTTTTACTAAATCTCTATAAAGTAATCCTACAATAATAGTTACTAAAGTAAAATATGTTTTATCTTCATCTGGAACTATCACATATAAAGCAACAGGTTCTTTACCTAAAATATTAAAATCAAAATCACTTGTACTTGTAACATTGGCTACATTAATATCATCAAATATATTCATCTTTTGACCAAATACAGCAGTAATTGATTTATATGTATTATCACTAGCACTTAATATACTTACTAAAGCATCTTTAGATTTACTTCCATACTCTTTAGTATTAATATAATCTTTAAATTTTTTAAAGTTATTTTCTTCCATAGAACTATTTTGAAATTTTCTGATGGAAGTCATTGTAATTTTTTCTCTTGTTATATTTCCAGATTTATACTCTTCTAAAAAGAAACCTATTAAACCCTCTAATAAGTTTTTTGCAGATTCATTTCAAAAAGGATCTTTTTGCTCTACCTTATCTTGCATAACCATTGTTGCAAGTGAAGATATTAATCTATTAGTCTCAGCTAAAGAACTCATTGATAAATTATTGTATTTTAATTTATCTTCTTCTAATTTAGATTCTATTGATAACTTTTCATATTTTATATATTCTTCATATTCTTTAATAACTGGATCTAATATATTAATCTTATTTGATAACTCTGGATTTCTAAAATCAATAGTTAATATTTTATCTTCAATAAATTTTGTTACTTTACTATATTCTTCTTCAGTTGAACTTCTTTTTTTTTGTTATAAAATTTATTTATTTGTCCTTTAAATTTTCAGGAATTAAAAAATAATTTTGATAGACATATAATTCTTTATTTGCTGTAACAACTGTTCCTGCTGAACCAGCATATTTAAAACCCCACCAATTACTTACTACAAAAATTGAACGTTCTTTGAGATCATTTATTTGCTTTTTTAGTTCTTCATGTTGTTCAAATTCTCTTTCCATTTCATTTTGTTCTTCTGTGGAAAATTCAGCCATTTTTATTCCTCTTTTCTAATTTATATTATTTGCTTAACTATGGTTTTAAAATTTAAATTAATTGTAAATAAAAAAATTTATATTAAATAAATTTTTAATTAACTAGACCAATTCGATTAAATGGAAAAAGTACTAAACTGGTTGTTCCAAGTATATCTTTTTTTAATACTGGACCAAAAATTCTTGAATCATATGAATTTGAACGATTATCACCAAGAACAAAGTATTCATTTTTTTCTAGTGAAATAGAAAAATCTTCAATAATGTGTTTTCCTAAATGACTATCTTCTACGACTTTACCATTAATTATTAGTTTATTATTTTGATAAGTTATTTTATCATTTGGTAAGCCAATAACTCGTTTTATTAAATAACTAGTGTCTTCTTTTATTACCACAATATCAAATCGGTTAATTGCAGAAATTTTATTTAAAATCATTATTTCTTGATCAATTAAAGTAGGTTTCATTGAATCACCATTAACTCTTATTGGAGCAAATAAATAAGTTCTAATTAATATTACAACAGCAATCATTATTAAATATGGGACAAATTCACGAATTATTTTCATTTTTTCTCCTTATATAATAAAGAAAGAAACTAAACTAGTTTCTTTCTTTAATTTTGAATTCTTTTTCCATGTTATCTAAGAAATTTAGTTTAGCACGGCGTACAACACCTTTTTTATTAACAACAATTGAGTCAATAATTGGTGAGTGTAGCGGAAATGTTCTTTTAACGCCATAACCTTTATTGTTTTTACGAACAGTAAAAGTTTCATTAATACTACCGCCTTTTTTCGCGACTACTAAGCCTTGAAATGCTTGAATTCTTCTTTTCTTACCTTCAGTAATCCAAACGTTAACTGTGATAGTATCTCCGACTCTAAATTCGGGAACGTCACTTTTTAATTGTTTGGCATTTACCTTTTCAATTAGGTTCATTATATTCTCCCTTTCATAAAATATTATATTGCAATCATAATAACTAATCAGCGGATTACACCTTTTTTCAAAGCAAATTGATTATAACACAATAATTCACAATAAATCAAGGCAAAACTATAAATTACGACCGATTGTTTTATAACTTGTTAATTCTTGCATTGATAAATTTTTTATTCGTAATTCATTTTCTAATATTCTTAATTTTTTTAAGAATAACATTTCTTTTTGTTGAGAAAGATAATTTTGATACTTATTCAAAATTTGACTTCTTAATTTTGATATTTCATTTAACGCTAACATCACATCAGCTGGATTACTATCATCATCACCTTGATTAAGTAAATACATTGTTAGTTTAATTATTTTATCTAAACGTTTTTTAATTTTTAATGATAATATTTTATCAATCATTTCTGGTTTAATTATTACTATCTTTTCCAAACTAAAATTAACTCCACTGTTATTTCGGGGTTTAAAATTATAGCCATTTAATTTATATTCCATATAAATTATTTCGCCAGTTTTTTTATCCTTTTTAATTAAATAGTTTGGCATAAATATTTCACTCCAATAAATCTGGTCGTTTATTTTTAGTATTAGCTATTTGCATTTCTTTACGGTAATCATCAATTGCTTGATGATTACCACTTAATAATACTTTTGGAACTTCCATTCCACGATATATTTGTGGCTTTGTATATGTTGGATAATCAAATAAATTATTATTAAATGTTTCATCGGTTAGACTTTCTTTATTTATTACCCCAGGAACTAATCTTGAAATTGCATCCACTATTAACATAGCTGGAACTTCACCACCAGTTACTATAAAATCACCAACGCTTAATTCCAAATCAATAATAGTTTTTATTCTTTCATCAAAGCCTTCATAATGACCACATAATATTATTAAATGAGGTTTAGTTGCCAATTTTATAGCTGTCTGTTGATTAAATGTGTTTCCTTGTGGACTCATCATTATCACAAACGAATCTGACGTTTTAACGCTTTCAATTGCCTTAAATACAGGATCACACATTAAAACCATTCCAGCTCCACCACCATATGGAGTATCATCAACTTGATGGTGGTTTAAATCAGAAAAATCACGAATATTGATAACATTAATTGTAATTAATTCTTTTTTAAGTGCATTAGCAATGATTGATTCCTTAAAAAAACAACTAAACATATCAGGAAATAAAGTTAAAATATCTATTTTCATTTCATCAACCCCTCTATGTTTTTAACAATTATTTTTTTAGCTTTTAGATCTACTTTTTCGATAAAATTATCATTATACGGTATGTAATCAATTAAAGCATTTTTAATCATTAACAAATCATTGCCATTATTATACACATATTCACAAACTTTACCACAATTTTTATCTAAATAAAAAATATCTAAACCAATTAAATCTGATTTTAAGTAATCATTTTCATTTTTTATAATGTCAGATTTTTTTATATAAACATCATTTTTAATAAATGGTAAAATTTCATTTATGTTTTTGTAATCATCAAAAGTAATCATATTGTAATTTTTATGAATTCGATGACTTTTAATAATATGAGCAGTTTCTTGGTCATTAAAATAAATAATAAAACCTGGGATAAATACTTCATCTTTTCTTTCAAAATCACTTTTTATTTTTATCTCACCTTTTATCCCATGAGTACTAACAATCTTCCCAATTTTTAACATTATTTCACCTTACTTAATTCATATAATAATATTCCACTAGCTACACCTGCATTTAAACTTTCACAATTCTTATTAATTAAGATAGTTACAAATGTATCACATAGTGCTAATATTTCATCACTTATTCCTTTGCCTTCATTACCAACTATTAAAGCAAATTTTTGGTTGTTATTTAATGAATTATTACCATTCACTACCGAACCAATTATTTGATAACCATCATTTTTTAATTGATTAATAATTGGTTTTAAATCACTAATTATTATATTTATCTTAAAAATTAATCCTTGAGTACTACGAATTACTTTATCATTATATAAATCAACGCTATCATTACTAATGATAATTGTATCAATATCAAAAGCAACTGCATTACGAATTATAGTTCCTAAATTTCCTGGATCTTGAATTCGATCTAATATTAAAACATTTCCAACTATTTCTCTTGATATTTGTTTGCGACATAAACCGATTAATTTACTAGCACTAACCTGACTACTTATTTTAGCCATAATTGATTGACTAATATAAATTACTTGAATATTTTCTAATTGAAATGTTTCATCAGTAGTATAGACTTCAATTAAATTATTAGTAAGATAAGCTTCTTCGACCAGATGTTCTCCTTCAATAATAAATTGATTATTAAGATCACGATATTTTTTATCTTTAAGTGAGATAAGGTTTTTTATTTTTTCATTTTGAATTGATGTAATCATTTTACAATCCTCCTTTTAATAATTTTCTAGCACTTTTGTAATGCGGATAATATTTACTAACTTCATTCCAAAACTTTGGTGAATGATTGGGTACAAATAAATGACATAATTCATGAATAATTACATAATCAATAAGTGAAACATCATAGCGATATAATTCTGTATTAATAGTAATTTTCTTTAATTTGGTATTGCACACTCCCCAACGACTTGTCATTTTTCTAAATGTTAATTTACATTCGGGAAGATAAGTAAATAAATTAGCACAACGATTAAACCGAACAGTAATAAATTTCTTGGCTTCAATTAAATAATATTTTTCAATATCAAGCAATGATTTACCATATATTTTATTTCCTTCAATAAATACTTTTTTTAAACTAGAATCGATATTTACAATATATTCATCACCAAGAATAGCAAATATTTTTTGATCATTACTTTTTTTTAACATTTGTAAATACATTTTATAAATACTTTTTTCATTTTCTTTAATCATCTTTATTATCTGGTTTTGATTAACTAATAAATTACAACTAACATAAAGTTTTAAATCATTCTTAAAACGAAAATAAATGTTTTTTATTTTTTTATGAACAATAACTACTTCAATTGGTTGATTATTTATATTTATTATCAATGTTAATCACCTATTTAATTTTACCATATTTATCCTTAAAAAAAAATCACTTCATTTGAAGTGATTTATTAGTACTTTATTGTTTTAGTTTTAGCAATTTTAACAAAAACATCAATTATTTTTTCGTTAAGTTTATTATCTTTATAAGTTATCTTTGCACTGACATAATCATTAGATCCTTTTTTGATAGCAACGTTATAGAATTTTTTATCTTTGTCATTTATTTCGATTATGGCAGTATCTATTCCATCATATTTTTTGCTTATTGCTTTTACTTCTTCGTATGATTCAGATGTTTTTGAACTAAATTCCGTTAAGGAATTAAAATCAACGGTTGAAGTTACTTCAATTGTCCAAGTATTAGCTTTATCAGAAATAACTAAAAATTTTTCTTTAATCGATGCATTATAAGTTCGATCAACTTTATATTCAATATTACCCACATAAGCTAATTGAGGAGGACCAAATTTTACAAAGAAGGCATAGCCCGCAAATCCTGAACCAATAACTAAAATTACGACAAATAAATAAAATAAAGTTTTTTTAAGAAAGTAGTTTTTTAATTTTTTATTAATTTCTTTTTCTTCATTACTAGTTGGAGTTAATTTTTCAACTAAATCTGGTAAAACTGTAGGTTGAATAGATTGTTTTTCTTCTTTTTGATTAACCTTTTGTTCTTCTATATCTGGTAAAATACTTTCTTCTAATAATTGAATTTGGGTATTATCAAAATTTATTTTTTCAGGAATAATTTCTGCTGGTTTTATTTCAGCAGATTGAATTTCATCACTTGGCAATTCTTTTTTCGGTAAAATATTTTCTTTTTTTTCAACTGGTTTTATTTCTTGATCATCTTCATCAAAAACACTAGTTCTTTTTTTTATTTCTGGAATTGGTTCCTCAATTTTTAGTACTGGTTTTATTTCTTCTACTTTCCTTGGTAATTCGTCTGTTTGATTAAGCATTTCCTCAAGTGGTTGTTTAAAATTAAAAATATCGGTTTGATCACT
>CAYOMH010000001.1:0-9772 GCA_964405055.1 uncultured Muribaculaceae bacterium | reverse complement strand
GATTAAGCATTTCCTCAAGTGGTTGTTTAAAATTAAAAATATCGGTTTGATCACTTACTTTTGGAAAATTACTATTTATTTCTGACTTAGATAATTGACTTAAATTAAAAGAAACTGGTGTTCCACACACAGGACAAATATTTTGATTTTTTCGTAATGTTGAATTACATGTTTTGCAAACCATATTTTATCACACACTTCTTTTTATTCTTACTTACTGTTATTATAGCATAAGAGAAAAATATCGACAATAAAAAAACGAAGATAATTCGTTTTTTAATATTATTAACTAAAATCTGCCCCCACCTGAGCCACCGCCACCGAATCCGCCCCCACCAAATGAAGATCCACCACCAAAACCACTACCACTTGAACGAGTTGAATTGGCAACACGAACTGCAGCTGCCGTTGTTTTTGCTGCGGCAAATGAATCAGTAATTGTTCTATTAATCATATTATTAAATATAATATAATCTAAATAACTTGGGTGAAAATTTGTTGGTTGATCAAATTCTTGAATTTTAACATTCATTGTTTTAGAAACTTTATCGGCTAAACCAAATACAGTAGCATAAACAATATATCTTTCCCATAAAATTATTTCCGGTAAATCTTTTTTTTCAAAAGCCCCAAAATCATTTAGGAAATTTTTGAATGCACGCCACTTTAAATAATGTTCGTTACCTTTTTTAGTTCTTTTTTGAGCTGATACTATATATATAAATACAACAAAATATAATAAAAAAGCAATCGCCATAAGACCAACATTTCCTAACCATTGGGCTCTTTCCATTAATAATGTATATATAAAAAATAGTATCATAATTATAATTACAAAAGTAATCTTCATATTATTTGAAACCCAAAATGCATTGGCTTTTGCGGAAGTAGTAACAATCCTTTTCCATATAGAATATGATGATAAAAAAGTATTATAGGTACTAGTTGATTTGGCATATGATTTTAAACCTTCATCGGTAAATGTTTTACCATCACCAACATCATCAAATAAGAAGTCCATTAATGCTTTTTCAGCTTTATCTTGACTATCATTTAACTTAGTAAATAAATATGTTGGTTTATTATTTTTATCTATTGTCTTATCAACACTAATATTCTTTTTATAAATTAAATTAAGAATTGATGCACTCATTGCATCCGGAGAAATTTTTCGTTTCATAATATAATCTATTTGTTCAACATTATAATCTTCAATAAACTCACGATAATATTTAGATTTAAAATCACTACGATATTCACGATCGTGTTTTAAATAATAATAAACACCAATAACAATTAAAGTAGCTATTGAAACATAGGCAGCAATTACTGCTTGATCAATAAAACATTTGTAATCGCATTTGCCATCTTTGTTAGTATCACAATTCAAATCACATATATAGTCAGCGTTTGTATCACAATTTAAATCACAGGTTTGATCATTATTTTTATCGCAATTTAAATCACAAATACCATCAGAATCGAAGTCACAATTTAATTGACAAACTTTACCATCTCTAATATCATTTGCTTGTTTTGCTCTAATTTCTTCAACTGCTAATATATTTGTTAAACCAGCAAAATTACTTTTTTTATTTCCTAAAGATACTAAATCTTTGTCAAATACAACACGAACATCAACAGCTTTGTATGCATCTATATTTTGCCATGTTGCAGTAACTTGACTACGACTATTTATTTTATTTTCGCCATAAAGTGGACCATGTGAAAATACTCTTAATTCTTGACTATCATCAGGAAGATTAATTACAATTCTTAAATCAGCTATTTCTTCTTTATATTGACTACTAATAAAATCCCAGGCAACTTCAGCCACATCGTTATGAATAACTACAACATCTTTTAGTGTATAAGTAACTAAACTTGCTTCATATCTTTCTGAGGGTAAATATATACGATAAGTATTACCTTCCTTTGTATATACGCCATATTCTCCAAGTTCAGCACTATTTACCATTTTAAATTCAGTTCTATTTTGACTATTAATTAAATCAAATTCTTTATTATTATCATATTTAACACCATATATTCTTACATTTTCAATTCCTGAAGCATTATAAATATCACTACCACTAAAATCATTTAATCTGCCAGTGAATTTTGTTAACTTAGGATTACTATAATTAATAATTGATTCATGACCATTAAAAGAACCAAATAATATTTTTAATTCTTTTATTTCCATATCACCATTTTTTAATATATTAGCTTCAATATAATATTTGTTTGTACCTAAATCTAAGTAATTTGAATCAATTGCATTGACGCCAAAAGGAAACAAAAATATAATTAAAAAAAATAATATTTTCTTCATTTTTCCTCCTATTAATTTTAAAAAAGCTTACATATTGTAAGCTTAAAATTTAACTTTTACGTTTTCGCGTTCGGCTGTCGCTGCTTCAAAGAATTTTTCTTTAACAAATTTAAACATGTTAGCAACAATACTTGATGGAAACATTTCCACTTTGTTATTATGTTGCATTACAGTATCATTATAGAATTGACGAGCTGAAGCTATTTTATCTTCGGTTTCAGTTAATTCTGATTGTAAATCTAAGAAACTAGTATTTGCTTTTAAATCAGGATATGATTCTGATAGAGCAAATAATTTTGATAAAGCATTACTTAAATTATTATTTGATTCCATTTCTTGTTCAGGAGTTTCTGCAACTAAGAATGAATTTCTTGCTTTAATTACTGCTTCTAAAGTATCTTTTTCATGTTTCATATATCCTTTTACTGTTTCTAGTAAATTAGGAATTAAATCAAATCTTCTTTTTAATTGAACATCTATTTGACTCCATTGATCTCTAACTAAATTTCTTGATCTTACTAAAGTATTATATGTTGCAATTATATAAACAACTAATAATGCAACTACACCTAAAACAATGTATAACCATGTCATATTTTCTAATCTCCTTCTATTTAAAGAATAGCATTTTTTCCGCTTTTTTGCAATATTATTATAAAGACATTAATTCTGTTTCTTTGTTTTTTGTTAGGTCTTCAATTTTTTTATTATACTTATTTGTTAAGTCTTGAACTAACTCTAATAATGAATCTTTTTCATCTTCTGATAATTCTTCTTTTTTGATTGAATTATTCATATCTTGACGAATATTTCTTAAAGCAACTTTAGCATCTTCTGCTAAACTTTTTATTTGTTTAACGTAATCTTTTCGTCTTTCTTCACTTAACTCTGGAATAGTTAAGATAATTGTTTCACCATTATTTGTTGGTGTAATTCCAATATTAGCTTCATTAATTGCTCTTTCAATATCTTTTAATGCACTGCGATCAAAAGGTTTAATAAATAATTGTCTTGCTTCGGGAATAACTATATTAGCAATACTTGTTAATGGTGTTCTTGCACCATAATATTCAACATCAATTCCAGCTAACATTCCAGGATTAGCACGACCAGCACGAACATTAACATACTTACTTTCTAAACTATCAATTACCTTATTCATTCTTAAGGTTGTCTCATTATCATAATTCATCTATTTCACTCTCCAATACAATTATAATACATATTTTGAAAAAATTAAATTACATAATCAATAAAAAAACCAGATTAACTGGTTTTTATTATTAATTACAACTTGTACAAACGGCCGGTAACTCACTTAACATATTTTTTAGAGTATTTTTAATACTAGTTTGTTTTTCTTCAGTCCAATATGCTTTTGTATCATTACCTTGGTTAGTTGATGTTTCATTATTGTGACTCAAGATTTTACCATCTTTAACAACGATAATTTCTGGAACATATACTCGGCTATTTCCTTCATCATCAGTATTTAAGAATTCTTTTAATAATTCGACTGTTTTACGATATGCAACCGTATTATTTTTTCTTGATTCAAGAATATTAAAATAAGCAATTTCACTAATTCCAACTTCTTTAGCAACTTCATCTAAATAAGGAACATAAGCTTGGCACCAAGGACATGACGGAAATCCTAAATAGATAACTCCAGTTCCTTTTTCAAGCATTTCATTAATTTCATTATGAGTTTTATAGACAAATAAATTATCTTTTGAAACACCTTTATATTCTTCTTTAAATTTTACACTATCGCTGGCTTGACCTTTTTTCCAGTCTTTATTTCCTAAAAAAATAAATGCTAGTAAAATTCCAATTCCAAGGACAATAAAGATTATCCCTCTAACCAACTGTTTCTTTTGACCCATATTTTATTCCCCTTTCGCTTGGTTTAATACTTCTTCAGCAAAATTGTCGGTTCTTTTTTCCATACCTTCACCGACTTCATAACGAATCATATCAATAATTTTAGCATTATTGTTATTTAAATATGTTTCAATAGTCATACTGTTATCCTTAATAAATGTTTGTTTTACTAAAACAACTTCTTCATAGTATTTTTTCATTCTGCCTTCAACCATTTTTTTAGCAATTTCTTCAGGTTTACCTTCATTCATTGATTGTTCTAAAAAAACTGATCTTTCATGATCTGTTATATCAGATGGAATATCTTCAACATTAACATATTGTGGTTTCATAGCTGCAGCTTGCATTGCTATATCTCGAGCAATATCTTCACTACCATTTTCTAATAAAATAGCACTTACTATTCGGCCACCATTATGTGAATAAACACCAAAAAATTGTTGTTCTTCTTTATTTAATACTGATACTCTTCTTAAAGATAATTTTTCACCAATTTTTGAAATCTTAGCAACTAATAAATCATTAATTGTTCCATTTTCATAAGCCAGTGCTAATACTTCTTCAACACTACTTGCATCGCTGTTTATTGCGGTTTCGCCAATAACATCTAATAATTCAATGAATTCGCTATTTTTACTAACGAAATCTGTTTCAGAATTTAATTCTAAAGCAAGTGCGCGATTATTTTTAACAAATATTTTTGCTAAACCTTCAGAAGCAATTCTACTAGCTTTTTTTGTAGCTTTAGCAATACCTTTTTCACGAAGCCAATCTAATGCTAATTCAATATTTCCGTTTGCTGATTCTAAAGCATTTTTACAATCAAGCATTCCTGCTCCAGAAATATCTCTTAATTCTTTTACTAAACTTGCACTAATCATATATATACCTCCTAGCCATTAATTAAGTTAATTAATTCTTCTTTTTTTAATGTACTATATCCTTTTAAACCTTTTTCTTTAGCAATTGCTTTTAATTCAGTTAAAGTTTTTTCAGTTAAATCTTCTTTTGCAGCTTTTGTTTCTTTTTGAACAACAACTTCTTTTTCTACCACTTCTTCAACAACTGCTTCAACTTTTTCTTCAACAATTTCTTCTTTTTTAACTGGTTTTACTTCTGGAGTAATTCCAGCAACTTCAGCATGATCTTTTTTCACATCAGTAATATAATCTACTAATGGTAAATTTTTAGCTTCACAAATAGCATTGGCTAAAACTCCTAAAATTACTTTTACTGAACGAACAGCATCGTCATTAGCTGGGATTACATAATCCACATCATCAGGATCGCAATTTGTATCAACAATACCAAAAATAGGAATATTTAATTTTCTTGCTTCCTTAACTGCATTTGCTTCTTTTTTAGGATCAACAATAATTATTCCTTGTGGTAATTTTTCCATTTTTCTAATTCCGGCTAAAACACGGTTTAATTTTTCATATTCTTTTTTAATACCGATTACTTCTTTTTTTGGTAATAATTCAAAAGTACCATCGGCTTCCATTTTTTCAATTTCTTCTAATCTTTTAAGACGACGTCTTATAGTTCTGAAATTAGTTAAAGTTCCACCTAACCATCTTTCAGCTACATAATAACTTTCTGAACGAATTGCTTCTTCAGTACTTGATTCATTTGCTTGTTTTTTTGTTCCAACAAACAAAAATGTTCCACCGTTATTTGCAATATTCTTGATTTCTGCATATGCTTCTTCAATTTTTTGCACTGTCTTTTTCAAGTCGATAATATAAATATCATCTCTTGCTGCAAAGATGTATTCCTTCATTTTAGGATTCCATCTGTTTGTTTGGTGTCCAAAGTGTACACCTGCTTCTAATAAATAATTCATAGAAACTACTGCCATGTTTATCATTCCCTTCGTTTTTACATCCGAATAAGTCTTCTTTAATTGACAACCAATTGGCCACTGGACAATTAAATCATTATTCGTGTCTATTTGGTTAAAAAACCATTTATATTTTAACAATGTTTATTGATAAATACAAGCAAAATATCATTATTACCTATACAATAATAATGTTTTATCTTTATTTTTCCTATGATATAATATTAATGGTGATATAAATGAAAATAAGAATGTTAATATTGTTAAGTAAAATATTAACTTATAGTTGTAAAATCTTAGGTAAGAATGGTGGAGTTTTTGCTGGTAGTATTTTATTTAGACGCGATATAAATGCTTTAAATAAAATTACTTATCCAAAATTTGTGATTGGTGTTACTGGTTCCTCAGGTAAAGGATCAACCGTATATACTTTAGCAAAACTATTAAAGAATAATGGTTATAAAGTTATTTACAATGAAACTGGCGCCAATGCTGTCCGTGGTATATATACAAAAGTAATGACTAGCACTTCATTTTTTACTAAAAAAATTAAGGCTGATGTTTTAATTTTAGAAATAGATGAAAGGCATATAAGTTTGGCATTCCCCAAACCAGTTTTCACTCATTTAATTGTTACTAATGTTACTCGTGATCAACCACCAAGAAATGGGCATGTTGATAAAATATATAATGCTATTTTTAGTGCTATAAATAAAGATACACATTTAATAATTAATGCTGATGATCCAATTGTTAATCAAGCAAAGTTAAATCATCAAGGATTAATTACTAGTTTTGGAATTAATAATACTAATTATTCAGTTAATAATAATCAAAATTTATCACTTGATCATGCATATTGTCCAGTCTGTCATGAAAAATTAAAATATGAATTTTATCATTATGGTCATTTAGGTACATATAGTTGTAAAAATAAGTGTTTTAATCGTAATCCAGTTGATTATATAGCCAGTGATGTAAATTTAGAAAATAAAACAATTAAAATAAATGATAATTTAATTAAAATTGATAAAGATGCTTTTTTTGCCGTTTATTATACTCTAGCCGCTTATACTGCTGCTAAAACTATTGGTTTAAGTGAAGAAAAAATTATTAACAGTTTTAATAATGATATTAATGAAGCAAAAAGAATGCATACTTATGATTATAAAAATCGAAAAATCACAATGATTGAAAGTAAAAATGAAAATAATTTAAGTTATTTACAATCAATTAATTATATTAAAAATAGCCCTAACAAAAAAACTGTAATTATTGGTTTTGATAATGTCAGTAGAAGGTATCACGATAATGACTTATCTTGGTTATGGGATGTTAATTTTGAATTATTAAATGATAACAAAATAGATAAATTTTTCTGTATTGGTCGATTCAGATATGATGTATATAATCGTCTTGAATATGCTGGTATTGCTAAAGAAAAATTAATATTAATCGATAATATTGATGAACTATTAGATCTAGTAATTAATAAATCTAGTGGTGATATATTTACAATGGTTTGCTTTGATATGACTGATCGAATATTATCAATGATTAGGGGGAAATAATGATGATTAACATTGCACACTTATACTATGATTTAATGAATTTATATGGTGAACATGCCAACATAAGAGCTTTAGAAAATCATTTTAAAAACCAAAATATTGAAGTAAAAATTCATTATCTAACCAAAAATGATTTAATTGATTTTACTAAATATGATCTATATTACATGGGCATGGGAACAGAAGAAAATCAATTAATTGTTTTAAATGATTTAAAAAAATATCTTTTAGAGATTAAAAAAGCAATTAAGAATAAACTATTTATAATTACTGGTAATGCAACCGAACTATTTGGTGAATATATAAAAGTTAAAACTAAAAAAATTGAAGCCTTAAATATATTTAGTTATCATACCCTTAGATCACCTAATAGAATTGTTAGTGAATTAGTATTAACAACTGATGTCATTAATGAAAAAATAATTGGCTTTCAAAATCATGAAGGGATAATAAAAAATAATTTACATCCTTGGTTATTTACTAATAATGAAAAACAAGGTTATCATCAATATAAATTTTATGCTACTCATTTAATTGGACCCCTACTAATTCGTAATCCATATTTAACCGATTATTTTGTTAAGTTAATTTTAAAACAAAAGAAAATTGATTATCAAGTAAATAAAGAAGGTATTGAGTATCAAGCTTATCATTATTTTCTAGAAAATAACACAATAAAAAACAAGTAAAACTTGTTTTTTTATTTTAATTTAAAATATTAATTAAATCGTCTTTTTTCATTGTAGAATAGCCTTTGATTTTTTTTGCTTTGGCCATTTCTTTTAATTCTGCTAATGTTTTATCATTTAAATTAGCTTTTGGTTTTTCTTTTGATTCAGTAGTATTAACTTTTTCTACTTTTGGTTTTGCTTCGCTTTTTTTAATATTACCTGCTAAAGCATCTTTAGCAATTTTTACTAAGCTAGTAAATCCTTTTGCATTATCAATTGCTAATTCTGATAGCATTTTACGATTAACTTCTACACCAGCAATATTTAAACCATTAATGAATCTTGAATAACTAATATCATTTGTTTCACAGGCTGCATTAATACGTGTAATCCATAATTTTCGAAAATTTCTTTTGTTTTGTTTACGATCACGATATGCATAAGCTCCTGAATGAAATAATTGTTCTTGTGCTGTTTTATATAAACGATGTTTACTACCAAAATATCCTTTAGCTTGTTTTAATACTTTTCTTCGTCTATTTTTTGCAACTGGTCCGCCTTTAACTCTTGTCATATTACATCCTCCTAGATAACAGATTTAATTCTGTCAACTTCCCCTTTAGCTAATTTTCCATTCTTACGTCTATGACGAATGGTTTTACCATTATCCTTATTTGTTTGATGATTACCACCAGATTTTTTATAAGTAATAGTTCCACTTGGTCTTTTTTTAAATACTTTTGCACTTGCTTTATGTGTCTTTTGTTTTGGCATTTTAATCTCTCTTTCTATTTTTTAGGTGTTAGTAGCATAAACATTCTTTTACCTTCCATTTTTGCTACAGTTTCAATAGTTGAAACTTCACTCAATGCTTCAGCAAATCGATCTAGTACTGCTCTTCCAAGTTCTGGATGAGCTAATTGACGACCTTTAAAGAATAGCGTCGCTTTTATTTTATGCCCTTTTAATAAATATTCTTGAGCATTTTTTCTTCTTGTTTCAAAATCATGGACATCAATTGCAACAGTTAATTGATATTCTTTAACTGCTTTATTGGTTTCTCTTTGTCGTTTTTGTTGTTCTTTAACTTTCTTTTGTTTTTCATAACGAAAACGATTATAATCCATTACTTTTGCAACTGGTGGCACTCCATTTGGATTGATTAATACTAAATCTAATCCAGCATAAGAAGCCAAAGTTAATGCGTCAGCAATTTTTTTTGTTCCTAATTGTTCTCCATTTGGACCAATTACGATTAACTCACTTACCCTAATGCGCTCATTAATTAATAAGTCATCTTTTGAATTTGCTATAAAAAAACACCTCCATAAATTAAAAAGTGAATACCTTTAGTATCCACTTAAAAAATCAAATTTATAATTTGGCTTTTTACCTATGAATTAAAATCCATCAGGTGGATGTGGATACATCGCTTTCCTTTTTAATAACATTGCAATTATATATAATA